>NZ_JBQCLK010000031.1:0-11493 GCF_051966115.1 Paenibacillus sp. SAFN-117
AGCCATTAGCTCAGTCGGTAGAGCACCTGACTTTTAATCAGGGTGTCGGAGGTTCGAGTCCTCCATGGCTCACCATTTACTTAGACCAAGAACAAGAGGCCATACGGCCTCTTTTTTCGTTGTCAAAATATAACCTGCGAATCGAATCAAATCAATCTAACCTTTTGGCTCTATTGATCAGATGTTCAGCGGTCCGTGCGGCAAGAGCCATGACGGTATTGGTGGGATTAGCCCCACTGGAAGTCACGAAAATGCTGGCGTCACAAATATACAGATTGGGTATATCGTGAGTTTGCCCATAGGAGTTGACTACCGACGTTTCCGGATCATTTCCCATTCTGCAGCCCCCCATGAGATGGGCGGTATCCGGGACAACAAAGCGAATCTGGCCGCCGGCCGCTTTCAAGATCGACTTCATCGAATCCACAGCGTGTTCAATCATGGCTAAATCGTTGTGACCATAGCTAAAAGAAACTTTCGCCCGCGGGACTCCGTATTCATCCTTCTCATCGGATAAAGTTACCCGGTTACCCTCATGCGGCAGCACCTCTCCAACCATCGTCACCCTTCCATAATAATTGTATTCTAATGCGGCTTGTCGCAGCCTGTCTCCCCATACGGGGCCTTCCAAAGATCCGGATATCCCTTTGGCAAAGCTGACCGGTCTAGCGCCGTGCGCATGCAATGAATAGCCCCGGGCAAAACCTCTGTCGCGGTCCGTTGCATAATAGTGCTGGGTTGTCGCCAGTACGGGAGTTCCTTTGTACAGACGGACTTCTTCATCGAAAAGGGCGTAAACATCATGGCTGCTGTGCGGCATAATCGCTTTGCCCACCCATCCGCTCCGATTCGCCAATCCATCCGGAAATTGGGGGGTGGCCGAATGGAGCAGCAGTCTTGGGGTCTCGACGACAAAGGCGGCAAGGATAACCAGTTTGGCCCTCTGCTCGTAGGTCTTACCGTCATGAACGAAGACGACTCCTCTGGCCCGCCCGTCATGGTTCATCGTAATTTGTGTGACCCGGCAATCTGCAAGCACCTCTGCCCCGGCCTTAATTGCCTTCGGGATATGAACAATCAAGGTGCTGAATTTGGCATTCGGCATACATCCCTGATTACAGAATCCGCGATTAATGCAAGGAGGCCGGTCTTCGAAGGGGACCGAAAGGATAGCTAAAGGAGCGACAACACTTTCGATGCCCAGCTTGCTGCAGCCTTGTTGAAAAAGATAAGCGTTAGGGCTAAGCGGATCCCGCTCCGGATAAGGATAAGGCCCGTGAAAGCTGCCCCACGGAAAATAATTCGGGCCGGAAACGGCAATATCTTTTTCAATTTTGCTGTAATAAGGTTCCAGATCCGAATAGCTTATAGGCCAATCCTCCCCCACTCCGTCCACGGTTCGCGTTCGAAAGTCCGATTCATGGAAGCGCAGGAAAACCCCGGTGAAATGAACCGTTCCCCCGCCGATGCCTCGTCCGGAATTGTTATGTCCCATTTGCAGCGGATGGCAGCCATCCACCAGTCTTGTCTCCTGCCAGCCTAAATTTTGCATAGAGAGCTCATCGCTCGCAAAATCCCGCTGCGGGTCCCGCATCGGCCCTGCATCGAGCACGACGACGCTCATTCCCGCCTCGCTTAACTCTTTGGCCAGCACTCCGCCGGCCGCCCCTGCCCCAACAATGACGACATCAACTTCTTCATCTGCATATTTTCGCTGGATCATCGTTCTTTCTCTGCCTCCCAAGGATCGAGCTGCCCGATGGCGGTGCGTATGTACCCTCGAGGATAGGCCGGGCCTCCGTAACCGATTTCCGACCAGATGAGTGGATGGGAATAATAAGCTTCCACTGTCAGAGTCAGCAGCTTATTGAAAACTTCGGTTTGCGGCAATCCGGTCCACACATAGGGAGGGTCGGCCCGATTTTCGCTAAGCTCGATCATAATTTGCCGCTGCTGGTCTTCCTTCAATTGGTGGAAGGGGGTTTGCCAACGCGACATAGCCATAAAGTCGAATGCCTGGATCGCTTGTTTAATCAAAATTCTGACGGGGGGAACTCCCTGCTTCCGCTGACCTTCTCCAATATTGGAGTGAAGGTGCCGGTCTATATGAGACAGCACGAAGCGAATCGGTTCATTCCGATAATCGCCGGCCAGTATGGAGCAGACCGCCCTCAAGGTCTCTGCCTCCGGCAGGCTGAGGTAACGATATTCAGGCTCCGGGTCAAGTCTATCCTCAACAATGGCGCGCGTATGCTTGTCCCAGTGCTCCTTTTCCCTCATAACGTCGTAGGTCGGATAATGAGATTGCGATGTCACCCGCTTCACCTCCAGTACACGGCAATCAGCCCGAGAGCACTCATGGCGAGAAATACAACCGGCAGGACGACAGGGGGCCCCATCAGGAAGTTTCGGGAAGCATATCCTCCCACACGAACGCCAACCCCTCTATAATGAAAATAAAATCCGGCCATTCCGGTAAGTACCCCTGCAAACAATAGAAAGACAAAAAGATAATGGAAGAAGGCGGACGGATAAACGGCCAGCCCTAATCCTGAGAGGAAAATTAGCGGAGATACAACGACAGGTGACCACATGGCTTTATGGTGAAAATTTTGCCGGTAATGCGACATGGTGACTTGCAGGCCGATGAGCAGAAAGGCTAAAGCTACGAACAAAATCAATAGCCGGTCCAGCGGCCAGCCGACCCAGTGGTACATAGTCAAATCCACCTTTCGTATTAATCTGGAAACCGCAAAATTGTAGATATTGTCGGAAGCCGATAATGCGTCAAATTTGAGAACCCGTAATGCATATTTCCTTCTTCTGCCTCAAATAGTCACGGGGCTTCCCGGGCGAATGTAATGGCTCCGTAAGGAAGGATGGCCACAGTATCCGAATGGGAAGAGATCAGTTTATCTAAAGTGGATTGCAGGTCCGGCACCGGAAGGAAGCCAAGTCTTTCGCACACTTCAGGAGGCACCGAGGAGTATAGGCAGACCCGGTGATTCTGAATAATCGGATTCAGATACGTCAGCTTGTGTGCGCCAAGCACGAATGATTTCTCCAGCTTTTGGACAGCTTGCTCCCGATCGGGGAAATTCTCCACCCAGTATTGGAATGTGTCGTCCCCATAGATTTCCTCACAGCGGGCAATCAGGAGGATCGTTCCTCCCTTTCGCGTAAAGGCGGAGGCATTCTGCAATGTTTTCAATGCTTGATACAGCTGAATGTCTTTGGGATGTCCCCCCGGGGAAGCAATGACCAGATCGTAATTCTTGTCGGAGGGAATGCAAAAAATTTTCTTGGCGTGAAGCACTCCCGCCCGGTGGGCATCTATAACGTCTCCCGCAAAGGCCGCAATCATTTCTTTCTTATGATTACAAATAACGTTAAAAAGAAAGTGAACCGGGACAAGCGACAAGGCCTCTTCCATGTCTCGGCGGATCTGATTATCCGGCGATCCGGGTACCGTTTGGGCCGACTGAGAGAGGGCATGGTTGGCTTCTATACAGCGTCTGGAGGCTACCCCGGGAAGCAGGGCCTTCGCGCCACCCGACATCCCTGCCAATCGGTGAGGTTCGATATTCCCGGTAAGAATCCGCAAATCGGCTTCGACCACCAGACGGTTTATTTCAATCGGTGTGCCAATGCTGGTCGTTCCTACCGGAATGCAATCTTCTTCCGCAGGGGAATGGTTCACTACCCGAACTCTGTGGAACACCCGGTCGCCAACGAGAGCGCGAAGCTCATCCTCAGTTTGCTTCCTATGAATCCCTAAAGCAACAATGACTGTAACGGAGGAGTCGGGCATCCCTCCTGCATTAAGCTCGTTCAAAAGCGGCTCGAGGAAAAGGTGGCTTGGACATAAGCGGGTCATGTCGCTAATGACAATGACCGCTCGCTCTCGTTCTGCGGCTAATTCCGCCAAGGACAAGGTTCCTATAGGGTTGCGGAGGGCGCGCTTAATCAATTCCCCGGAAGAAGCTTCAGTTAGAAGCAGGTTCTGCCCGTCCTCTCCTTCCTGATGCCGGCCATATAAGAGCCAATCCGGACGGGCCTGATTCGGGAGATGGAAGGTAACCTCACCTTTGCCATAAGGAATGGTGTAAATAGTAGCCCCTCCTTTATCTATTGGTTAGTCCAATTATTTCCCGTTCACAGCAAAACCATCCAGCCGGTAAGCGTATGATGGAATCTGTTTTAGGTTAGCCTAAAACAAGCGACAGCACCCGAGAGGAGCCAACGCAGATGAACATGATTGTGCCTTTCTTAGTCAGCTTCGTCATAGTGCTCGCGGCCGTCCCGCCACTCGGACAATGGGCAAGACGGCTGAATTTCCTGGATCGGCCCACCTCTAGGAAAACCCATGCCGCTCCCACTCCGCTGATGGGCGGCATTGCCATCTATGGCGGCTGCCTGCTGCCGATGCTTCTTTTTAGCGGATGGACGGACCTGACGAAGACGATCTTGATCGGGGGGACGCTGCTGCTGGCGACCGGTTTACTAGATGATGGGTTCAAGGCACGGGGGAAGGAATTTCCGGTATGGCCCCGTTTGCTGATTTATATAGCGGCCTCCACGGTTCCTCTATGGTTCGGAATTCAAATGATCGGCATTACGGATATTATCGGGGAAGGAATGCTTCTATTCCCGGATTGGCTCGCAGGGTTCGCCACAATAGCCTGGGTATTCGGCATTACAAATATGATCAACTTTATCGACGGGGTCGATGGTTTGGCAGCAGGCATAACAACTATCTCTTCTTTAACGCTGCTTATTGTTTCCTTGCTCATGCAGCAGCCCGATTCGGCTGTTCTGGCCGCCATTCTGGCCGGTTCCTGCATAGCCTTTCTAGCCTACAACTTCTACCCTGCCAAAATATTTCTGGGTGATGCCGGGGCTGTATTTCTGGGTTACACCTTGGCGGTCATTGCCTTGCACGGCGCGTTCAAAAGCGCGACTGTCGTGTCAATACTTGTTCCTTTCCTCGCTTTGGGTGTGCCTATCCTCGATACGCTAATCGTGTTCGCCAGAAGATTTAAGGAGCGCCGGGGACTGCATAGAGCCGATAAGCTCCATACCCACCACGCTTTAATGAAATGGGGTCTCAGTCAAATTCAGACGGTCTCTTTCCTTTATTTGATCGGGGCTGTGTTCTCCCTCTTATCCATTGTTCTATTGCTCGCTATCCGTTGATTATCCGGGCCGGATATATATCTTGGCTCATGCCTATTTTTATCGAAAGGGTTTTCTTCCCGCCGTTCATTCGTTATCATTAAGTGAGATAGGAAACTACATACAGAATTAGGAGCAGGTTCATGAAATGGGAACGGGTTAAGGACAAGCTGGAGCCTATACTGGACAAGCCGTTGCGGATTAAATTCATGGCGACAGAGGATTGGAACCTGTTGGCCGGAAGTACGGGAAATACAAGCGCTATACAAGACGGGGAAATGCTTTTTCTGTTGGAAGGCGATGAAGATGAAGTCGAGCTTATTTCCGTGGGTCGGAGTATGACGGAAACCGAAAGGAAATTAGTGGAGCTGATTCTGGAATCGTTCCGGTTGAGCCATAGTAAAGAAGCCGCCGAAGGAACGGGGGCTGCCCTTAAGGAACCGAAGGCAGCGATCAAGGAATGGCTGCTCGATCAGCTCCGGATTGGGGTAGTCGAAGCGGATGTCCCGGAAGAATTGGCGGAAGCGTTTCATTTACACGAGGAGAAGATCCCCTTTTTACTGCATGGGGATTACTCCGCTTCCCGTCTGTCTCTGCAGACGGAGGAGCTGGAGAAGCTGCTCGTTTCTTTCTTCGATGCAGAGCTGATCGTTATTCCGCTGCTTGAGAAGGAATGGATCATTCTTGGCCCGGTAGAGCTGCTGGAAGCAAGCGGGGAGGAGAGCCGGGAGGATGCGGAGAGTCTGAAGGAGGCACTGGGCTCCATATGCTCGGGGTTGCATGAGATGCTGGCTAACGAATGGATGGGGGAAACCCACCTGGCGGTTCAATATCCCATCATTCCGGCACAATCACTGCTCTCCACCGTTATTGGATTGAGAGAGACGATGGAGCTCGGGAAAATCTATCAACTGGGAGATCCTATCCATTTTCCCTGGGACCTTTATTTGGAAAAACTGTTGAATGAAATCCCGGCTGGCGATATGTCCGAGTTTATCCAGCAAATATTCAAGGCGGATGCCCCTCCGGATTCCGACACCCTTGCCGCGTTGGAAACGTTCTTTTCGCTCGACTGCAACGTCAGTGAAACCGCCAAAAAGCTGTATATTCACCGCAATACTCTGTTATACCGGCTGGACAAGTTTAAGCAGGAGACAGGTCTGGATGTCCGCAATTTTCGCGATGCCGTTCAAGTGCGCATTGCCTTGCTATTGTATAAAGTTACGAAAAGAAAATAATTTTTTTGTAGATATTGTGCATAGTCTTTTAATAGCCGGCTGGTATAAGATATAGTCATATCACTAATACGACTTATAAATCTTAAACTTAAATTTTGTAGGGGGAATGAGCATATGGCAGGAGTACGTTTACATCATATCGTTAAGAAATATCCCGGTAACGATGAACCTACCGTTAAGGATTTCCATCTTGATATCAAGGATAAAGAATTTATCGTTCTCGTAGGCGGGTCTGGTTGCGGGAAATCTACGACTCTTCGTATGATCGCCGGATTGGAAGAAATTACAGAAGGAGAACTCTATATCGGAGACCGCCTGGTTAACGACGTAGCTCCTAAAGACCGCGATATCGCGATGGTTTTCCAGTCCTATGCCCTTTACC
This sequence comes from Paenibacillus sp. SAFN-117, assembly GCF_051966115.1. Taxonomy (NCBI): domain Bacteria; kingdom Bacillati; phylum Bacillota; class Bacilli; order Caryophanales; family Paenibacillaceae; genus Paenibacillus; species Paenibacillus sp. SAFN-117. Next base: position 6,796 of record NZ_JBQCLK010000031.1, read on the forward strand.
CTCACATGAACGTATATCAGAACATGGCTTTCGGTTTGAAATTGCGTAAATTCAAGAAAGCCGACATCGACGAAAGAGTGCGCGCAGCCGCTAAAATTCTCGATATTGAGCATCTTCTGGATCGTAAACCGAAGGCTCTCTCCGGTGGACAGCGTCAGCGTGTTGCCCTCGGACGCGCAATCGTTCGTGAGCCTCAAGTCTTCTTGATGGACGAACCGCTTTCCAACTTGGATGCCAAGCTTCGTGTACAGATGCGTGCGGAAATCAGCAAGCTTCACAAGCGTCTTGGTACGACCGTTATCTACGTAACGCACGACCAGACAGAGGCTATGACGATGGGACAACGGATCGTCGTTATGGAGCAGGGAGTCATTCAGCAAGCTGCGACTCCGGACGAAATTTATAACCATCCGGTGAATATGTTCGTTGCCGGGTTCATCGGATCGCCTTCCATGAACTTTATCAGCGGAACATTGTCTGAGCAAGGCGGCAGCATGTATTTCAAAGCCCAAGGAATCAATGTTGAAATTCCTGTAGGCAAAGCCAATGTTCTGAAGGAAAAAGGATACGTAGGCAAAGAACTCGTTCTTGGAATCCGTCCGGAAGATCTTCACGAAGAGCCTGTCTTCCTGGAAGCTTCTCCGAATACAATCGTAGACGCTAATATCGAGGTAGCGGAGAACCTCGGACATGAAATGTATCTGTACATTTCGGGTCTTGGTCAGGACACCATCATCGCCCGTGTAGACGGACGTTCCGGTGTGAAGGAAGGAAGCACGGTTAAGCTTGCTTTTGATATGAATAAAGTGCATTTCTTTGATAAAGAAACCACATTGTCGATCTTCTCGAAGTAATCGACAGTGGTAAGTTCGGGCCGGCTTTTGCCGGCCTTTTTCTGTGTTTGTAAGTTCCGGGCTCCCGCAAAGTACCCGGAATATGCTCGAAGGGTATGCTTCACTTTGTGGAGTAATGTCACATCCCGTATTTCAGGGACGGTTGATTTCAAAGAGCATTTCCTTTACGATATTACTATTGGAAAACTAAGGAGTGGGGAAGCGTGCCGAAAAAAATAAAGGTCTCCGACCTGGTCCGGCATTTTCGTATGGAAGTCATATGCGGCGAGGAAGGACTTAAGAGAGTGATTTCCGTTGCCGATTTATATCGACCCGGCCTGGAGATGGCCGGCTATTTTGCCTATCACCCTCATGAAAGGGTGCAGATATTAGGAAAGACCGAGCTGACTTTTTTCCAAACCTTGTCCGAAGAGGAACGCAAGGATCGGATGGAGAGACTCTGTGCCAATCAATCCCCTTGTATCTGTATTTCCAGAGATTTGGCGGTACCGGTGGAATTGATCGAGGAAGCTTCCAAGAAGCAAATTCCGGTGCTGCGTAGCAAGCAGACCACGACAACGCTGATTAGCAAGATTACCGGGTTTCTTGAAGGGAAGCTCGCCCCGTCGACGACCATCCACGGGGTTCTGATTGATGTATACAGCATAGGGGTCCTAATTACCGGAAGCAGCGGTATAGGCAAGAGCGAAACCGCCCTCGAGCTGGTCAAGCGCGGACATCGGTTGATTGCCGACGATGCGGTGGAGATTCGGCAAACGGCGGAAAATATTCTGATTGGCAATGCGCCCGACCTTATCAAGCACCTGCTTGAAATTCGCGGTGTCGGAATCATTAACGTGATGACTTTATTCGGAGCGGGGGCCATTCGCGACAATACGAAAATATCGATGGTTTGCAAGCTGGAAACATGGCAGCAGGATAAGCAGTACGACCGTTTGGGCTTGGATGAAGAGACGACACGAATCATTGATACCGATGTTCCTCTCGTCACGATACCGGTCCGTCCGGGCCGAAACCTGGCGGTCATTATTGAGGTAGCGGCGATGAATTACCGGTTGAAGAGAATGGGCTACAACGCCGCACTGCAATTTACGAACCGTCTGACGGAAACGATGAACGAAGAGATGGACAATATGGATTGATATTTTCTTAAGAGAAGGGGGATACGCCCTTGCTGTTAAAACTTAACCCGGTTGCTTTCTCCTTGGGCCCGATAAGTGTTAATTGGTACGGAATCATTATTGGAACGGGTGCTCTTATAGGCTTATTGCTGGCCGTTCAAGAAGGGAAAAGATTCAAGCTGAACCCCGATTTTTTCCTGGATCTGCTGCTTATCGGCGTACCGGCAGCGATTGTCGGAGCGCGGGCTTATTACGTTGCATTTAAGTGGGACGACTACAAGGATAACTTTCTTGATGTTTTTAAAATTTGGGAAGGCGGAATCGCCATATATGGGGCGCTCATCGGGGCGGTCATCGGGGCCTTTTTCTATGTCAGGGCGAAAGGGTACAACTTCTGGCGCATTGCGGATATTTGTGCTCCCAGTCTGATAGCCGGGCAGATGATCGGCCGTTGGGGAAATTTCATGAATCAGGAGGCTCATGGCGGGCCGGTTACTGAAGAATTTCTAAGAAACACTCTTCACCTACCGAACTTTATTGTTAATCAGATGAATATTAACGGGGTTTATTACCATCCTACATTCTTGTATGAATCTCTATGGAATCTGGCCGGCCTGCTGCTTCTGTTCTGGCTCCGCCGGAGGCCGTTTATGAGAGCGGGAGAGCTGTTTATCTCCTATCTGATGTGGTATTCATTAGGACGCTTCTTCATTGAGGCGGTTAGGACGGACAGCTTGGCGTTCAATGGTCCGGAATGGCTCGTATCATTAATTAACATTCTGTGGTCGCCGATGAATCTCTTGTTCGAGCAGGGCGCAATGGCTTACGGAAACGTTCGAATTTCCCAACTGCTGGCGATATTTTTAATTATTGCAGGCTTCGTTCTGATTTTCTATAGAAGGAAGGCCAAGCTGGCGGAGGTCAGATATTCCGACCCCATCGAATCCAGCAAGCCTCAAAGCGCTGTCCAATCCTAGCGAAATGCTGGTAACGGACATCCGGGAGGAGCATGTATGACATGTTAATGATGCCTCCCCCGGCAAGGTTCGTTTGGGCTTGGCTAGTGGATGACCGTTTTCTCAGCGAATTACTAAATTCCGGCTTGAGCCGCAGGTTTAGTCAATGACCGGGCTTGTTTTGAAACCTTATAAGGAGCTAACCATGATTAAAACGATTTTGTTCGATTTGGACGGGACTATAATCAACACGAATGAGCTGATTCTTGCTTCTTTTTTTCACGCGCTGGAGGGAATAAGCGAGCAGCCTGTTACACGCGAGCAGATTATTCCTTACTTCGGCGAGCCGCTCGGTAAACAAATGAAGCTGTTCAGCGGCCTTGAACAGGTCGATCATTTGGTGGACAAGTACCGTGAATTTAATATGGCGAAGCATGATGAGATGACTACGGAATTTCCTTACGTCAAGGAAGTGCTTGATCAACTGCACAACGAAGGAATCCGTATGGGTGTTGTGACAACGAAGATGAGGGATACGGCTGTCAAAGGGCTGAAGCTGTTCGATCTGGAACAGTATATGCAGGTTGTTGTGACGTTGGATGACGTAACGAAGGCCAAACCCGATCCGGAAGGAATAAAGCTGGCGATGCGCAAGCTGGACGCCGATCCGGACAGCACGCTGATGGTTGGCGACAGCCAGTATGATATCCAGGCGGCACAGAACGCCGGAATCCGTGCGGCCGGGGTCGCTTGGTCGATCAAGGGCAAGGAATTTCTGAACCGGTTCGAGCCGGATTATATGCTGGACGACATCAGAGATCTGCTGGAATTAACAGCAAAGAGGGATCGGTCTTGAGAAATGTAAAGAGATATCCTACGGAAGGCCCTAACGCATTATGGCAAGTCTATAGTACGGTCAGCAAGTGGAAGGCGGTACGGAACTTTGTATTTATACAAATTTCGCGGTACTTGCCTTCTTTGCGCATGAAGAATTGGATATACCGCCATGTGCTGGGAATGAAGGTCGGAGAGCATACTTCGTTCGCTCTTATGGTGATGGTCGATGTGTTCTTTCCCGAGAAAATTCATGTCGGAAACAATACCATTATTGGATATAACAGCACGATACTGGCCCACGAATATTTGATTCATGAATACCGCTTGGGGGAAGTGCGGATTGGCTCCAATGTCATGATCGGAGCAAATACGACCATTCTTCCTGGGGTGACGATCGGTGATCATGCCGTTGTCGGCGCAGGGTCGGTCGTGCACAAGGATGTGGCTCCGTACAGCTTCGTGGCCGGGAATCCGCTGCGGGTCATCCGGGAACGTGCGGACCAGGAGCGGCCTGATTAAGTAGATCCGGCTCGGGGGGCGGGTTGACCACTGACTATGTAGCACAGCACCACGGGCTTTCCGCACCGTACGCGTCTCCCGGCGCCGCAGTGTTTGGCGTCACAAGACGGTGGCCAAGCACAAGCCGGGAGAGGCACTCGTTGAGCGAGGCCCTAGCGGTGATGCTCTTTCAGCGGCGCGAGGGGTGGGTTGACCCAATGACTATGCAGCACAGCACCACGGGCTTTCCGCGCCGTGCTTGACTCCCGGCGCGCCGTGTTTGGCGTCGCAAGACGGTGGTCAAGCACAAGCCGGAGAGGCACTCGTTGAGCGAGGCCATAGCGGTGGTGCTCTTTCAGCGGCGCGAGGGGTGGACTAACTGTATTTTATGCAGGTAGTTTGGGGCCAATGGCCAAAATGATCGTAACTAAC
>NZ_JBQCLK010000031.1:11593-82122 GCF_051966115.1 Paenibacillus sp. SAFN-117
AATCTAGCTGGAGTTTTTCCACTTAGTTTTCATTTTTCGCCCAAGAGAAGCAAACTAACTGTATAAAATCCATTAAGTCTGCCGGGATTCGCTGGTCTTTTGGGCACGAGGTGCGATGTTTGGCGTCGCATGACGGTGGTCAAGCACAAGCCGGAGAGGCACTCGTTGTGCGAGGCCTTAACGGTGGTGCTCTGTCAGCGGCGCGAGGGGTGGACTAACTGTATTTTATGCAGGTAGTTTGGGGCCAATGGCCAAAATGATCGTAACTAACTGGAAAAGATGTAGTTAGAATGGGGGATTTTTGCTGATATCGCCCTTTTTGTATAATCTAGCTGGAGTTTTTCCACTTAGTTTTCATTTTTCGCCCAAGAGAAGCAAACTAACTGTATAAAATCCATTAAGCCTGGCCGCGAGTCGCCGGTCTTGGGGAAGCTATCCAGAAGGGCGGGGTTTCTGTCACTCGAGGGGCCAAGCGGCCAAAGCCCGGAGGAATACCCCGTATGCCCCGGTTCAAGCGGCAATTAAATTTAAGTGTTAACCTACAACAAATTAAATCGATCATTGCAATCAGGTTTTGAGCGGGTGAATGGTTTCAATGGTCATAAGAAGGGATTTTTAAACATAACAGGAATTTGACATTGACGGTAAAGCGCATACCATGGTATAGTAACGATTAATTCTTTAATTTGGTAGTATGGTAGCACACTAAAGCGAAGCGGGTGCATAATGGGTGCAGGGTGTACGACTACCTGGCAGGTGCGCTTCTATCTATGGTTGGCCATTATTTATCCGGCTTTGGTTCGTTGTTACTACGGATGATTACCTATTAGACTAAATGGACAGCATTAACTTTTATAAAGGGGGGGGAGCTTATGTCCAAACCGAAAGTATTTGAAAAGCCGACCGGAGTCAAGGATTACTTGCCCGAAACGGTTTCCAAGCTGCGGAGTATCGAGACTCGCGTTCTTGATTGTATGGAGAAATGGGGATATCAGCAAATTATTACGCCTACGCTGGAATTCTATGATACGGTGGGGACTGCGAGCTCCACGATGGACAGGAAGCTGTTTAAGCTGCTGGATCAGAATGGACGGACGTTGGTGCTCCGTTCCGAGCTAACGGCTCCTATAGCGCGTGTGGTGGCTTCTCTCCTTAAGGATGAGCCTTTTCCGCTGCGTTTATCTTACCATTCAAATGTATTCAGAGCTTTCGAACAGGAAGCGGGCCGCGAGTCGGAGTTTTTCCAGACGGGAGTCGAGCTGGTCGGAGACGGGTCTCCGGAAGCGGATGCGGAGGTTATCGCTCTGGCAATCGCCACTCTGCAGGCGGCAGGAGTGCATGCCTTTAAAATTGCGTTGGGCCACGTAGGCTACCTAAACGGATTATTTAACGAAACCTTGCCGGGGCGCCTGGAAGAGCAGGAGGCGCTCAAGAAATGCCTGCTGAAACGGGATCACGTAGGCTATCGCCAGCAGCTTAGACAGTTGGATTTGGATCAAGGGACGCGCAGTGAACTGGAAGGAATATTGAGATTGCGTGGCGGCGAGGAAATCTGCGAGCAGGCGCGTTCGGTGACGAATGACCCGCTGGCTCAGCGCTCGATTCAGCATTTGTGCGAAATCTGGGATGTGCTGGAGGCCTATGGCTTGAGCAGCCATGTGCTGATGGATTTGACGATGATCGGCGACTTCTCCTATTATACGGGGATGACCTTCGAAGGATATTCGGCCGATCTCGGATTTCCGGTATGCAGCGGCGGGCGTTACGACAATCTGCTTGCTTTGTTCGGACGCCCCGCTCCGGCGACGGGCTTCGCCTTGAAGACGGACCGGATTCTGGAGGCCGTCTCGAAGCTTCCGGCGGAAAGACCGCGCCGGATATTGGTGGCTTACACGGCCGAAGGCAGGAAGGCCGCTTTCGCTCGCGCCTCCGAGCTAAGGCAGGGAGCCGGAAACCAGGTGGAAGCCCGCCGGGTGGATGGAGAATGGAACGGTGAAGCCGAGCAGCCGGATGCCGATGGCTTATACCATTATGCGGGCAAATTATATGATGAAGTGTATTATTTCGGATAAAGGAGGAGAGGCGGATGCAGAACCTTCTCAAAGTGGCGATGCCGAAGGGCCGGATTAATCAGCCGGCGGTTCGGCTGCTTCAACAAGCGGGCTTCTCCATTCCGGATGATTTGGAAGAATCGCGCAAGCTGGTCATTGTCGCGCCGGAGGCCGGGATGGAATTCATCATGGCGAAGCCGGTCGATGTGGCGACTTATGTCGAATATGGGGCGGCGGATATCGGGATTGTCGGCAAGGATGTGCTGATGGAAGAGAATCGGGACGTGTACGAATTGCTCGACCTGAATATTGCGAAATGCCGGATGTCGGTCATCGGTCTGCCCGATTGGCAGCCCAGTACCAATCCGCGAGTGGCCACCAAGTATCCGAATGTGGCTTCCCAATATTTTCGCGAGCGGGGGCAGCAGGTGGAAGTGATCAAGCTGAACGGCTCTATCGAGTTGGCTCCGCTTATCGGGTTGGCCGACCGGATTGTCGATATGGTCGAGACGGGAAGGACGCTCAAGGAGAACGGACTGGTCGAGATGGAAACGATGTTCGACGTCACCAGCCGTCTGATAGCCAACCGGGTCAGCTATCGGATGAAGAACGAACGGATACAGGACGTCTGTGACCGTCTGCAGTCGGTCATAGCAGGACAATAGATACAGAAGGAGGGCTACAGGGATGCGGATCTTACCGGCTAAATCTTTCTCGACCAAGAGGGAAGAGGATTACGGAACACCCGAACAGAACCGGGTGGTGAAGGAAATCATCGAGCGGGTCCGGACGGAAGGGGACCGGGCTTTGTTTTATTATACCGAGCAGCATGACCGGGTTAAGCCTGATAAGCTTCGGCTGGAGGAAGCCGAAATCCGGGCGGCCTATGAGCAGGTGGATGAGCCGTTCCTGCAGGCAATCCGCGAAGCGGCGGCCAATATACGGGCGTTCCACGAGAAGCAGAAGCGGAATTCGTGGATGGATCCGCAGCCGGACGGAAGCCTGCTCGGCCAAGTGATTCGCCCGCTGAAGAGGGTCGGCTTATACGTGCCGGGAGGCAAGGCGGCCTACCCTTCGTCCGTGCTGATGAACGCCATTCCGGCGATGGTCGCGGGCGTACCGGAAGTGGTGATGGTTACCCCGCCGGCCACCGCCGGACAACCGGGAATTAACCCGTATATTCTGGTGGCGGCGGCCGAGGTCGGCATCACCGAGATTTACGGCGTCGGCGGAGCCCAGGCGGTCGCCGCGCTCGCTTATGGCACCGAGAGCATCCCCGCGGTGGACAAAATTGTCGGCCCGGGCAACATCTATGTCGCGCTGGCCAAACGCTACGTGTTTGGCGCCGTGGACATAGACAGCATCGCCGGGCCGAGCGAAATTGTCGTGCTGGCCGACAGCTCCGCTGATCCCGCCTATGTGGCGGCGGATCTGCTGTCGCAGGCGGAGCACGACGAGATGGCCTCCGCGGTGCTGGTGACGCCGTCGGCGGAGCTTGCGGAGCAAGTCCGCCGGGAGGTGTCGCGCCAGCTAGCGGAGCTGCCCCGGAAAGCGATAGCGCAGCGATCGCTTGACGATTACGGCGCCATATTGACCGTCGATAGCCTCGAAGAGGGCATCGAAGTGGTCAATCGGCTGGCGCCGGAGCATCTCGAGCTGCTGCTCGAGGAGCCGTTCCGCTATCTCGGAGCGATCGAGAATGCGGGGGCGATCTTCCTCGGCGAGTACAGCTCGGAGCCGGTCGGCGATTATTTCGCCGGACCGAACCATATTCTGCCGACGAATGGTACGGCACGCTTCTCTTCACCGCTTAACGTCGATGATTTCCTGAAGAAATCGAGTGTGATCTACTACAGCAGACAAGCGCTGTTGGAGAACGGCCGCAAAATCATAACCCTCGCTCAGCACGAAGGGCTGCAGGGGCACGCCCGGGCGATCGAGGTTCGACTGGAGAAGGAATTGGAGAAGGAGGAAAACAGGGATGGCGGAAACTAACGAACGCTCTTTGCGCCAGGCATCGATCGAGCGGAAAACGGGTGAAACCGATATAGAGCTGTCTTTTAACGTAGATGGCACGGGTGTGTCTGAAATAGAGTCGGAAGTCCCATTCATGAACCATATGCTCGATTTGTTTACGAAGCACGGCCATTTCGATTTGAAGGTCCAAGCACGCGGGGATGTAGAGGTCGATGACCATCATACCGTCGAGGATATCGGCATCTGTCTGGGCCGCGCCCTTCGCGAAGCGTTGGGTGACAAGGTCGGCATCAAGCGATACGCGAACGTTTTCCTGCCGATGGATGAGGCGCTTGCGCAGGTGGCCATCGATGTCAGCAACCGCCCGCATCTGGTTTATAAGGCAGAATATCCGTCGGCGACGGTAGGCAGCTTCACGACGGAGCTGGTGCATGAATTTCTGTGGAAATTTGCGCTTGAAGCCCGGATTACGCTGCATGTTATCGTCCATTACGGGCATAACACGCATCATATGATCGAAGCGGTATTCAAGGCTCTCGGCAGAGCGCTGGATGAAGCGACGAGCATCGATCCGCGGGTGAAAGGCGTCCCCTCGACGAAAGGGGTGCTGTAGAACTTGATCGCGATCATCGATTACGGAATGGGCAATCTGCACAGCGTCAGCAAAGCGGTGGAGCGATTGGGGTATACAGCGGAGGTAACGTCCGATGCCGTAAGGCTGGCAGCGGCGGATGGCGCGATTCTGCCCGGGGTCGGGGCTTTCGGTGATGCGATGCGGGAGCTTCGGGAGACCGGGCTCGGAGACGCCGTTCTGGACTACGTCCGCTCAGGTAAACCGCTGCTCGGCATTTGTCTGGGCATGCAGCTTCTGTTCACCGCGAGCGAGGAGCATGGCGAGCACGAAGGGCTCGGCCTGCTCCCCGGTAGGGCGGTCCGCTTCCGCGGCGATTTCAAGGTGCCGCATATGGGCTGGAACCGGCTTTGCTTTCATCGGGAAAGCCCGCTTTTTGCCGGGATGGAGGAGGGCCACGTCTATTTCGTCCATTCTTACCATGTAAGACTGGGGGAACCGTCGGATCTGCTTGCTTCCACCGATTACCACGGCCCGGTGACGGCTATCGTGAACCGGGACAATGTGTACGGAATGCAGTTCCATCCGGAAAAAAGCGGTGCCGTCGGCATGCGGCTGCTGGATAATTATTTGAAAATGTGCCGTTAACTGGGGAACGAACGGGATGCGGTCACCGTCCTGAAAGGCGATGACCTGCAATAATGCAGGTCTTCCGAAGACTAAAGGCACAATAAGCCAAGGACAAACAAAAGTGCAGGTAAAACTTAGCCGATTCACTCCATTTTCGGATTTTGACGGTGAATGACATGCATTTTTGCCCGTCTTTTTGGTGATTTAGCGGATTTTCGCAATTAAGACATGTATTTTAGTTGGTCTTTGGTTCTTTGGTGTAAAAGGGTCGGCAATGTCCGGGGATTTGGCATTTCCACGATGACGGCATAAGTAACTATAATCTTGTTTCAAAGTGCCGCTGCTTAAGGGAGTAGGAAACTACTGGTACTTGACATTGCCTGATCAAGCCGGCGGTAAGGCGGCGTATTTTGAATCCAGGGGGGAGATTAATGGTGGCGAAACGAATAATTCCATGCTTGGATGTGAAGGATGGACGGGTAGTTAAGGGTGTTAATTTCGTTAATTTGCGGGATGCCGGCGATCCGGTGGAGCTGGCGGCGTTTTATGATAAGGAAAATGCGGATGAACTGGTCTTCCTCGACATCTCCGCATCCGTAGAGGGCCGGGCGACGATGATCGAGGTGGTTCGTCAAACCGCCGGGGAGATTTCCATTCCTTTCACCGTAGGGGGCGGCATCTCCAGTGTGGAAGATATGAAGCGGCTCCTTAGAGCCGGAGCGGACAAAATCGGAATCAATACGGCAGCCATCCGCCAGCCGGAGCTGATTTCGGAAGGGGCGGCGAAATTCGGTTCCCAATGTATCGTTGTAGCGATTGATGCGAAGTATAACGAAGCCTGGGGAGACTGGGAAGTGTATACGCATGGCGGCCGCAAGGAGACTGGCCTTCGAGCGCTGGAATGGGCCAAGAAGGCGGAGGAGCTGGGAGCCGGCGAATTGCTGTTGACCAGCATGGACGCGGACGGCACGAAGGACGGCTTCGATCTGAAGCTGACCCGGGCGGTATCGGAGCTGGTAGGCATTCCGGTTATCGCTTCGGGTGGAGCCGGTACTGCCGAGCACTTCTACGATGTGTTCACGGAAGGCAAAGCGGATGCGGGATTGGCCGCAACGGTGTTTCATTATAAGGAATTGACGGTTCAAGGCGTGAAGGACGTCTTGAAGCAGAAAGGAGTGGAAATCCGTTGACAGAATCGAAGAGCAGTCAAGGTACAACCGGGGGAGCTGAGCTTCGGGCGGTAGATTTCGCACAGGCGAAGGAGACGATTCGTTGGGATGACCGCGGACTCGTTCCGGCTATCGTGCAAGATGCGATCAGCAAGGAAGTCCTTATGATGGCATATATGAATAAAGACGCGCTCGACAAAACGAATGAAACCGGCGAAACCTGGTTCTGGAGCCGCTCCCGCGGGGAACTATGGCATAAGGGGGCTACTTCCGGCCATGTGCAGCGGGTTAAGTCCCTTCACTATGACTGCGATGCAGACACGTTATTACTAAAGGTGATTCCGCAAGGACCGGCTTGCCATACCGGCAAGTATACCTGTTTTCATAATGAAGTTGAGATTAAGGAAAATGCTTCATCGGGACAGGCTGATGATTCTTCTAAACCGGCCGGTGTTTCGGACGGGGACCGATTCGCTATCCTCGGCAAGCTGGAAACGATTGTGGCCGAACGGGATGCGGAGCGTCCGGAAGGGGCTTATACGACTTATCTGTTTGAGAAAGGCGTCGACAAAATATTGAAGAAAGTCGGTGAAGAGACGGCAGAGGTCATCATCGCGGCCAAGAACAGGGACAATGAGGAGCTTCGTTATGAAACGAGCGATCTGATTTTCCACCTTCTTGTCTTGCTGAGAGACCGCAAGCTTCCTTTGGATGAAGTGCTGTCGGAGCTGAACCGCCGGCATATTCAGAAGCCCGCGGGTGAATTTAAATAAAGATGCATGCAGCGGTCGCGATAACCGGCAGAGGGCTGGAAAAGTCCTCCGGTTGTCGGCCGCTTATTGCTGTTGTTGAAGAACGTTATGTTAATCAACATGCATCTTCGTCCGCTTTTCGGGAGACTTGAATAGAAATCTATCTTCATGTGGATTTTATATCAATTTTCAATCCAATGTTTCCTATGGGAAACCGTCATCTCATGTGAATGCTGCCTCCCAAGTTGGAGAATTAAGGGGATAGTGCGAAAATTTCGGGCCATAAATCTTCAACAAGGCTAATTAAATGTAAACGTTCGATAATTTCCGTTGTAAGTGCATTATTTTGAGATGCCAGGAATTAAGTCGGAGTAAATTGCGTGGTTTGGAGAGGCAAAGAAAATTGCACAATTTTAGAGAGCAAGCCTCGGAATGTAAGGAATTCGCATGCAAGCTTAAGACAATGTGGAATTGCAGTTGTTTCGTGTTGTCAAGCATTTAGATAAATGTCACGAAAAGTTCGTCCCTGCTCCGGCATGTGGCTTTGGAAATTTAACCGTCGTCACGGTATAATAAAGTAAGTTAATCAAAAATGCTGCGCAGGTGGGTTACAAAGTTTCGGGAGGGTATTATGAGCAACCACTTTAAAGTATTTTCCGGTTCATCCAATCCTAAGTTGGCAGAATTAATCAGCAAGGAGCTGGGTCAGCCACTCGGCAGGGTGAAGCTCTCACGGTTTAAGAGCGGGGAACATTATTGCCTTTATGAAGAATCTATCCGTAATTGCGATGTGTTTTTGGTACAGACCTTCTCGGGTCCCATTAACGAACATTTTGTCGAGCTGCTGGTTATGATCGATGCCGCCAAGAGGGCTTCCGCGAAGACAATCAATTTGGTCGTCCCCTATTACGGCTACTCCCGGCAGGAGAGAAAATCTGCGCCGCGCGAACCCATTTCTGCGAAGATGGTTGCCGATGTGCTGACGACGGTCGGTGCGGACCGGGTAATCACGATTGATCTCCATTCACCGGCGATTCAAGGCTTCTTCAATATACCGGTCGATCACCTGACGGCACTGGATTTGATCAGCGATTATATCCAGAAGAAGAACATTCCGAATCCGATTATCGTCTCGCCGGATGCCGGACGAGCCACGACCGCGGAGAATCTGGCCAACATTCTGTACGCGCCGTTCGCGATCATGATCAAGAAGCGTCCCGCGCATAACGAATCCGTCATTACTCATATCATTGGGGATGTTGAGGGCAAGACGCCGATTATTATCGAAGACCTGATTGATACCGGAACAACTATCGTTAACGTGGTCGAAGGCTTGAAAGAGCGGGGGGCCAACGACGTATACGTCTGTGCTACACATCCCGTCTTCTCGGGCCCGGCACTGCAGAGGCTCGATCATCCCAGCATTAAGGAAGTGGTCATTACCGACTCTATCGCCATTCCGGAGGAAAGGTCGGACCGCTTCAAGGTGCTGTCGGTTGCACCACTCTTGTCTAATGCCATCCGTATTAACCGCGAGGGCGGATCGATCAGCTCCCTGTTCAAATACGGAGGAGTCTAAATCAGAAATTATTCATGCAGCGGGCCAAGCACCGGCAGCCACTTGCCGTGTTCGCGCGCTGTTCTCTTTATCGGCATAAGAAAAGCCTTGAAGATGTTAACGGTAGGTATTCCGGATTAACTATGATATACTTTTGTTTGATAACCTGATAAAGCGGTCAGCCGCTTGTCAGATGAGCCGGAGGTGCCTTGCCCATGGGAAGGAAACTGAGTGTGGCAGACCAGCCAAAGCCTAAAGTGATTTCGTTGAAGATGGATGCCACCTTTTTTTTCGAGAGGGCTGTCCGGTCGTTGGACCGACTTCATTACGACAAGGCTCTTAAATATTTCCGCAAAGCGGTCGATTATGAACCGGATAACCCGGTCAACCATTGCAATCTGGCTGGAATATTGTCAGAGATGGGCATGTTTGCCGATTCCAACCGGATTTTAAAGCAAATTATAGATGAGGTAGATCCGTCCATGACGGAGTGTTACTTCTATATGGCGAACAATTACGCCAATATGGAGGATTTTGAGAACGCCGAGAAAGCGATTATCCAGTATTTGGAGAAAGATCCCAACGGACAGTATCTGGAAGAATCCGAAGAGATGATCGAACTGCTCAGCTACGAGCTGGAGCGCCCGACGCGACTTACTTTCGTCAAGAGCAGGGAAAGCATGTTCGAGCATGACAAGGCCAGAAGCCTGTTGGAGGAAGGCCGTTTCGGGGAAGCGGTCCGGGTGCTGAACCGTCTTGTTAAGAAGTATCCTGATTTTCTGGCGGCGCGCAATAATCTGGCTCTGGCCTATTACTATATGGGCCAGTTTGATAAGGCGATGGAGACGATTGTGCAGGTGTTGGAGCTGGATGCCGGGAATTTGCATGCTTTAAGCAATCTGGCGATTTTCTACCAGCATTTCGGGGCAGAGCAGGAGCTGGAGAAGCTGCTGTCGCTGCTTAGGAAGACTTGCCCGTTCCATCATGACCATGTCTTTAAGCTGGCTACGACGATGGGCATACTGGGTGAGCACGAGACCGCCTATGTATTGTTCAGGAGACTGATTAAGAGCGGGGAGGCGGGGGAAGACCCCTGCTTGTTCCATTACACGGCCGTTGCCGCTTATAACATCGGAAGGCTTAACGAAGCCCGCAAATATTGGCAGCAAGCCGAGAAGCTGGACCCGCATTCCGATATCCCGCGTTTCTATTTAAGTCAGCTGGAGAAGGTGCCTTCCGAAGAAGCGGGCAAGCCTTATTTCAGCTATCACTATCATCTTCCGTTCGAAGAGCAGTTCCGGACGATGGTCAAGACGAAGGATGCGTTGCCGGACAGTCTTAAACGGGATCCTCTAGTCCGCTCTTCTTTCTTCTGGGCCTTGAGACACGGCGATGTAGAGGCCAAACTGCAGGTCATCCAAGCCTTCGGCATTATTGCCGACGCGGAAGTGGAAGAAGCGCTACGGGAGTTTCTGTTGGAGCCGGGCGAAGACGATTATTTAAAAAGAGTCGCTTTATTCGCGCTGCGGAGCATGGGCGTTAATGAGCCGCTGCAGGCGGTGATGGCCGGGCAGCCGATCACTCTTCCTGCAACGCCGGTTTCTCCGGATCTTCCCGTATGGGAGCCGAAATGGCAGCGGGTGCTGGAGCTGGCGCTCCAAAATATGCAGAAGCGCTACGATATGATTCAACAGTATGATATGGAGACCCTCTGGGTGGAATACTTATCCCGAGCTTATCCTTCGGTCCCCGTCATTCATAAGCCGGAGGGCTGGGCGGCGGCGCTGGAATACCTGACCGCCAAGATGCACCGGCGTGCCATCTCCTATGAGGAAGTGGCCAAAAGATATCAAATCTCTGTAACCACGATCTGCAAGCATGTGAAGTCCATAGATGAAACCTGCGGACTGAAGCAGAAGATGGAAGCGATCTTCCCGAAGTTTTCCAGCTACATGAAGCAGGACGAAGAGAAGTAGGCCGGATACCGCCGATGTGAAGATCCGGTCTATCTCCGAAGGATTTGCAATCAGGTAAGGAGGAAGAACAATGTATAAATCCGTAGTTATCGGCACCGGTCCGGCAGGACTGACTGCCGCCATCTATCTGGCTCGCGCGAATTTGAATCCGTTGGTCATCGAAGGCCCCGAGCCTGGCGGCCAATTGACGACAACGACCGATGTTGAGAACTTCCCCGGATTTCCGGATGGAATCATGGGTCCCGAGCTCATGGACAACATGCGCAAGCAAGCCGAACGCTTCGGCGCCGAGTTTAAGACGGGCTGGGTGAACAGCATCGATTTGAGCCAACGCCCCTTCAAGATGAGTGTCGAAGGACTGGGCGAGCTCGTATCGGAAACCGTTATTATTTCAACCGGCGCGTCGGCGAAGCTGCTGGGAATCCCTAATGAGAAGGAAAGCATCGGACGCGGAGTCAGCACTTGTGCAACCTGTGACGGCTTCTTCTTCCGCGGCAAGAAGATCATCGTGGTCGGCGGCGGGGATTCCGCAATGGAGGAAGCCAACTTCCTGACCCGTTTCGCCACGGAGGTCAATGTCGTTCATCGCCGCAATGAATTGAGGGCGTCCAAGATCATGCAGGATCGCGCCCGCGAGAATTCGAAAATTACCTGGAGCCTTAACCGTACTCCTCTTGAGGTCCTCTCCGGAGAGAACGGCGTTATCGGCCTGAAGGTGAGGAATAACGAAACCGGAGCGGAAGAAGTCATTGAAGCCGATGGTATATTCGTTGCTATCGGTCATACCCCTAACACGAAGTTTCTTAACGGGCAGATCGATACGGACGAGATCGGATACATTCGGGTTAAGCCGGGAAGCTCGGAGACGAATATTCCGGGAGTTTTCGCTTGCGGAGACGTCCAGGACAACAAGTACCGGCAGGCGATTACCGCAGCGGGAAGCGGCTGTATGGCCGCTCTGGACTGCGAGAAGTTTCTGGAAGGAAATATGGTGCATGACTGGAGTCAAAGCTTAAGTGAATGATGGCGAAGTTCCGGATAAATTCCGGCTCTTATCGCACGTATAGGAAGAAAGGATGAGTTGCGTTCAACTTGTCCTTTCTTCCCGATTGCTTATCATCATTAAGCGGTCTGCCGTAACATCCTTGCCGATGAGTGCAGGGTTTAGCAGAAATCGGCAGAGGCAGTCCATTAATCGGAGAGGTGACATGAATGTCGGGAAATCTGTATGTCGGTGTCGATCTAGGAGGCACCAACATCAAAGTGGGGATATGTGACGAGACCGGAAAACTGCTGCACTCTTATGAAGGGCCTACGGGGACTGACGAGGGAGCGGAATCGATTATTGCCAAAATTGAGGAATACGTCCGCAAGCTGGTGGCCGATGCTTCTTTGTCTTTAGATCAAGTAGTAGGAATTGGGGCGGGGGTTGCCGGCTTCCTGGATATCCCTAACGGGATCGTCCTGTCGTCTCCCAATATTCCGGCCTGGCACAATGTGCCGTTGAAACAAATCCTCGAGGAACGGTTTAACAAACCGGTCATTATCAATAACGATGCCAATGTAGCTGCCCTGGGAGAAGCTTGGGGAGGCGCCGGAGCGGGCATTTCCAATCTGGTCTGCTACACTTTGGGAACCGGGGTCGGCGGCGGCATTATTATTGACGGCAAAATCCATCAGGGCTTCTCCGGAATGGGCGGCGAGCTGGGACATATGCAGGTCGTTCCCGACTTGGAGGCTATCGTATGCGGCTGCGGCCAAACCGGCTGTCTGGAAACGGTATCGTCCGCCACTGGAATCGTGCGGATGGCTAAGGATGCCGTAGGCCGGGGGGATAAAACGTCCCTGCAGCTGCTGGAGCAAATTACCGCCAAGGATGTCTTCGATGCCGCCAAAGCAGGCGATGAAGCAGCCATCCGGATTGTGAACCGGGCCGCATATTATTTAGGGCGGTCTCTGTCTATGCTGGCGGTTATCGTCAACCCTCAGCGGTTTATTCTGGGGGGAGGCGTTTCGAGAGCCGGAGAGATTCTGTTCGAACCGATCCGCGAAATTTTCTCGCAGTATACTCCCGCACCTGCCCGGGAAGGGGTCGACATCGTGCCGGCTATGCTCGGCAATGACGCCGGAATGGTGGGAGCGGCCGGTCTGCTGAGACAGCTATAATGTAAGTAATGCTTATAACAGAATAATTATTTTGTAAAAGGCTTTAGCAATCATATGGATTTTTATTCCAATGTATCCCATAATAGGAATAGGGTAACAAGCTGATTGAGTTCGAAGGCTCTTTCTTTCGGGACTGCATGGATGCTAATGGCTGTAGCTATAGGGAAGCAGGGGAAAGGAGAGACGGAGGATGGAAGAGAGGAATGGACTGGCGAAGCTGGTCATCATTACAGGCATGTCCGGAGCAGGCAAAACGATAGCGGTACAAAGCTTGGAGGACCTGGGATTTTTCTGTGTGGATAATTTGCCGCCTGTCTTGATTCCCAAGTTTGCCGAGCTGATTGAGCAATCTAACGGCAAGATCGGAAAGGTCGCTCTCGTTATCGATCTCCGGGGACGTGAATTTTTTACCGCGCTTTTTGAATCTCTTCGCTATATTAAGGAAAACTACACAATAACGTATGAAATTTTATTTCTGGATGCCATCGATTCGGTTCTTGTTCAAAGGTATAAGGAAAGTCGGAGAAGACACCCGCTGGCGAAGGATGGTTCGCCCCTCAGCGGTATCCTGCAGGAAAGAAAATTGCTGGAGGAACTGAAGGGGATGGCGACACAGGTGATCGATACGACCAGCCTGAAGCCTGCTCAGTTGAAGGAGCAAATTGTCTCCCGCTTTATTCAATCGGACGAGGATGTCATGGCGGTGGATGTCATTTCATTCGGCTTTAAGTACGGCGTTCCCATCGATGCGGATTTAATCTTTGACGTTCGTTTTCTCCCCAATCCGCATTATATAGAACAGCTTCGGCCGAATACCGGACAGCATCCGGAAGTATACGATTATGTTATGAAGTGGACGGAGACCCAGGAATTCCTGACCAAGCTGCTGGATCTTCTCCATTTCCTTATTCCCCAGTACAAAAAGGAAGGCAAGAGCCAGATTGTCATCGGAATCGGCTGCACTGGCGGCAAGCACCGTTCCGTAGCAATTGCCGAATATTTGGGTAAAACTCTCGGCTCCAGCGATACCGAACGGGTTCGCGTATCCCATAGAGATTCGGAGCGCGATCGCCTATGAGGATGGAACCGTTCTTGGCGGAAGATAGGGGAAAGGGAGCGCGGCCCAAGATTGTTGTCATCGGCGGCGGCACCGGACTGTCGGTCATGCTGCGCGGACTGAAGCAGAAGCCGCTCGATATCACCGCTATCGTTACCGTAGCGGATGACGGGGGCAGCTCGGGCATTCTCCGCGATGAGATGCAGATTCCCCCTCCAGGGGATATCCGCAATGTGCTGACTGCGCTTGCCGATGTTGAACCGATGCTGTCCCAAATGCTGCAGCACCGGTTCAATAGCGGGAGCGGCCTGGCCGGCCACAGCTTGGGGAATTTGATTCTGGCGGCCATGAAGGAAATTACCGGGGATTTCGTATCCGGAGTCCGGGAATTAAGCCGGGTATTGGCGGTTCGCGGCAGAGTACTGCCTGCCTCCAACCATTCCGTCATCTTGAAGGCGGAGATGGAGGATGGGACGATCGTGGAAGGGGAGTCCAAGATTCCGCAAGCGGGCAAGAAGATCAAGCGGGTCTCTATTGAACCCGCGGACGTAGAGCCGCTTGACGAAGCGATTGAAGCCATCGAAGAGGCGGATGCCATTCTTATGGGACCGGGAAGCTTGTATACCAGCATTTTACCCAATTTGCTGGTTCCGAAGCTCGCTGAGACGGTCGTCCGCTCCGAAGCCGTCAAAATTTTCGTCTGCAACGTCATGACTCAGCCCGGCGAGACGGATCATTATTCGGTAAGCGACCATCTGCAAGCTATCTGCGATCATGTCGGGCACGATTTGTTCGATTATGTTATCGTTAATAACGGCAGCATTCCGCCGCAGGTTCAACAGAAGTATGCGGAAGAAGGGGCCGAGGTGGTGCGGCTTGATCTGGAAGCGGTAACCAGCAGGGGATGCCGTGTCATTGCGGATCGTCTGGTGCTGTTCCGCACCTATTTGCGGCATGATGCCGATAAATTAAGCCGCCATATCTATGATTTGGTACAGCGCCGAATGTCTGAGAAGGAGTGAGCGGTATGTCTTTTGCGGCGGAGACGAAGAAGGAATTGACGCTGATCGAAGGCGAAGAATGCTGCGAGCATGCTGAGCTGGCGGCGCTGATCCGGATGAATGGGACGGTTCAGCTGACCAATCAGCGTGTAGTTCTGGATATTTCCACGGAGAATGCCGCCATTGCCCGCCGTATTTATTCCCTCATGAAGAAGAAATTCCAGCTGCATACCGAGCTTCTGGTCCGCAAGAAAATGCGTCTTAAGAAGAACAATGTGTACATCGTGAGAATTCCAAGCCAGGTTCAAGAAATATTGGCTGAGCTGAAGATTGTCTCGGAGGGCTTCCTGTTCACCGATGGCATCGACAAGCAGATTATCCGTAAGGATTGCTGCCGCAGAGCTTATTTAAGGGGAGCATTCTTGGCGGGAGGCTCGGTCAATAATCCGGAGGGATCCTCTTACCACTTGGAAATTGCCTCGATGTATGAGGAGCATTGCAAGGCACTCGTTCAGTTGGCCAACAGCTTCCAGCTCAATGCCAGATGCATCGAACGGAAGAAGGGCTTCGTCTTCTACATCAAGGAAGGGGAAAAAATAACGGAGTTCCTAAGCCTGATAGGCGCACATCAAGCCTTGCTGAAGTTCGAAAATGTAAGAATCATGAAGGACATGCGAAATTCGGTCAACCGGATCGTCAATTGCGAGACCGCCAATCTGAATAAGACGATCGGAGCGGCGGTAAGACAGATCGAGAACATTAAATTGCTTCAGAAGGAAATCGGCCTGGAGAATTTGCCCGACAAGCTGCGTGAGGTCGCCGAGATCCGGCTGCAATACCCGGATATTAACCTGAAGGAGGTCGGCGATTTGTTGAAAGGAACGGTCAGCAAGTCAGGGGTAAACCATCGGCTGAGGAAAATTGATGAAATGGCGGAAAAGATTAGGGCAGGAAAATAAGTTCGCCGACTTTTTTTCTAGTGTAGTTGTGGGAAAAATGATATAATATTTGAAAAACGTTGTTTTCTGGAGTAAAATTCGGTGTGATTAAGAATGGTAGGGGGTATTGGTTCATGACAAAGCGACCTGTTGTCGTAAAGTTGAAAACGGGCTTGCACGCAAGACCCGCCGCTTTGTTTGTACAGGAAGCCAACAAATTCTCTTCTGAAATTTATGTGGAAAAAGACGAAAAACGGGTAAACGCCAAGAGTATCATGGGAATTATGAGCTTGGCGATCAGTTCCGGTACGGAAGTAAACATAAGTGCAGAAGGCGCGGACGCGGAACAGGCTGTAAACGCTTTAGTTGCGTTGGTCAGCAAAGAAGAATTGGAGAATCAGTAATCAAGCAAAAATTGCTCTACATACAATGAAACCTTCTCCAACCGCAACTCCACTTAAAGGGAAGGCGAGTTGGGAAAGGTTTTTTTGTGCTGGCTATTATGTGAAGCCAAGGATAAACGGCAATCGCCGTCCTTAGGACGGGCGCGTTTACCAACGAAATATTAGAACAGTTATAAGGTGAAGCTTATAACTTTCTTATATGCTTGAAAAAAAACCGGTTCCCAGAGGAACCGGCATGAATGGTGCATCCTATTACAGAGATTGAATTACTTTATCGACCAGCCCGTACTCCTTGGCTTGATCGGCCCACATGAAGTAGTCGCGGTCGGTGTCCTTCTCAATCTTCTCCAGTGGCTGGCCTGTTCTGTCGGCCAAGATTTGATTAAGCTTCTCCCGCATCCGCAGAATACGCTTGGCGCGGATTTCGATATCACTGGCCTGACCTTCCGCTCCACCGAGAGGCTGGTGAATCATAATTTCACTGTTCGGCAGCGCGAAGCGCTTGCCCTTCTCCCCGGCAGCCAGCAGGAAAGCACCCATGGAGGCCGCCAGCCCTACACAAATCGTAGAGACATCGCTCTTGATAAACTGCATCGTGTCATAAATAGCCATTCCGGCAGTAATAGATCCGCCAGGGCTGTTAATATACACATGGATGTCTTTATCGGAATCTTGCGCATCCAGGAACAGAAGCTGCGCGATGACCGTATTCGCAACGGCATCGTTAATAGGTGTCCCCAAGAAAATGATCCGGTCTTTCAGCAGGCGGGAGTAGATATCATAAGCGCGTTCTCCCCTAGCATCCGGTTCAACAACCATAGGAATAAAGCTCATAGCCGTTTCCTCCCTTATTTTATCCAGATTATGATCCTTTAAGTGTAGACTAAATTTTTAACCTAAATACATAATACCTAATATTTTATCAAAGGTCAAGAAAGGTCAAACTGTGACATAAAAAAAGCACCTTGTTCAAGGTGTTTAGCTTTCAAATGATAAAATGGCGCGCCCGCGAGGAATCGAACCTCGATCTCAGGCTCCGGAGGCCTACGTCATATCCATTGGACCACGGGCGCTTATGATTTTACAATCGTAATTGACAAGCAAAAGTAATTATATGATACTGCCATAAAAAAATCAAGTGGCAAATTTTGCGCGATTAGGGGTTGCTGCTGCACAAAGTCCACTGAATGTGTAATGTACTCTCCTTGGAGATAGAGAAGCGCCTGATTAAGTGCATGCCGGGGATAGTACGACGTTGATTTTTGGGACTTGAGCAGTCTTGAGCGTGTAAGCTCTGTCAGCGACATGGGGAGCAAACTGTATTTTATGCAGTTAGTTTGAAGCGAATAGCCAAAATGAACGGAACTAACTGGAAAATATGTAGTTAGAATGGGATATTTTTGTTGATACTGCCCATTTTGCAAGTTATGTCCTTATAATTGTGTAAAAAGAAAGAGGTCACTAGAATCCCTCATGGTACAATGTTTTCAACCACGAAATACATGAGCATGAGGAGGATTTATAGTGACCCAACTACAGTTTAACTTAAACATTGATCACTTGAAAGAGTCCGCCTGACCCCGTGATACCCCCATCGTACCAGAGGCGCTCCTTTTCATTCAAAGGCTATTTCTTAGCACCAACAGGAATTTTTAGACCCTCATGCCGCTGACCGCGACACCATCAGATGATGAAAATGGATGGATTTTCAAGGTAGAATAGAGTTGAATTGCTTCAATAGTGTGAAATTTGAAAACTAAATGGATTTCATACAGTTAGATTTCTATATTCGGAAGAAATATGGAAACTAACTGGAAAACCTACAGTTAGTTTGCGCCAAAACAGCCGTTTCGCCCAAAGTTGCCCATTTTAACTGTAGTTTATCCAGTTAGTTTGATCATTTTCGCCCATTCGCTTGAATCTACCTGTACAAAATACAGTTAGACGTGCCGCTCCGCTTGCAACGATGCCTGCAGACGGTAAAATAGACGGATTTTCAAGGTAGTTTCCGTTGTTCGCTCTTGAGGAGCAAACTAGCTGTATAAATCAAGCCTTGCCGCTATCGCTTGTCCTGAATTCCTGGCGTCTTATGAGTAGAAATGCGCTATTCGGAGGGAGTCTGTAAGGATAGCAATTACTTAAATAGCTTGTTCTTATCAGAATAGGACGCAACTAGCAAAAGTGACACTACTCATTGTATAATGGATTTTGTTTGATGGACAGAGGCTGTCTTTAGACTAATTTACTAAGGAGGCGATAATATGAGAAATCGCCGGCTTGTGCGGACTCGCTGGATTTTTCCGATGGCTTTGCTGCTGCTTGCTTCCATGCTGGCAACCGCCTGCGGCGCGAAGGAGGCCAACTCGGGAGGGCACGAATCCCATAAGGTGACCCGTCTGCCGAACGGAGACCTTCAGGAAATAACGGCATCGACCGATCAACTGCCCGCCTTTCTGGATGGCAAGCATGAGGTGATTGTCCATGCGTACCAAACGGCTGCCGCGAATATGGAGCTTCTCGATTGGATTCCTTGCTACTGCGGCTGCGGAGAGGTGGCCGGACATAGCAACAATAAAAACTGCTTCATTAAGGAAGTCCGTGAAGACGGTTCGGTGGTCTGGGATGATCATGGCACCCGGTGCAACGTGTGTATTGAAATTGCGGAGGTGTCCGCCCAAATGAAGGAACAAGGAATGACGGACAAAGACATTCGTCAAGTAATCGATAAGGCCTATCAGGAAGGATACGCACAGCCGACCAAAACTTCGATGCCTTCGATGCCTGATTAATATAGAGTAGGAGAAAGTTCATTGAGATGTCTCAGTGAACTTTCTTTTTTTATATCCCGGCGATTAATGAAAGGGAGAGGGTTCCATTTTACATAAGTGGGGAGGGTGTTCGGTGGCATGGAGTTCCCTGGAATGGCCCGTTGAAATTCGTTATTTGGATAAGCTAATTGATGAGTTGGCAAAGAGAAAAGCGATGGAGAAGATTTTGCGGAAATAAAAAAATGCGACCCGGCCATGGTGCGACGGAATAGGCTTCGAAGGGCATGTGTCACTTTGTGCGGTTATTTTTTAGGGCATCCCCTTCTTGCAAATTTTATGAAAATTGGATACAATGTGTCCATAAAGTTCTTTTTTTTATGAGTATATGGGACTGAAAATGTGTATGCGGGACATTTCGCGTCCATGGTTGCCAAAGCGTGGAATCCTAAGATTGGCGGGAGTGATATAAGCCATGAGGGCCATTCTGGAAATTCAAAAGCAGTTGATGCCCGACATGATCGAAATGTTGAAAAAAAGATACACCATCCTGCATCACATTCAGGTATCTCGTCTGGTAGGCCGCCGAACGCTCGCTTCTTCCCTGAATATGACTGAGCGCGTGTTAAGGGGCGAGGTCGAGTTTCTGAAGACCCAGGGCTTGCTGGAAGTGGAAAGCTACGGCATGAGGGTTAGTGAGGCGGGCCAGAAGCTGTTGGAGCAGCTGGAGCCGATGATTAAAGAGCTGTTCGGCTTATCCGACATGGAGAAGCAGATCCGGGATGCGTTCGGATTGGAGAAGGTCATCATCGTTCCCGGTGATTCCGATCAGTCTCCTTCCACGAAGAAGGAATTGGGCCGGGCCGGGGCTTCGGCACTGCGCAAGATGGCCCAGGAAGCCGGCGTGATCGCCGTGACCGGCGGTTCCACGATGCATGAGGTAGCCAATCACCTGACTCCTACGACTCCGCTTAAGGGCAGCCTGTTCGTGCCGGCCAGGGGAGGCCTCGGGGAGAGCGTGGAGCTGCAGGCCAACACGATCGCATCTATTATGGCCAAGAAAACCGGAGGCCAGTACCGGCTGCTGCACGTTCCCGATCATCTCGGGGAGGAAGCCTATCAGTCTCTGATTCAGGACCCGAATATCCGCGAGATTATTGAGGTCATCCGGGATACCCGGATTGTCGTTCACGGAATCGGAGAAGCTATTGTTATGGCCAAGAGACGCAAGCTGGACAGGAATACGATCGATCGTCTGCTGGCGGACGGCGCTCTGGCGGAAGCATTCGGCTACTATTTCGACCGGGAAGGCCGGGTGGTGCACAAGATGCCTACCGCGGGACTCCGGCTGGAAGATTTGCAGAATACGAAGGTGATTGCTGTCGCCGGCGGCAGGAGCAAGGGCGAAAGTATAGCTTCGGTGCTCAAGTACGGCAAGGAGCATGTTCTCGTCATCGACGAGGCTGCGGCTACGGAAATGATGAATCATCTTCAGTGAAGCCAGTTTTTTGATAGAAAAAGGATAACCAAGTGATCTTGACGGGCCTTATCCGGTTCGTCTTGAGATATATATTAAGCACAAGAATGAGGAGGAAACACACCATGGTAAAAGTAGGGATTAACGGTTTTGGACGGATTGGCCGCAACGTTTTCCGCGCAGCGTTTAACAACCCGGAAGTCGAGATCGTAGCCATTAACGATTTGACAGACGTGAAGATGCTTGCTCATCTGCTCAAATATGATACCACTCATGGCAGATTCGAAGGATCTGTAGAAGCGGGAGAAGGCAGCATCATTGTTAACGGTAAAGAAGTTAAAGTATTCGCAGAGCGTGATCCGGGCAACCTGCCTTGGGGCAGCCTTGGCGTAGAAATCGTCGTTGAGTCGACGGGTATTTTCACCGCCAAAGAGAAAGCTGAAGCTCATATGAAAGGCGGAGCCAAGAAGGTTATCATCTCCGCTCCGGCTACTAACGAAGACATCACGATCGTTATGGGCGTTAACGAAGACAAGTATGATCCGGCCCAGCACAACATCATCTCCAACGCATCCTGTACGACCAACTGTCTGGCTCCTTTCGCCAAAGTATTGAACGACAAGTTCGGTATTGTCAAAGGAATGATGACGACGGTTCACTCCTACACGAACGACCAGAACGTACTGGATCTGCCGCATAAGGACGCTCGTCGTTCCCGCGCTGCCGCCGAGAACATCATTCCTTCCACTACTGGAGCAGCCAAAGCGGTTTCCCTTGTTCTGCCCGAGCTTAAGGGCAAGCTGAACGGAATGGCTTTCCGCGTACCTACTCCGAACGTATCGGTTACCGACCTTGTCGCTGAATTGAAAACGAACGTAACTGTAGACGAAGTAAACGCAGCATTGAGAGCGGCTGCCGAAGGCCCGCTGAAAGGTATCATGAACTACACGGAAGAGCCGCTTGTATCCAGCGACTTCAACGGAGATCCGGCTTCCTCCACTATCGACGCACTGTCCACTATGGTAGTTGGAGACAACATGGTTAAAGTCGTTTCCTGGTACGACAACGAGTGGGGCTATTCGAACCGCGTAGTCGATCTTGCTATTTACATCGCAGCTAAAGGCCTGTAATAAGAAGCTAACAAATTAGAGGAGAATAATCATTCTCCTCTAATTTTGAATGTAAACCGAAACGAATGTGAGAAGGAGGGACTCCCTTGAACAAGAAAAGCGTCCGTGATATAGATGTCAAAGGGAAAAGGGTTTTTGTCCGTGTAGATTTTAATGTGCCGCTCCAGAACGGTGAAATTACCGACGATACCCGGATTCGCGAAACTTTACCCACCATCCGTTATTTGATCGATAACGGCGCGAAGGTTATTCTGGCCAGCCATCTGGGCCGTCCCAAGGGACAGGTTGTCGAGGAGCTGCGTCTGACCCCGGCGGCACAGCGTCTGTCCGAGCTGTTGGGCAAGCCGGTGGCCAAAGCCGACGAGGCTATTGGCGAGAAAGTTCAAGCCATGGCAGCCGAGCTGAAGGAAGGAGACGTTCTCCTTCTGGAGAATGTCCGCTTCTATCCCGGAGAAGAGAAGAATGATCCCGAATTGGCGAAGGCGTTCGCATCGCTTGCCGATCTGTATGTGAACGACGCTTTCGGTGCCGCTCACCGGGCTCATGCTTCGACGGAAGGCATCGCGCATCATCTCCCTGCCGTATCCGGCCTGCTGATGGAGAAGGAGCTGGAGGTGCTGGGCAAGGCGCTGAACAATCCGGACCGTCCGTTTACAGCGATCATCGGAGGAGCCAAGGTTAAGGACAAAATCGATGTCATCGACAATCTGCTTAACCTCGCGGATAATCTGATTATCGGGGGCGGCTTGTCCTACACGTTCATCAAGGCTCAGGGCCATGAAATCGGCAAATCGCTGGTCGACAACGAGAAGCTAGATTTGGCTCTGGACTTTATCAAGAAGGCGAAGGAGAAGGGAGTTAATTTCCTGCTGCCGGTTGATATTGTCGTGACGGACGATTTCAGCGAGAATGCCAACACGAAGGTGGTCGGCATCGATCAAATTCCTGCGGATTGGGAAGGAATCGACATCGGACCGAAAACGCGAGAAATCTACGCCGACGTTATTAAAAAATCCAAGCTGGTCGTATGGAACGGGCCGATGGGCGTGTTCGAGATCGAGCCGTTCTCCAAAGGCACCCTCGCGGTAGGCGAAGCTTGTGCGGAGACGGAAGCTTACACCATTATCGGGGGCGGAGATTCCGCAGCGGCTGCCGAGAAGTTCAACCTGGCCGACCGGATGGATCATATCTCTACAGGCGGAGGCGCTTCTCTGGAGTTCATGGAAGGGAAAGCACTGCCGGGCGTAGTCGCTCTTAACGATAAATAATCTAGCCTGAAAGGAGCGGATGAAAATGAGAAAACCAATTATCGCCGGGAACTGGAAAATGTTCAAAACGGTCAAGGAAGCCCGCGAGTTTGCCTCTCAAGTGAAAGGCAAGGCGGAAGTGGACGGGGTAGAAGCCGTCATTTGCGCTCCCTATACCCAACTGGCCGCGCTAGTTGATGCGCTTCAGGGAACGTCGATCAAGGTTGGGGCACAGAACCTTCACTGGGAAGAAAGCGGAGCTTACACCGGGGAAATCAGCGGACCGATGCTGCAGGAGACCGGGGTGCAGTATGTCATCATCGGGCATTCCGAGCGCCGCGCTTATTTCGCTGAAACGGACGAAACCGTCAACAAGAAGGTGCATGCCGCTTTTAAATATGGCTTGACCCCGATCGTATGCGTGGGCGAGAAGCTGGAGGAAAGAGAAGCCGGCCGCACGAAGGAAGTATGCAAGACTCAAACGGCCGGAGCTTTGCAAGGCCTGACTGCCGAGCAGGCTGCTCAGGTAGTCATTGCCTATGAGCCTATTTGGGCGATCGGTACGGGCAAATCGTCCACGGCGGAAGACGCCAATGACGTCATCAGCTACATTCGCCAGTTGGTTCAGGAGCAATTCGATGCGGCAACGGCGGAAGCGATCCGCATTCAATACGGCGGAAGCGTGAAGCCGGGGAACATCCGCGAGTATATGCAGATGTCCGATATTGACGGAGCTCTCGTGGGCGGAGCCAGCCTGGAGCCGGATTCCTACATCCAACTAGTGGAAGGAGCTCGATAAGCGATGTCCAGACCGAAACCGTTGGCGCTTATTATTCTGGATGGATT
This sequence comes from Paenibacillus sp. SAFN-117, assembly GCF_051966115.1. Classification (NCBI taxonomy): domain Bacteria; kingdom Bacillati; phylum Bacillota; class Bacilli; order Caryophanales; family Paenibacillaceae; genus Paenibacillus; species Paenibacillus sp. SAFN-117. The sequence continues at coordinate 35,309 of NZ_JBQCLK010000031.1, forward strand.
CGGCCTTCGCGAAGAGGTCCAGGGCAATGCTGTCGCTCAAGCCAACAAGCCTAATTACGACCGTTACTGGCAGCAATATCCTCACACGACTCTGACCGCATGCGGAGAGGCCGTCGGACTGCCGGAAGGGCAGATGGGCAACTCCGAGGTAGGCCATCTGAACATCGGTGCCGGCCGGATCGTCTATCAGGACCTGACCCGCATCTCGAAGTCGATTCGTGAAGGGGAGTTCTACAGCAACGAGGTGCTGCAGGAGGCTATCCTTCACGCGAAGCAGAACAACAAGAAGGTTCATCTGTACGGCTTGCTATCGGATGGCGGCGTACATAGCCATATTGATCATTTGTATGCCTTGCTGGAGCTGTGCAAGAAGGAAGGCGTTCAGGATGTTTATATTCATGCGTTCCTGGACGGCCGGGATGTGGCACCGGATAGCGCCAAGACCTATATGGAGCAATTGTTGAGCAAGATCGAGGAAATCGGAGTCGGCCGGGTTGCTACCGTTCAGGGCAGATACTATGCCATGGACCGTGACAAGCGCTGGGACCGGGTAGAGAAATCGTACCGCGCCATGGTATACGGCGAAGGCCCGAAATTCCGCGATCCGATCGAAGCGATCGTGCAATCCTATGAGCAATCCGTCTATGACGAGTTCGTCCTGCCGACGGTTATCGTTGATGAGAACGGCGAACCGGCGGGCCGGGTGGAGTCGGAGGATTCCGTCATTTTCTTCAACTTCCGTCCGGACCGTGCGATTCAGCTGTCCCAGGTATTCACGAACAGTGATTTCCGTTCCTTCGACCGCGGAGAGCATTTCCCAACCAATCTGCACTTCGTCTGTATGACGCTGTTCAGTGAAACGGTTGGAGGATTCGTCGCCTACAAGCCGAAGGATCTGGATAATACGCTCGGAGAAGTGCTCGCGCAGAACGGCCTGACCCAGCTGAGGACCGCCGAGACGGAAAAATATCCGCACGTCACCTTCTTCTTCAGCGGCGGCCGGGATGTAGAGCTGCCGGGTGAAACGAGAGTTCTGATCGACTCTCCGAAAGTGGCCACCTACGATTTGAAGCCGGAGATGAGCGCTTACGAATTGACCGAATCGACCCTCCGCGAGATTGAGTCCGGCAAGCATGATGTCATTATTCTCAATTTCGCCAATCCGGATATGGTAGGCCATTCCGGTCTGGTGGAGCCGACCGTTCGTGCGGTCGAAGCGGTGGATGAGTGCCTCGGCAAGCTCGTGGAGGCCATCCTGGCCAAAGGCGGAACGGCCGTCATCACAGCCGACCACGGCAACGCGGATATTGTCCGCGATGAGCAGGACCGTCCGTTTACGGCCCATACGACCAATCCTGTGCCTTTTATCGTGACGGACAACAACGTTTCCCTCAGGGAAGGCGGGATTCTGGCCGATATCGCCCCGACAATGCTGAGCTTGCTCAATCTGGAGCAGCCTGAGCAGATGACCGGCCAAACTCTGATCGTGAGTAAGTAATTTCGTCCGGGCGAAGCTAACACAGGAAATCGAACGAAGATGATGTTCGGCCTGGTTAGAGTCCCCGCATATGGACGAGTGTCTTAATCTGATGATATGATCGGATAGAATATGACAAAGGAGAGCTGACGAAATGACTATTATTGCAGATGTATACGCCCGCGAAGTGTTGGATTCCCGCGGAAATCCGACCGTAGAAGTGGAAGTTGCTTTGGAATCCGGAGCCAGGGGGCGCGCGATCGTTCCTTCGGGAGCTTCTACCGGAGCTTATGAAGCGGTAGAGCTTCGCGACGGTGACAAGTCCCGTTATTTGGGCAAAGGGGTTCAAAAAGCGGTCGATAACGTAAATTCAATCATCGCTCCGGAAATTATCGGTCTGGATGCTATTGACCAAGTCGCTATCGACAAGAAAATGATCGAGCTGGACGGCACCCCGAACAAAGCGAAGCTGGGAGCCAACGCCATTCTGGCCGTTTCGATGGCGGTTGCCCGTGCGGCTGCGGAAGCGCTGGATGTTCCTCTGTACACCTATCTTGGCGGCTTCAACGCTAAGACCTTGCCTGTTCCGATGATGAACATTCTGAACGGCGGAGCCCATGCAGACAACAACGTGGACGTGCAGGAATTCATGGTTCTTCCGGTCGGTGCTCCTTCCTTCAAGGAAGCTCTGCGGATCGGAACGGAAATTTTCCACAGCTTGAAGTCCGTACTCAAGGAAAAAGGGTTGAACACCGCTGTCGGTGACGAAGGCGGCTTCGCTCCTAACCTGGCTTCCAACGAAGAAGCGATTACGACGATTATTTCCGCTATCGAGCGTGCAGGCTATAAGCCGGGAGTAGACGTATTCCTCGGAATGGACGTTGCTTCCACCGAATTCTTCAAGGATGGCAAGTATCATCTGGAGGGCGAAGGCAAATCCTTCACTTCCGCAGAGTTCGTTGATTTCCTTGCTTCCTGGGTAGAAAAATATCCGATCACCACGATCGAAGACGGCTGCGCAGAGGACGATTGGGATGGCTGGAAGCTGCTGACCGACAAACTGGGAGGCAAAGTTCAGCTCGTCGGAGACGATCTGTTCGTTACGAACACGAGCCGTCTGTCCGATGGAATCGAGAAGGGCGTAGGCAACTCGATCCTGGTTAAAGTAAACCAAATCGGTACGCTGACCGAGACCTTCGATGCTATCGAAATGGCGAAGCGCGCCGGCTACACGGCCGTTATCTCCCACCGTTCCGGGGAAAGCGAAGACAGCACGATTGCCGATATCGCCGTAGCTACCAATGCCGGCCAAATCAAGACCGGTGCACCTTCCCGTACGGACCGCGTGGCGAAGTACAACCAATTGCTCCGCATCGAGGACCAACTGGGCAGCGTCAGCCAATATGGCGGCAAGCAAGCATTTTACAACCTGAAGAACTTTAAATAATACGTCTGCTTGAAGATGAGGGGATGCCCCAGCTTTAAGGGCGAAACAAACGGGCTATGCTGAGATCATTCAGCATAGCCTAACTTATAGATTGGGATTATTATGAGGCCAATCGAAAATAGGACGCTGAAACTTAACGTCCGGAGGAACGTAATATAACAAGGACCGGAAGTGTGGCTCGGAAGAGTCGCGGTTAACCTAAAGCTTGATACTAAGGAAGATTCATTGGCAACCATATTTACCGTGCAAGGTTAAGTAGTAAGGTGGTAATTCATCATTAGACCGAAAAAATACTGGAGGGGATCGGATGGGAAGATGGCTGGTAACGATACTTTTTTTGATAGTGAGCGCCTTTTTGACCCAATGGATTCCCTTCTCATCCTTCTTCCGCAATTTGAATACGTTGATTCACGAGTTCGGGCACGCCCTGACGACATTGGTTCTGTCCGGCAAGGTGCTGTATATTGAGCTGTATTCCGACCACAGCGGAGTAACCCGGTCGGCGGTCAAGGATTCCTGGGCCTTCATTCCCGTCGCTTTAGCCGGATATACGACTTCTTCGTTGTTTGCCTGGTTTATGTTCTCCCTGGACGCCAAGGGCAAGCAGAAGCTCGCATTGTCGATCATAACCGGCATTGCCGTACTGAGTCTGATCCTGTTCGTTCGCAACTCGTTCGGAATGCTGTGGCTCGCCGGATTTATCGCGCTGACCGTCGTCGTCCTGCTGGTGGGGGGCCGGAAGCTTGGCCGCTTCTATTATTTGCTCATTTCCTTCCTGATGCTGGAGGATTCTGTATTCGGCTCGTTCTCCTTGATTCTGTACGCCTGGGAGGATTCGATGAGTGCGGGAGATGCCACTCTGCTGAGCCAACATACGCCGCTTCCGGCGATCGTGTGGGCAGGATTTTTCACCGTATTCTCCTTATGGTGCGCAGTCAAAGCTCTGATGACCTTCATCCGGCCCAAGAATGCACCCAAACCGGTTACAGCATCTAACGAGAGCCAGTTGTTCTAGGGGAGAATGCCTGCAAATGCCGCCGACTTCTTCAAGCAAAACCATGAATGCTTAAGGCCTTCAAAGGTTAGAATGGTTTACCATTAATGACATGGAATGTTTTGGGATTAGGACAAACATTAATTGTATTTTGGGCCGGCGTATGTTAAAATAAGTTTGCTGTGTCGGTTTCGGCTTTATTTCTCATGGAGAAACAAATCAACGCTGACGGACGATGCTGCACTGGAACTTGTCTTAGGAGGTGGAATTATGGTTGTTGCATTGAAAATCATCTTGATTATCTTTTCGCTAGGCTTGATTGCCGTTGTGCTCCTTCAAAAAGGGAAAAGCGCAGGCTTGTCAGGTGCCATCTCCGGGGGTGCGGAACATCTGTTCGGTAAGCAGAAAGCTCGCGGGCTGGATCTTCTCTTGTCCCGGTTGACGGCTGTTTTGGCTGCGGGCTTTATCATTGTTGCTTTGTTGATCGGTTATTTCGTAAAATAAAGAGCGAATTCGAATGCAGCAGGAGTTTTCCTGCTGTTTTTGTATTTCTGAGGCTTTGATCCGAATACATAACCCGGTGTGAACGGAAATTCCCTTCAGGGAATATTATAAAACGCTAATATGTTGGCGATAAGATGGACATTCCATTAGCGGAGGATGAAAGGGCGCTTGTGGACGAGTTTACGGTATGGCCAACGTCTCTGAATGCTTCGCTCGCCAGTAATTGACTCACGCAGAAGTTTTTTTCGCCCTTTAACGGATTTCATGTGCGTAAGGGGGATTAGTCCCTGTTCTTTGGGTAAATACTTTGAAGTAGGAAGCCATAAACCGGGACTTTATAAATGACTAAAGGAGATGCTAATGATAACGGAAGAAGAAATACTGAAGCTGCTGAATGATCCGGACTATCGTCCGATGACTTATCGCGAATTGGAGCAGCATTTTGAAATTAGCGATTCGCAAGATTATAAACAATTTCTGAAAATGTTAAACCGGATGGAGGAGGAAGGGACGGTATACCGGACCCGCAACGAGCGGTACGCCCTGCCGGATCGCCTGAATTTGATCAAGGGCCGGCTGCAGGCGCATCCCAAAGGATTCGGCTTCCTGATTCCGGAAGACAAAGATCTGGCCGATGTATACATTCATGCCAACGACATGGGCGGAGCCATGAATGGAGATACCGTTCTCGTCCGAATTTCCGTGAAGGGTCCGGCGGGAGGAAGGCTCGAGGGCGAAGTGATCAAAATCGTTCACCGGGCTACCACCCAGGTGGTCGGAGTTTTTGAGGATCACGACAGCTTTGCTTTCGTCATTCCGGATGACAAGCGGATTTCCCGGGATATTTTCGTGGCGAAGGAAGGATATATGGGCGCGGTCCACGGCCAGAAGGTGGTAGCCCGAATTATCAGCTACCCGGAAGGAAGGGCGGCTGCCCAAGGGGAAGTCATTGAAATTCTCGGACATAAGAATGACCCCGGTGTGGACATTTTATCGATTATTCGCAAATTCCAGCTTCCGGAGCAGTTCAGCGACGAAGTGATGGCGGAAGCCCAGGCGGTGCCCGATACGATCAGCGAAGAGGAACTGCGCGGACGGCGGGACCTGAGGAACAAGCGGATCGTGACGATCGACGGCGAAGACGCGAAGGATCTGGACGATGCGGTCAATGTGGAACGGCTTCCTAACGGAAATTATTTGTTGGGCGTGCATATCGCCGATGTCAGCTATTATGTGAAGGAAAATTCCGCTCTCGACCGGGAAGCGTACAATCGGGGCTGCAGCGTGTATCTGGTGGACCGGGTCATCCCGATGCTGCCGCACAGGCTGTCCAATGGAATCTGCAGCTTGAACCCGCAGGTGGACCGTCTAACGATGTCTTGCGAGATGGAAATCGACTCCAAGGGGAAAGTCGTTAACCATGACATCTTTACCAGTGTCATCCGGACTACGGAGAGAATGACTTATAACAATGTGCGCAAAATTTTGACCGGTGAAGAGCCCGAGCTGCTGGAACGGTTCAAAGATCTGGTCGACGATTTCAAGCTGATGGAAGAGCTGGCGCTTAAGCTCAGAGCTTACCGCATGCAGCGGGGAGCCATCGATTTCGACTTTCAGGAATCGAAGATCATTGTCGATGAGAACGGCAAGCCTCTGGATATTGTCAAAAGGGAGCGGACGATTGCCGAGCAAATCATCGAGGAGTTCATGCTGAAAGCGAATGAGACGGTGTCGGAGCATTTTCATTGGTTGAAGGTGCCGTTTCTGTACCGGATTCACGAAGACCCGGATTCGGAAAAATTGATGCATTTTATGGGTTTTGTTACAAATTTTGGGTATACCGTCAAGGGCAAGGGGAATACGGTCCATCCCCGGGCGCTGCAAACTCTGCTGGAGGAAATCAAGGGAAAGAAGGAGGAGACGGTCATCAGCACCGTGCTGCTCCGGTCGATGAAGCAGGCCCGGTATGACGCCGAGAGCCTGGGGCACTTCGGCTTGTCGGCGGAGTTCTATTCCCACTTTACTTCTCCGATCCGCCGTTATCCGGACCTGATTATCCACCGCATCATTCGCGAGGTGCTGGAGCAGGGGAATTTGTCGGAGAAGCGGACGGAATATTTGGCCTCCCGCATGGAGGACATCGCTCGTCAGTCTTCGGAACGTGAGAGATTAGCGGTCGAGGCGGAGCGGGAAACCGATGCGCTGAAGAAGGCCGAGTATATGCTCGATAAAGTCGGAGAAGAGTTCACCGGCATCATCAGCAGCGTCACCAACTTCGGAATGTTCGTCGAGCTGGAGAATACGGTGGAGGGGCTGATCCGCCTGAGCGATCTCGCTGATGATTATTATCACTATCACGAGATGCAGCATCTGTTGATCGGAGAGCGGACCTCGAGAATTTACCGCATCGGGGATGAGGTGAAGGTGAGGGTAGCTCGCGTCAATCTCGACGAGCATACGATCGACTTCGAGCTCGTCGAAGCGATAGCCCGCAGCTCGAAGGGAGAGGCCCGCGAGCTGATCGGCGCCGCCAAGCGCGGCCGGAACGGCGGCTCTCCCGCCGCCCGCTCCAAGAAGGGAGCGGAAGGCGCAGGCCGCCGAAGCGCCAAGCGCCAAGCGGCCGGCGAAGCCTTGGTCCCCGCTCCGGGGGAGGGGGACCAAGGTGCCGCCGCAGCGGGCCGCGCGGGAGCCGCGCGCAAGAGCCGCGCCGCAGGCGTCTTCGTCCCCGGCCGGGAGGGCGGGGATGAAGGGGCCGCGAAGAGGCGGAAGCGCAAGGCGGCGGCGCCGTTCTACGCCGGCGTGAAGAAGCGGCGGCGGAAGAAGTGAAAGATCGGATATAACGAAAAACTCCCGGGGAGATCCCTTGATTTATGCCCCGGGAGTTGGTACAATTAGCTCCTAGTTAGATGAAGGAGTGATTGTTATGGGCAAGAATAGCGAGAGCAAGACGCTCGCCCAGAACAAGAAGGCTTCCCATGATTACTTTATCGAGGAAACTTACGAATGCGGCCTGGTGCTTACCGGCACAGAGATCAAATCTCTGCGCGGGGGCAGAGCCAACATTAGTGACAGCTTCGCTACGATTCGTAATGGAGAAGCATTTGTGCACAATATGCATATAAGCCCATTCGAACAGGGAAACCGGTTCAATCCGACCGATCCTACAAGGGCCCGGAAGCTGCTTCTTAAGCGAGCCGAGATCAACAAGCTGATCGGCGCGGTTAAGCAGGAAGGATATACGCTCGTTCCCTTGAAGGTCTACGTGCGCAATGGCTATGCCAAGCTGCTAATCGGACTGGGCAAAGGGAAGAAGCAGTACGACAAGCGTCAATCTGCCGCTAAACGCGACGCCAATCGCGACATTCAACGAGCGCTGCGGGAGAAGCAGAAGGTTGCTCGTTAAGTAGTTCCCAGGCAATTTGTGGTTGTGTTGGGACCGCTGTTATCTCGTGGGTTTGTGTAAGGTTGTCCCGTTAAGACCTTATCTCTCATATTCCCGTTTACTGGATGCGTGAGGTGTCAATCAGCACTTATGATTAATGCTTAATAGATATGCTGTCTCGCCGGAGTTCTCTAATGGTTTAGCAAAGCCAGAGATCTCCTTGCTTTCCATGAAACGCCCATGCAGATGAGGGTGGTTTATGGTATACTAAAGGTATCAGTCCGTTCTTGGAACGGCTTATTATAGGCTCATGATCTCGATGATGCAGACGTTCCGGGAGTAGTGATTCCGAACGTTGAACCATCGATCCTATCGGCCTTATTACGGGGGCGTTTATGGATTCGACGGGGGTAGTTCGAGCATGGGTAGCGGGTAGTGGGGCTCGCGTCCACTATAAAACGCGTAAGCCAAATTTAAACGGCAAAACTAACAATCAACCTGTAGCTCTGGCTGCCTAATAAGCAGTCGCTACGCTCCTACTCTGCATCGCCCATGTGCCGGGCTAGGGGCTCAACTATAGTGGGATACGCCGCTTAGTCTCCGCCTGGGGCTAACGGAAGAAGACAATCAGGCTGACCTTAAGAGAACCCAGTTGCAGGGGGCCTCCTAGGGTGACATCAAATCTGCAACTACACCCGTAGAAGCCTGTGTGGCGTTATCTTCGGACAGGGGTTCAACTCCCCTCGCCTCCATAATGTGAAAGGGACATCTCGATAGAGGTGTCCCTTTCACATTATGAGAGAGGCGAGAGGTCGAACCTGACGTTGTCCGAAGAGGACAGGGGTTCGTCCCGCGCGCAGGGAGCGGTTGGGTGAGCTTCGGGGATAAGGCATCAAGCGGACGAGCACGGCATCGATTCTACATTAAATGCATTGCGTCGTCGAGGATATCGTTACTTCCCTTGCATCCATCAATACAAAAAAGCGACCGAGATAGGTCGCTTTTTTGTATTTCAAAATGTAAATAATACTGCTATTTTTTCAATCCGCAGATTCCTCTGACGCATTAAGACTAACATATTATTTAATTAACTTCAATAGTAGTATTATTTATCGTTTACAAGTGATTACTAATAAAGTATAATTAATTTGGAAAAATTTGATAGATGTGAGTTGGGTTAATGATCTCAAGCTAATAAGGTTTTCTTAATCACCATATCAGATAGAAAGAATCTATGCGAGAGTCCCCTAAGTACAACGAATAGGAGTAAACTCAGATGCTTGGGTTACATGAGGATACAAAGGCCTTCAGTGTTCTCATACTAGAAAAATTAAATGGGATAAAATAAAATTGCGTAGTATTCGTCTATCCGCAAAGTATTGGTTGATAATTATGAATGTATTTTTGGATTACATTAGTTCTACCTATTCCGTTTCAACAATTCTGAAAGAACAAAAGAGTCTAGATAAAACGGATTTACAACTATGCCTTCAAGGAAAGGAACGAAGTGATGAGGTTTATTAGTGAAGAAGATATTTTGAATCTTATTTTCCCCATGTGAAAAATAAAAAAGTTCCTAGAATAAAGGAATGAGGCTGGAGGGGGGATATGGAGGAAAGATCCCGTTAGCTGGAGTTAGCGAGCTGTTGTGATTGGCGTCAGTGTTTAGTGTATGCTTTCAAGAATACAGTGAATGAGTTAATAGAAGGTATCAGAGATGACTTGAACTCAAAAAAATTAAGCCAGGTGGTATATATGGTATGTGGGTTATTGAAGAAGATGATAGAAAGTGGCCTACAAAAGTAGAGTATAGAGGAAAGCCACTATTAGATTTCTTTCCATACAGCGATGACTTGATTGACGTTAGTTGCAATGAACAAAATGAATTTTATGAGCTTGTTAATTCTAACTTTCCATCCAATATTCGAATAGATATTAAAACAGAAGATTTGGGGCGTAATTCAATATGTTGGCTTGTGTCAGTGTATCAAGTTAATGACGAAAAATACATTCGGTTAATATGTGATTTACCAAAGGAGTATTGGAAAAGCCAATGGAACCCATCACTTGTTATTAAGACAATGGCTGAAAACCCACTGTATGGTGATTTAAAGGTTGAAGAGGCTGATTATGATTCAAGTGAAGATCCTTTTATTGTTTATAATAGAAAAACCACCTCAAATATAACTATTGAACAACAAATAAATTCTTCATTAGAAGATGTTAATTCGTCTGCATACTTTGCAGAATCTCTGCTGGGTAAGCCTATTTGGGATAAGGAATATGAATCTAACGAATTAGTTTTTAGTGATAGAATTGTTTTTCCCTTATTAAGAAGAATGGGTTACATCGACATCAGGAAAAATCATGGCCGAAAGGAATTTGGAAAGGATTTTACCTTTTCAGAAATATCGCCGCTTAATATTGCAATTCATCATGCAGTTCAAGTTAAAGCTGGCAACATAAGTGGAAAAGTTAATTCTCAAATAGATGAAATAATTAATCAACTTGATGATTCTTTTATGATACCATACAGAATTCCAGGATCAGAGGAAGAGAGATATATAAGTTGCTTTTATGTTGTAATAAGTGGCTTATTCACTGAAAATGCTAAAGAAAAGATCCTTCATAAAATACCCAAGAGTTTAAAGGGATCAGTTTATTTTATAGATAAGTTTAAAATATTAGAGTTGGTTGACAAGTATTTTTAAGTAGTCTCTAAGCTTACCTTCTCAATAAAATTGTACTAGACAATTGATGAATAGAATAATCCTTATTCCACATTGATTTTCCAGACTGACCCGAAGGGAATCAGGTGATAGTCCGTAGGGTGACATCAAAACTGCGACTACACCCGTAGAAGCCTGTGTGGCGTTATCTTCGGACAGGGGTTCGACTCCCCTCGCCTCCATAACACAGCAAAAGACACCCGAAGAGGGTGTTTTTTGTTGTGCGTGGAGGGGGAGGCAGAACCCCGCGGGTCGTCCGCGCGCAGGGAGCGGTTGAGTGATCTTCGGAGTAAAGGCATCAAGCGGACGAGCACGGCATCTAACATTACCGATAAGGTTGTCTTCGACAGGATCTGCTTCGAGAGCAGGTTCAATAAGGATGTTAGATACTCCCCTCGCCTCCACCATGAAAACCCAGTCCGCATGAGGGCTGGGCTTTGCTATGTCTTGAAATTGTAGTCCAAATGTAGTCCAAACCATTTTTGCTTTATCGATTTGAGCCTTTTCTGTAGTCCATTGGACTACAAGCGGTTCACTTAACTTTTGATTCCGACGATGCTACCATATTCTTGAGGTAAGGGATTCCCCTACGAACATCAAGGGATGAGGTGGTAGTGTGGCCGGTAATATAACAAAAATCGGGACAAAATACAGGGTAACATTTGATTTCGGTAGAGACAGCTCAGGCAAACGGATCAGGCAATATACTACTGCCTCGTCCGAAGAAGAAGCTAGAAAGCTTCTGAATGAATTCGAGTATAACAGGCAGAGAAACCTGCTCGTTCAGACCACAAAAATGACCTTTGCAGAATTTCTGGAACATTGGATGGAGAATTATGTGAAATACAACTGTGAAGAAACAACCACATACGCTTATAAGAACATTATCTATAAGCACGTGATTCCTTATCTCGGTTCTTTCGAGCTACAGAAACTGCAGCCGGTACATGTTCAACAATACTACAAGCATTTGATGGATGACAAGGGGTTGTCTCCAAACACTGTACACAAGCATCATGCGTGTATTCGCAAGTCATTGGATTATGGTTTGAAGCAGCAGTTCGTTTACCGGAACGTATCCGACGCCGTAACGCTGCCCAAAAAAGAGCGTTATACTGGACAATCCTACACCAAGGAGCAATTAAATACATTGCTTGATGCGGCCAAGGATACAAAGTTAGAGTTGCCGGTATATTTAGCCGGTTATTTGGGCTTGAGACGCGAGGAAATTGTCGGGTTGCGATGGAAGAACGTTGACCTTGAAGGAAGGCTCATTCATATTAAAGAGGTTCGTACAAGCGCCGGCAGTCAGGAAGTTGTGAAGACTCCGAAGACGGAGAAAAGCAGAAGGGTGCTGTTCATAACGGATGAGCTGTTGGAGGTTCTTTTGAAGGTGAAAAACAAGCAGGATGAACATAGACGTATGCTGGGTGATGAATACATAGATAGCGGCTACGTTTATGTTCATGATAACGGGAAGCCTTACCGAGTAAACTCAGTAACGGAGCAGTTTAAAAAGTTCCTGGAAAGGAATGGCCTTCCTAAGATCAGGCTTCATGATTTAAGGCATACCTTCGCCAGTATTCTGTATGAAGCGGGGGTTGATTTGAAGGCAATCTCTGAAGCTTTAGGTCATTCGGATCTTGGGACGACCAATAAAATATACACGCATCGATTCGATAAGACACATAAGAAGACTGTAACAGCAATGAGCATGGCATTAGGAAGACGCAGCTAATGTTTTTTAACGACAACCATTAGCAAGCGAATCCAGCCGGTATGTATCGGCGTGTATTCGCTTGCTATTATTTTGCCCGTGACTGATATGGCGGATTAGGCGATTAATTGTTTTTTTATCCATTCTTCAAGCTCCTTTAAAGGAATCCTGATTTGTTTCCCAATCTTAATATGTGGGACACCACCGGATTTGATCAATTCATACATCACGTTGCGGCCCACACGCAGAATTTTCCTAGCTTCATCGATTGTCAGTAGTTGATTTTGTTGATTCATATATACATTGCTCCTGTCCTTTTAATATAGTTGATGAAATGAGATCCCCCCTTTCAGCCGCCATCTTAACAGGGGGAAGGCGGCGTACAATTTGTTTTCGAACGCAAAAAGACCCATTTCAGCTGCAGAAGAGAGAGTCTCTACCTGAAATGGGCCATTTATTATACTTATTTATTATACTTATTAATTTAAATTCAAAATACAGAAGTAATTAATCTATTTGCTCGGGTTAGAATGTTCCCATCCGTCTGGTGGGAATGAGAAAAAGAAGGAAAAGGTATGGTATGACTTAATTATATTTTGTAACTCATATCTGGTCAAGTTAACTGCGAGAAAGGTATCGGGGTTGAATAAACAAAGTATCGGGGCCAAATAAACGCGAGGCGGAAAAGATTTCCACTCACATTCAATGATGGAGGCCTTTTACGGAGTAGAATGTATGTTTCAACGAATGCATCGCAGCGTCTGCAGGTATTTGAATGACAAAGGTATCGGGGTTGAAAGGACAAAGTGCCGGTTTTAACGAGAACTTCGCCTAGGACCACATGTAGCGCGGCAGGTCAAATATTTTATCCACAGAAAAGTATCTATGGTCCCGATAAGCTTTGTTAAGACACAGAAAATTATGAGGAAGATACATCTGGAAATTCGCTGAAATTGCGATTTATGATAAAATAGTTTTGTGACTAAGCGTGGTCACTGGATACAAGCGATCTTCGAGAAGGCGGCTAAATCTTGATCTCGATAGATCGCTTGTCTTGTCTTAAATGGTATAAACCAATATATAAAATTTGCGAAGGGGGGTAATTTTAGCGTAAGCGGAACGAGGTTGTCTTTGAGAGGTTGGCATACGAATGGAGTTTTATCGGATTCCTTATCATTATGAGTGGCATATCGGCCTCGAATTTCGACCACCATGTCTACTTGGTCAACCGGAAAACCACGGTAAACCAACAATAATTCTGAGTATACCGTCGTCTACCTCAAAAAGTGGTTACGTTTAAAACCGCTATAACCGCTAGGATGATCCGAGCGATGGAACCGATCCATCGTTTTCTCATAAAGCGAAACTCAACAAAATTAAGTTTTCTGTATATGTTTTAAGACTTCCCCATCTTGAACCGGAGATCTGCTCAAAAAAATAAGTCTTGGGTTTCTTTGTGTGTGAATGGGTTAGTTTTTGATTTACCGTCGAACTGTGGCAATTAATAAAGGATTCCTAACCCATTCCATGTTACAGCGTCTGAGCCGTTTCAATGAACAAATTGCGGCTTAAAATGATAGTCCAATGACCTTGTCGTACGATAAGTCCGAGTGCCGCTGCTCCTTCCATGTTCGTCATGTGTCCTTCTCCACCACAAGTACCTTTTTCAATTCTGCTCTGGTCAATGTCAATGTCTTCTGTCCCATAGTGACATTATCTCAGAACAGTTACAGGATGACATTATCACAGAACAACAACATGCAATAAACAGGTTATTGACAAAACTATCATTTTTGGTATCTTCGAATTAACTCTATATTCCCCGCCAACATAGTTGGTTGTGGTGATTTTCTGAACGTTTTGGTATCGCCGTTGCCCTTTATGGCAACTGTGCGGATTACGAAGAGCCTCCACTGCGGAGGCTCTTCCTCTTTTCTTTTTATGTTAATGGAGAAGTTGCGAAACATGTATTGAAAATTTAAACTTTCCTCGGGGCGGAGATGGTGAGCCATGCTCATCAACGCAATATCGGGTAGCGTCCCGTCAAGTGGTGTAAAATCGATTTCTACCGCGGACCCAGATTTATTTCTGCAAGAGTGTGGTGGATGCAAGAGGAACTTGCTCCCCATTGACGATTTTGGCCATGGATTCGAGACTGAAATAACGACGTGCAACGGTCCATTCATCTTGCTGCTCGATTAAGATGGCACCGATCAGTCGGATAACGGATTCCCGATTTGGAAAGATTCCTACTACGTCTGAACGTCGGCGGATTTCGCGGTTTAAACGCTCTAACGGGTTGGTGGAATGAATTTGCCGCCAATGCTCCCTGGGAAAAGCCATGTAGGCCAGTACGTCACTTTCTGCCTGCTCCAGAATATCCATGGCTTTCGGGAACTTCCCACGAAGTTGCTGGGCGACTTGTCGGAGCTGCATTACAGCCGCTTCTTGGCTCGGTTGCGCAAAAATCGTCCGGATGATCGACGATACCATCGATTGCGACGACTTCGGCACCTGGCTCAGAACATTGCGCATGAAGTGAACACGGCGACGCTGCCAAGTGGCACCCACCAGAACCTGCTCGATCGCTCTGCGCAACCCTTCGTGAGCATCACTAATCGCTAGTTGCACACCTCGAAGTCCCCGAGCGACCAGTTTCCGTAGAAACTCAAGCCAAAACGAACCGTCCTCGCTCATGCCAAGATCAAATCCGAGCACTTCCCGGTCACCGGTCTCCCGGACACCGATGGCCACGACAAGCGCCATGCTGCGCACCCGGCCTCCCTCGCGCACTTTCGGAAACGTGGCATCCAACCAGACATACGGAAATTGCCCCTCGAGCGGACGTTCTTTGAAGGCGATCACAACATCATCGAGCTCTTTGCAGATCCGGGAAACTTCGCTTTTGCTGATGCCCTTCATGCCCAAGGATTCAACGAGTTCATCAACTTTTCGCGTACTGACGCCGTGAATATAAGCCTCCTGCACAACGGAAAGCAAAGCCTTTTCCGCGCGCTTACGCGGTTCGAGCAGAGAAGGAAAATAACTGCCTTTGCGAAGCTTCGGAATGCTCAGATCAAGGGTGCCGACTCGTGTATGCCATTCCCGATGCCGATAGCCGTTCCTCTGGTTGGTTCTTTCTGTGTTGCGTTCATAACGTTCGGCACCAATTTGGGCTGTAACCTCCGCCTCCATCAACGAATGAACAAGAACATTCAGAGCTTCTTTGAGAAAATCTACATCACCATCAAAACCAGACTTGCGTAAAAGCTCCAAAAGTGACATTCTATCTATAGAAGCCACGGTTTGATCCTCCTTCTAAAGTAGAGTTGCGTCACTTTAGTAGAAATCATACCGTGGCTTCCCTTGTCAATAAGCTCGGTGCAATTTTACACCACTACTAGGGACTATAACCAATATCGTCATTACTACACCATGCTCAAAATCACCACGAGTCCCATTCATATAATGGCCGCTAACCTGGTTGCACTGAAAGGCTATATACCGCATGCAACCGATATTTTAAAACCTGTCCTAGGAGCAGTTTTTTTGCGCCGTCAAGCAAAGGCGATTTACGATTGACTTGTCAGTTACGGTGGCGTTGAATCAAACCTTTCAAAATGGAGAATGGAAAGTAGTAGACATTACTTTTGATATTTGTGAAATTATAGTTATGTAAATCGAGAAAGGTATCGTGGTTGAAAGGACAAAGTATCGGGGTTGAAAGGACAAAGTACCGGGGTCGAAATGACAAAGGTATCGTGGTTGAAAGGACAAAGTATCGGGGTCGAAAGGACAAAGGTATCGTGGTTGAAAGGACAAAGTATCGGGGTCGAAAGGACAAAGGTATCGGGGTCGAACTTCAAGAAAGTGAATCAGGAAAAATTCCGGCGGCACAAACTTCCTACACAAATGTTGCTATAAGACATCGCTTTCAAAATCAACAAAACCGGCAACTAGACTAAGGAATGTCTGGCTGCCGGTTACTTTTTAAGTGTCGTGTCTGTCTTTATCCCTGCTGGAACCCCTTTGATTTCCAGGACACCTTCATAAATGAGCTCCCTCAGCCGGTATTCAAAAAAAGAATCTCCGATGTCCTGTTCACAATAGCCAATAGCCTCTCCAATCAAGCGGGCGGATTTTAAAAAAATCGTTAACACCGGTGGGAGGTCTCAATTTGTCCAGTTTCTCAAGCAAGTATTGATCAAAATAATCGGTAGGCACCTCAAGTACTGCGTCGTTCTGCCATATACGCAATATTCCACCTTGTTCCGAAATCGCCAGCCATTCCTTGGAAAGCCACGCGATGTCGGCAGCCGACAGCTTACAGCTGTTATCCATTCTCATGAGCGCTTCCCGCAGTTTGTCAGGCGGTATTTCGCCGGAGTGCCTATATTCAATGGAGGCATCTGGGCGGTTTGTAAAGTTCCTCGCAGATTGCGCAAGCATCATATACACGAATAGTGTTTCGTTTATTGCGAAGTAAATGTAGCGAGTGCCGCATACCTACCTGTTCACGTACGCTTCGGCTGGTCCAGATAATCATTTCTATCTTTTCCCAGATTATAAAGCAAATCGTTGTATTCTTCTTCAAAATGAATGTAAGTCTCGAATGCCTCCGTGATATTGTTCTGAAACCAGTCACTCCGCGTCTTTCGCCCTTCCGGCGAATCAAGTCTGCCGATGGGACCTATGGCATAATTCTCTTTCATAGTTATGAGCTTATGCGTTTCCACCCAACCAAGTCCTTTAAGTGCTTGCTTCATACTACCCGCAAAGGACTCACCTACAACAATATGGACGTGGGTGCAGCCTGGATCAGGGTCCCCAAACGCTTTTTTTCATCGCTGTTTTCGTAAATATTGTTGCTTTAAGTAACAACCACTCTTATGAGGAGCGGTTGTTTACTAAGTAGTTTTTGAATTTCCTTATAATTACTTCAAAAGCAATAGAAATGTGCAAAAACAACAGTGATGCAAAGATGATAGACCATAACACTGCGAAAAAAGCTGATACACTACTCGCTCGTCCACCTTGAATAAATAACAAGAGAAGAAGTGTCACAAACACTCCGCCAAGGGTGTAAAAAAGAACTGAAAGCAAATAGTTTCTTGCTTTGTTGTTTGCTTTTAATTTGTTTAGGTAGAAGTCCAATATCATAGATATCGGTATGCCCAAGAAAAGAAATAACGGAATAATGTAGAGAATACCGCCAGCCACTAGAGCAGGAAATGAGTAGTAAAGGACATCTTCGTTTCGTTCGCTCAAAGGAGTGTAATCTATCACGGATAAAATGATGCTAAAAATAAATCCAGCGGTTATTGCTACAAAAATCTTCTTGAAAAACACTTAATTTACTCCCCGTTTCTTTTTATAGAATTTTACCATAAACTATTTTGTTGTTGAGAGAGGTCAACAAGGTTCCGAATGTTGCCTAAAAGAAACGACCATTGTATGATAAATCCAGACGGGCGCCAGACCGTCATAAATAATGTGGGCTAATTAGGCCTCGGAGATCGTGCATTGTTTCGGCGAAGAAAAAAGCGCACCCACCGTAAGGCGGCTGTATTTACTTTTTGGCGGTAGGTGAAGGCTTTTTTCTTTGTTTAGCGGAGTTATTAATAAATGGAAAAAGGGGGCTCTATATGCCAATCTTAACAGGCAGCGATCTGCAGCATATATACAGCAGAGCAAAAAGATCGGTAAGAAAAAAGGCTGCTGAAGCAAAGGCGCCCCTATACTATATTTTAGATGGAGTAAGGTATTGCGAGCAGGTCGTTCAAATTGATAATGATCAGGGGCAAATTTCCGTACCTGGGAAAGAACCTGAATCCCTAACGAGCAGGACTCGGCCTGAGATGTTTGTATTTGCAGGATGTAACGGAGCGGGAAAGACGACTTTAATCGATCACTTCGAGTATGATTTTGATGGTATCGTCAATGCAGACGTGATTGCTCAAAAACTAAACCCTGAAAATCCACGAAATGTCGATTTATCGGCCGGGAAGAAAGCATTGCTGGAATTAAGGGCAATGGTGGAAGAAAGAAAAACTTTTGCGGTCGAAACCACTTTAACAGGTAATTACATACTTAAGCAGATAAAAGTAGCTAAAACGATGGGATACAATGTTTATCTGTACTTTATAGGTCTTGCAGATACGGAACTTCATATTAACCGGATACATACCCGTGTTATTGAAGGTGGGCATTTTATTTCATCAGAAGACATTGTGCGTCGTTATCACTCCTCTCTTAATAATTTAGCCACAGCTGTTACTCTAGCAGATGCTTCTGTCATAATCGATAATTCCGGGGACGAATATGTAACTGTTGCAGAGATAGTCAGTGGGAGAATGCAATGGCGAGCAAATCGACTTCCGCAATGGATGAGCGAAGTTAACCTTGAGTTTATATGAACAGGGGACGCGCGAATGGAGGTTTCTGATTATTTCAAAAAAAAGCTTGAACAATATCCGGCTCTGGAGCTTGCTGAAAGCTTAGGTGGAAGACCATGCCTAAGAGGGACACAAGTTTCAGTATCATCGATTCTTGATTTTTTTAGATCGGAGAAGCGGGTATTGGAAATCGCGGCTCAGCTGAATCAAGATCCTGTGAAAATTCATGATGCCTTGAATTACGCGATTGATATCTTACAGATGCAAATAAAAGAACCCGATTTTACAGGACAGGACCTTGATGATATTGTTGAAGCGCAAACAGGGGGAATTTACTTAAATCCTTTTAGGGATGAGCAAACACAGGAAGAAATGAAAAAATATATGGAACTGCGTAAAAGCAGAAGTGAGGGGAATAGGGGAAGCTAGAAGCTGCAAGCTAAGTTAAGGTGCCAAGGGAGGCACCTTTTTCATGTTTAAGCTTTACCATCAGTAGAATCAATAAACTTTACATTTTTGAGGGCGTATTCCAATGCCATATTAATAATCTCGTTTCGGGAGCGATTGCTTTTACGGGCCAGTTCATCCAATTGCTCTTGAAGGACTCTTTCTATACGGATAGACATTGTTACTGTCTTGTCTTCTCTCGGGGTTATGATGAACTCGTCATTGCTCATGTGAATCACCTCACGTATCAGTATAGGTAAAAAGTGAGGTGCTAAAACATAACACAATTTGTGTTAAATATTGATTACTAATTGTAATTTTTATATAATACAAATAACATTACATATTTCTGGACTTGTACATATCGCGGAGTAAAATGTATGGTTAATGTCCAACTTTGGGGGGGCTTGTTGTGAAGGCGAGTAATGTTGATACTTTGATACTGATTGATGAGGAGGGAAACCTTACTGCATTCAGATTTTTTAAAATGTATACGGATAGCCGGGGATATTTGATGATGTCCTTAATAAAAGAGAATGTGTACTTTCCGTTTAGAGTGGTACAGACGGACGAAGACGTTACAGAACTCTTTAGTGATAACAACATGAGGTATAGAATTTCGGGGATTTCCTATAAAGTGCCCAATCGGAATAAAAACAAGATGGAGTTTAAATATGTTATAGCCGAATCGTTTGAGAAGGCATTGAATTTGAGGCAGTATATTTCTTAAGGGAGTGCACTTATGGAGATTATTGTCGGCGATATTCCGGGAAAGGCCTTATTCTACAAGGAGTATGGGGACGAACGGTTTGAAGTAAAAATCCAATTGAAAGACGGAAGAATAATTGATCCGATGTATTGTTATAGGCCGAACTCGCAGGGAGAGAAGTTTGAAGTTGAACGTTACTTCGAAGATTTGTTGCCGTATGTTAACGACGTTAAAATCAAAAGACTTTTGATAGAAAATCTGATTATGGATGCCCGCTTAGACATAGATGCTTATATGGAGGAACTCAGCACTGCTTCATCCGAAGAGCTTGCAAAATCATGGGAGCCACGCGACCCAAGCAAATGGTCGACTATGTTATATCCGACAAGGGGAGAACTTCTTCAGGGCAATATGAATGAAGTTCAGAGGAGTCTTAAAAGGTACGAGCAGATGCTGAGAGAACTACTTCATGATAAATAGTCACAGCCGCACCGGAAATGCGATGCGGCTGAAACATAGATTTTGAAAAGCCCCAATTATAAGTAGGAAAAATCCTTCCCAGCATAAACATCAATGACAATTGTTCTCTCGTGGCCGATTTCTTCGGATAGGATCCGTTTTAGTTCTTCACCGGTTAAACCCGAGGTTTGCAGTTGTCTCACCCTATCCTGGATGTAAGAATAGCGCAATCCGTGCCAGGTTAAATTGTTCACGACAATGGCCTGTCCTTTTTTGTATGATCTTTTCGCTATCCCCTCCTTTGTTTTAATCTGGTCTCTAACCCTGGTCAAAAACCTTTCAAAATTCTGAACAATATTGTGGGTGTTCTGATTCTCTTCAATGAATAGCTTATCTCCTCGTCTAATCAAGGGGAGCCGTTTTAAAAACATGTCCTTTGCTTCCGTGGATAAAGGGACGACCCGCTCCTTCCCATTTTTCGCTTCAGATCCGACCTTATAAAACCCGGATCTGAGCGCATGTTCGGCTTGCGCCCTTTTGACTGCCGCGGCTTCAGAGATACGTAATCCCATATACCTGCAAAGCACGGCTGCATCAGCAACGTCTTGTCTTCCGGACTGAACTGCAATATTGATAAGGTTGATATACTCTTCATTTGTCCATGCCCGGTTTCCCAGAGATGAAGTTTGGTCAATGACTACTTCGAACTGTTCAAAGAGTTCTTCATTTGATGAAAGCTGGAATCGGGGTGAATCGATTTTCGAATGAAGGAACCGGACAGCACTCAAGTCGTTTTTGATCGTTTTAGCAGAAATCCCCTCACTTTGACGGAAAGATACATATGAAGCGAGATGCTTATCGGAAATGTTGCGGATGTTTTGCAGCTTAAATCGTTCACTCAAAAAATTGGCGAAAACCAGGCATGAGATTTTGTAGCGGGTACGTGATTTAAAACTTAGCTGGCGATTATGCTTGAAGATCTTCTCGACTTGGACTTCGGGAGTGGTTTTACCCATGGCTGATCCCTTCCAATTCACGCTTGATTTCCTCCAACCCCGATAAAATCAAATGCACAGCTGTAGGATTTTCTCTGAATATTTGTGTATGAAGAACGACCTTTTCATGAAGCTTTCTAAGATCTTTTTCTGCGTCCTTTATCACTTTCGTTTTCTTACTGGTTACTTTCGTTGAAAGTGGGTATGGTGCTTCGGACCTCGAGGTTGCTTCATCATGTATTTCATCAATGAGGGGAGATAAGTCTTCTTCTTTCAATTTTTGATTGATTATCTTCAAATAAAGTGTCTTTTGTTGTTGTTCATCGAGTTCGTTTGCAATTTTTTCAACCGATCGAATTCCAATCTCTTCTTTCCTAAACTTATTTTGTAATTCCGGAATGATATCCAGGAGTTTTAAAGCCCGAAACATTGCTCTACGGGACATATCGAACATTTTCGCGATATCATCGGCAGTTACTTTAGTGCCATCGTGGCACTTTTTCGGTCCTGGTTTGATACCGTGATATTCCAAAGCCGCTTTAATTCGTTTTGCTAGAAATATTTTCTCTTCCCTAGTGTTGTTTCTTGCACAGTTGTATGTTGTTAAAAGGTAGTTCGCTTCTTCCTCTGAAATCTTTTTAACTGTTACCGGTAAGGTTTCGATTCCCATTCGTTTGGCTGCCCAATAGCGATGGTGGCCGTCGAGGATGACATTTTCCGACGTTATGATGAGCGGACTGATGTAATTGGATTGTTGAATTGCGGCAATGAACCTTTGGATGGTGGCCTCGGAAACCGCTGGATAATATGCATGGTACAGTGGATGTTCCGATAAATCGGCAACTCTTCTAAATTCATGTGATTGATCCATAATCGATTTTTTCCTCCTTTTTGAAAATTGGACATACCTGTGACATTAGTGGAATCCATGATCCTCGTGGGTTCTCACTCGTCAGCATCTATATAAAGCTCTACAAACAGAAGCGGGGTAAGGGTTTAAAAACCATAAATGTGTTCCATCTCATTTCTGTTTGTAAGAAGCGGGTTTTCTAAGAGCAAGGCTTTGAATGAGTAGTAGGTGAGTATTGGCGTCAGCCTTAGTGTCAGTCCCAAGGTCTTAAACTGCCGAGAATGTGCTTCTCAACTCCTGAGGTTTGACCGAGCCCGGATGGGTGACTTGTAGTCCGGTCTCCTCGTTTTTCTCCGCTTTTTCCAGCCATCCGCGACCGCAAGCGATCTTTGGGGGGAGAGTATGGCTATCACCGACTTGCAAAATCCGTCAGACGGCCAATCAAATCTATGTAAAAAAGCCACAGGCTTTGATTTTCATCAAAACTCCGTGGCTTTGAATAATAAAAAAAGCCCGATTTAGGAAAGTGAATGCATCACTACCCAAATTGGGCCTTTCATTTATATGCTGATAATCATCAGATTGGAAAAGAGCAGACTATCGGTCTGAATAATTGGTTAAAAGGAAAATTAGGAATTAGAATGGCCTGCTTTGCGCATGCATCAGGCTAGGAATAAAAGTTAAATGAATGGTATGACCCTAGTTTATCCTATTTTCATTCTAGAAGTCAACAGAAATGTTAGGATGACCCAGAGGTGACCTCAAGGTCACCCAAGGGGTTTATGGGACCCTACGAAGGTGTTTATTGCAAAATAAAAATGCCGAACATTGCAGCGTAAAAATGCTCACAAGCAATGCAAAAAGGCACTTGTCAGCACCTCAACTTCCTCCTATCGTTAGGTTTGCGAGAACTGGACGAAGGAGACTCGAAAGGATGTTGAAAATGCCTCAACAACAATATATCAGGTTTTTACGCGAAGTAGAAGGCTGCACCATACAAGAAATTGCCGATCGGGTCGGTGTGCATTGGCGGACCGCGAAAAAATATGCCGATCAAGATGACTGGAATGTTTCGATGACGAAACGGAAAAGCAGAAGCCCTGTCATGGGCCCCTATATGGAGATCGTCGATGCTTAGCTGGAAGAAGACCGTTTGCTTCCTCGAAAACAACGTCATACCGGAGTGCGCATCTTTCAACGATTGCGTGACGAATATCAATTCCAAGGTGGTCTACGCACTGTGCTGGCTTATGTGAAACGGCGAAAAGACGAACTGGAACTGGAGCGAGCCAAGACCTACGAATGGTTGGAACATCCGCCGGGTGAAGCGCAGGTCGACTTCACGACGATCGAGGTATGTCAAGGACATCGACTGCTTACCTACAAATTGCTGGTCATGTCGTTCCCGTATAGCAATGCAGCTTTCGTCTATCCAACACCGGCTGAGAATCAGGAATGTTTCCTGGAAGCGATGAAGCAGATTTTTGAGCAAATGGGCGGCGTTCCCCGCCGCATCTGGTTCGACAATCTGCCCGCCGCCGTCGTGCATATCGAAAAGCAAGGCGAACGCCAACTGACGGAGAATTTTCAGCGTCTCTGTGCGCACTACCGCTTTGAAGTTGTTTTCTGCAATCCGTACAGCGGTCACGAGAAAGGGCATGTGGAAGCCAAATGCGGGTATTCCAAACGCAACTGGGCCGTCCCGATCCCCTTGTACGAAAGCCATGATCGATTGGTCGCCTACTTTGCGGAGCAAGCGCTGCAAGATCGGCAGCGTCAGCATTATGCGCAGCAGCGCCAGATCGACGATCTGTGGGAAGAAGAGCGGCATCAATTACTTGCGCTGCCAGAGCACGGCTTTGAAGCCTTCCGCCTCCATGCCGCCGTGGTGAATAAGTACGGTGAAATTCGGGTAGACGATACAACCATTCCGTTGTTAGGGCAGGTTGCTCCGGGCACCGAAGTGATGATTCAGATGTATTGGGACCGCTTGATCATTCTGAATCACCAACACGAGAACATTCGGGAGGTGCCGAGGCCGTATACGGGACGAACTGCGGAAATTCCATGGCCGCAAGTTTTCTCCGGCTGGCTTCGCAAACCGCGCAGCGTCACGCACTCCCAATTTCTGCGGATGTTGCCGGAGGGGATACAGACGTATGTAACGGTTCAGGAGGTGGGCATCCGTAAGGAACGTCTTCAAGCGTTAATCCATTGGAGTGAAGTCTACACCATGGAGCAGATTGAAGAGGCGCTCGAGCTGTTCGGTTCGGATGCAGCCATCACGCAGATCACCGCGATTCTCGGCATGAAGCATGGCAGCCGGGATGTCCCCGCCACTTGGGAGGAGACGCTGTCGCCGCCCGGAACCCGTACGGAGAATTCGCTGCAACGTTATGACCGACTGATGGGGGTGATCTAAGATGGCGATGGAACTGGCAGACTTGTGCCGGCAACTGCGCCTGGCACATGTCGTGGACTATGTATCGTTGCAGCAAAATGAACAACTGCGAAGCCTCGCGGAACAACTGCTTGCGGCGGAACTGGATGGTCGCCGCCGGGCTAAACTGGGGAAGCTGGTGCAACAGGCAGGGTTTCCGCACATTAAGACGTTCGAGGGATATGTGTATGACCACATTTCGTTCCCTCAAGGAAGCAGTCCCGAGCAATTGCGATCACTGGAGTGGTTGGAGCGCAAGGAAAACTTGCTGCTCATGGGCGCGGTAGGCACAGGAAAGACGCACATGGCCATCGCTTTGGGAGTGGAAGCCTGCCGACGCGGTAAGGCCGTACAGTTTTACCGAGCTTCCGATCTGGTTGCTGTATTACAAGAGAAGTTTGTGGCCGGTACACTGAGCCGATTCCGTGAGAAATTGAGGAAGGTCGACTTGCTCATTCTGGACGAGGTAGGCTATGTGCCGTTCAGCCAAACCGGGTCTGAGTTATTGTTCAATGTGATTGCGGACTGCTATGAGCAGCAAAGTGTGATTGTGACGTCCAATTTGGAATTTGGGCAATGGACATCAGTGTTTGGCGACACCAAGTTAACATCTGCCCTTGTGGATCGACTCGTGCATCATGCACATATTCTCTCATTCACCGGTGAGAGTTTCCGCTTCAAGCAAGCGATGGAACGTATTCTGTTGTAACGAACTTTGCTGGCAAGACGCCTTGGCATTTTTCGCTGCAAAACTGAGCATTTTCTACTTGCAAAAAACACGAAGGGGGGGTTAAATCACGATATGCTCGGAACATCGCGTTGCGTATTTCAATTTAGCCGGATGGGGGAATATTGGTTTTAGTTACCCTTGTATCGAGGGGATTATGATCGGTTTATTTCGCATGTAGTTATAAGGAGGTGTGTAAGTAAGGGGGGATACAATTTTTATCGCGTTTGAAGACAAGGGAACGTATATTTGGTGTCAAACTATTGTCAGTGGATTATTGTATTTTATAGGTAATCGTGAATTTGGAAAGCCATAATGTGTAGTTCGTTTCATTTTTTTGGCAGGGAATAACTGTTAACTTTGTGCCTTTTCCTCATAATGGGTCTTTTTTACTGTGCCGAAAGCAGGGAAATGAAACGACCGGTCGAATAAGTAAGAATATTATCATTTATAGAGCTAAACAGTAATCATGGTTTTGGTTTATCATTTGTTGGGTCTTTTGCAATATTAGTGTAAGGTGGAATCACTGTGGGAAAATTGGATCGTTATAAGACATATGCTCAGTTTCTCCCTACTCCATTAAAAATTAATATTAAAAATATAGATCCCGCTCTGATTACTGAAATTGAGGATTTTTCTGGAAAGGACCTTGGAAGAGGTTTATTAAATCATAAACTATATCACTTAACAGAAACTCTTTCATTATTTGATGAAGAAAATATAGATAATCGTCTCGAATCACAGGTTGAGTTATCCGATGTTGATAACTTAATTTTAACGGCATCGTTAAAGTATTTTCTAAACTCCAAGCTGCTTAAGCAAAGTGGCAACTGGTCTCTTCTAATACCTAACACTGCATATGCCTATCCTCTATTGCTAACATACCATTTAATTTTACAGCATCTAGGAGAAGGGCTAGTTCCAACTCTTGGAGCCAGATTTACTCATGGTAGTGGTGTACTCATTGTTACTGACAATATTGAACTCCATTCTCATGTATGGAGAACCACTATTGCAGACACATTTCTAAGGAAATTTATAGATACTTACATAATAAAGGGGAATAAATTCGAGAAGTTTAACCTCTCAAAAAATGATGGCACTTCTGGTCTAGGGGACGGCTCCCTTCCTTGGCTATGTTTTTATAGAGCTGTACGTCATGAATTGCTTGAGACATTTGAGAAAATACCTGAGATTATAATTCTTGATCTTATCCCTCTTAGACATCGCCATAGGGCACTTTCATTAATTGAGTGGGCTAAAAAACACAGTAATCATGTCATTATTGTCGCACCATTATTTGACGATGTGACGTATTCCGCCATTAAAACGAGTGATAATATAATCTTACCTC
Source organism: Paenibacillus sp. SAFN-117 (assembly GCF_051966115.1). NCBI lineage: Bacteria > Bacillati > Bacillota > Bacilli > Caryophanales > Paenibacillaceae > Paenibacillus > Paenibacillus sp. SAFN-117. The sequence goes on from NZ_JBQCLK010000031.1 coordinate 61,935, forward strand.
TTGACCCGGCTAGCGTAGATTTGTTGAGAAATATCTTTAGGGAGGAAAATCAAAACGCTTTCTCTAACAGTGTAACAGCTTCCTGGAGTATAAAGGCTTCACAGATATATTTGACAAGAGAAAGACCAATTTTTTACATACATAACATACAGGGAACAAAGTCTATCGAATCCAAAATAAATGAAGTATTGTCGTTAGTTTCCAACTATCAGTCATTCAGAGCTGTTAAAAAATTAGTAGGAACAATATCTGAAATTTCCAACCTAATAATTCCATTAAGTCTTTATGAACAACTACTGGCTTCGAGTGGCAAGCCTTCGTTGCTAAGCAAGATTCATTCTTGTGAAAAAATTATGCCCGAGGATGAACATGAACGACGGATCTACCAGACAATATTGCCGTTAGCAGTTAAACTAACAAAAGAATTATATGGTTTATTAAAGGATCATTCGGGATCTCCCCGAGGAGAAGCTATCTCTAATGTTATTCAAAATAATGCTGGAAGAAAGATATTGGTAATTACCTCAAATAAATTAGCAGCTTATGAATTCAAAGTTTGGTTAAGAGTTAAAACCGGTTTAACTGCAGCAGATTTAATTAATCTAACAGTCATATCTCAAGATGAATGGGTTACCAGCCAACTGAGAGAAGTTTACTTTGAAGATAAGTCTTTATCTGAAATCATCATTTTAGCAAATGTATGGAAACCAAAGTTTCTTAGTAGTTTCCTATTTATATCAACGACTACTGTACATTGTATTTCTTTTAATAACGAAGAGAGACTTTATACATACCAGATTAATAAAGTAAACTGTTCCGATCAGGATTATAAGCAAGAGCTTATTAAAGCTTTTTTTAAATTAACAAATATACAGCTACCACTGTCAACACAAGAGATAAAACCGATTATAAATAAATCTATAACTAATGTCTCAAGTGTGCGCGGCGAGCTACAAGATAAGGAAAACAAAAATGTAACAGTCGATGATCTCTTTGACGAGAAGACACTTGTTTCAATGATTACTTTTGATGGCGATGATGAGCATGAGTTTGATCTTGATAATGACGAGTTCTTTAATTCAATTGCAGATAATGAAGATGCGAATAGTCATGAAGAGTTTGTACCCTCCGTCAAGGTGACCGTCAAAATTAATGGCATAATAAAAACCGTATTTGTTGAACAGGGTACACCTATGAAGATAGTGCGCAATGGAAATGAAGATATCATTTCTGCAAACCCACTTGAACTTAAAAATGGGGATATCTGGGTTAGAATAAAAGGGAAACAAAGAAGGGAACTATTTGAGACTGTTTTAGAATTGGCATCTAATACTATGGTAATGAAATGGATTCAGGTTAACGTGTCTGAGTGGAGAGAAATGGTCCAAACCCTATGGCAAAGGTTTCATCACCATAATTCATTTAGAAAAAACACTTACGTTAAGATAATGAGAGCTGTCAATCAAAATGGTGGGAACGTTGACTCTTATTTAACGATTTCTAATTGGGTTAAAGGTGAAGTTTCGGCTGTAAGGGATGAAAAAAATGTTAAAGCAGTGGCCCAGATTCTAGGTGATCCAGAGTATAAAAAGAGATGGCAAGTGCTGTACAAGGCTATGCGCACTCTTTGGAACATTCATATAAAGTTAGGGAAGATTTTAGGTAAGGTTATTACTGATTCTGCGACTAGACTGCATGATATTAATTATTTAAAGGATGAGTGGGTAGATTTGGGAATGGATATAAAGCTCCCACTTGATGATGTTTTTAATGCTATGGAATTAGCTACAGTATCAACTGTCGATATTGATCGTGACTATTATATCCATCAACGCTTTCTGGAAAAAACACTTAGCGAAAACGAAGTAAATATCTTATCTACAAAGGGCTGGTTAAAGTATGAGTCACTTTGATACAAAACTTGCAAGAACAAATGATGAGATTAAATTAGTTAGGCATTTACATCAAGTTATTAAAAATGGATTACTTGGAAGAAACGAAAATTATGTTATTGGTGTTGAACCGAGTAAAAAATTTTTCTCAGGTGTTTTATTTCCAGACTATGAATCATTTTTACAGCAGCAAAATAAAGAAGGCGAACAAGATCCGCAGCCGATATATCGTAGTCTCGCCAAAAATTGTAATATTGGACTGGAATTTTTGGTCAAACCGATCAATAACGAAGTTCGATTGAGTATTTCAGGTTCTTTTAATCTTTATATCCGCGTATTACCTTCATTTAATGAACAAGATTCTTATTTAAGTGCTCTTGAAATAGGTAACAACGATTTAAGAATATCTGAGTTAACAGAATTGCCACCAGATGAATTATCACCGGATCCTGAAGAATTTGAAAATCAAATCCTAACAGATAAAAAAAGTGAAGATAAAGGATTAAAATTACTCGATAAGTACAGATTGTATAAAATAAGTTTTAAAGATATTCCTTGTGTTATAAATACAGCGCATGATGATTACTTTGATTTTGATTTGGAAATGTATATCAAAGATGCATTAATTGAAGCATCAAAGTGGGAGGATATTTTCTCGATCAAAATTGAAGAGATTCATCAATCTGGGACAATACCATTAAAAACAAGACCCTCGGACATTTTGGAATTCGAGAGATGGTTAACATCCATAAGATCTGCAATTCCGAATTTCCCCAATTGGTCTGGTTCAGTAAAAATTGAAACGCGTCCTTATAAGTTCAATGAAGATAGAGATATTTTGAAATTAATGGTTTCCCTTGTAAATAACACAAGTGTCCCTAATATAAATAACGGAGAAAAACCAACTGGTCATCCTCTTGAATTTTATGATTGCAATTTGAAAGTTGAAGTTGTAAAAGGGATCCATGTACCATTTGAATTCGACGGCGCCCCTCGTGATTATAAGCATGACAAAACCTATCCAGTGAGGGGTATAAATTGTGTCGGGGTTATTAATAATGACCCGCTTCCAGTATTTGAGACTGAGTGCATTCCTGACCATTTTCAGAGACTTTATCGAACACGTGAGGATTTATTTATTAACTTTTCGGATCTTACTGATCCACAAAGCACTCAGATCGCACTAAGTAACATTGCTGTTGAGATGAGAAGATTTTTAAATGAATGGAATCATTATATTGCAGCTAGAGGGTTTGGACAACTTAAAAATGAACGTGAAATTAACCAATGTCAAGAAGAGTATAATGAATTTCTGTCTGAAATAGAATCTTTTGAACTTGGTCTACATTCACTTACCCAAATTCATGATAAGCGGTTAATGATGGCTTTTAATCTAATGAATGAAGTTTTTAAAAACGCTGGTAAAGGTAAATATGAAAGTTGGCGATTATTCCAAATTGTTTTCATTGTGAGACTTCTCCCCAGTCTATATGCACGAGAAGTATCACAACAGGATATTATGTACGAAAAGATTATCAAAGAGCCAAATTATGCTGATGTACTCTGGTTTCCAACAGGTGGCGGTAAAACAGAAGCTTATTTGGGGCTAATTGTTTGTGCTCTTTTCTATGATAGGCTAAGAGGGAAAAAGCGAGGTTGCTCAGCCTGGATTCGTTTCCCATTGAGAATGTTGTCAAAAAATCAATTGGATAGGCTGGCGCGAATACTAATATATGCTGAGGAATTAAGGCAATCAAATGATGAGTTAGTAGGAAAAGGTAAGCCATTTTCAATTGGATTTTTTGCGGGTGGAGGAAATACACCGAATTTCATCAATGAAAAAGCAGTAAATAAGATGCTTTCTTCTGACGTGTCCAGAAAGAAGATGATGTTGCTTCATAAATGTCCAAGATGCTCTCAGGAGTTAGAATTGGACTTCGATTTTTCAAGATGGAGAATCGTTCATAAATGTAACAATGAAGAATGTTTCGTTTTCAAAAGTAAGGAATTAGCAGGTATTCTACCATTTTATCTTACTGATTCAGAAATATATCGCTTTGTACCGAGTGTGCTGTGTGGGACTGTTGATAAGCTTTCTATTGTAGGGAGATACCGAGAATTTTCTCACATCTTTGGTCAAATAGGAGGAGTATGTCCAAAGCATGGCTTTTATTCAGACAGATGTATTGTAGGTTCAAGAGAATCGACTTGTGAGGAAAAAGTTTCCGTGGCTAGTAAAAAAGAAGGAGAAAAAGTCAGAGCTTCTATTTATGATCCAGTTCCATCCCTGTTCATTCAAGATGAACTCCATCTACTAAAAGAGGAATTAGGAGTTCTTAATGGACACTATGAAGGAATACTGACGGAATTCTCCAGGAATTTGGTAAATAAACCAGGTCATATTCCTAAGATTGTAGCTGCAACAGCGACAATAGAATCCTATGAACATCATATTAAGCATCTCTATTTAAGGGAGCCAAGAAGATATCCTTCGATGGGATATATTCTTGGAGAGTCGTTTTATGCGACCAGTTCTCCCGAAATCATGAGAAGGTTGTACATCGGGATATTACCTCATTCAAAATCACAAGAAGAGGTCATAGGTAGGGCCCTGTTCCTCTATCACAAAGAGATCCTTAAACTTTATAGAGAATCAGAAACGGTATGGCAAAAATTTAATTTCGAAAGTATTAATAGTCAAGAAGATTTTTTGAAACTTTTGGCATTCTATGATTTGTCAGTCGTTTATGTTAATCAAAAGCCTATGGGGCACGACATAAAACGAAGAATTAATGATACTACGGTACCTGCTTTGAGGACTGAAGAAAACCAGGATTTCGATCTTCTATCCGAAATGTTGACAGGTGAAAACGACATGGACAAGATCGTAGAAGTAATTGATAGGATTGAGGCGGAGGCTAAGGGTAGCTACAGCGATAAACTTCATACATTAATTGCCACAAGTTTAATTAGTCATGGGGTTGACTTAGATAGAATTAACGCTTTATTTATGGCAGGTATGCCGTCTAAACAAGCTGAGTATATACAGGCGAGTAGTCGCTCTGCACGTAGCCATGCCGGATTAGTATTAGTTTGTTTTCGACCAAACGACTTACGTGAACGGTCACAGTATCAGTTTTTTAAGCAGAACCATATTTTTATGGATAGGTTAGTAGACCCTGTACCGATAAATAGAATGTCAACGAAAGCAATTCAGCGGTCACTTCCTGGTTTATTATCAGGTCTCCTTTTATCATTGCATTCTCAACAGCATGATAAAACTATCTATAACTGCAATGAGTACAGAAAATTTACCGCAAAAGCTAATGTAAACGGCGGAGATATTCAGAGGAAATTATGTGATCAGCTTAAACGGATTATTGGGACCGATTCTGGATTCTTTTCAGTAACTGCGAGTGAGAAAGCTAACCATTTTATTGAAACTTACTTTGCTGAGCTGGATCATGTACTAAGCATGGGTAACGGTAATATTAAGGATGAAGAGGTATTAAATCCTATAACTAGTTTCAGGGATATTGAAGAAGGCTTGCCGTTATATGCTAGTAGGGAAACAACATTATTGTTAGCCGAGGAATCCTCCGATTACAAATAAAATTTAACATTGGGTGATCGTATGAAGTTAAAACGAGGACGAAGTCAAGTTCTTTTCAAATATCTCCCCGGCTCTGTATTCCAAGAGAAAGGCACTTGGTTTATGGTCACGGAGTTAAAGATAAAAGAGTTGAATGGGAAAACGGATCACTTGCTGCAATCCGTCTATAGTTATATTGAACAGTGGTCTAGTAATTCAGAGTTAGATAAAAATCTTTATCCAACGATAGATAAAATGTATTACTTTGGGGAGATTGAAGAAGTTCAGTACGAAATGTTCCCTTTAGTTTTCTATTGTTTAAAATGTTCTAATGTTCACCCATACAGGGACCTGCAACAGATCAATAGGCAAAACCCCAGATTACGTTGCGAATTCTGTAAGGAAGGTCAATTGAAGCAGTATTCATATGCTTTAGTTCATCCAAATGGAGATATCCAGCCAATTAATGTTAAATCAAATAGCGGATCAACATGGAAAGAAAGATATGATGGCGTAAAGATGATTGACACCAGGAGTTTTAAAACTGCAACATGGTATAATTATAAGAAAAAATATCATCTTGGGGATCTTGGGACAAAAAGCACTACTCTTCCATTGACAAAAACAATGAAAGAGAAGCGACATTATACACTAGGCGGTACAATACTTTCAGAAGGAGATATATACTACCCTGCATTGCGCTCATTTGTAAATCTAGAGCATGAAACGTTACTAAAAAGAAAAGAAAATGAGAATTTCCCCTACATACAAATAGGTGGTTTATTTGGTTTAGAAAGCGTCAATCAAAAAAATTATTCTGCAAATTTTGAGAAAAAAGAAAACGATACATTAAAACAAATGTGGCTGTCAGCTAAGACGGATGATCAAAAAGCGTTTGTCAGAATGTTCGCGGAAAAACAAAATATTGATATAGACAAACTTTGTAATGAGATATCATCAGAAGTGAATCAAATATTTGACAATGAAGTCCCAACAGAAGTTATTTTAGATGACAGATCCCTTCATGAATTTGTATTCTCTTGGTACGAAAATAGTGGACAATCTTTGGAATTAAAATTAAGGGAAGCAACCGATAATTGTGACTTTGTTCAAGAAACCTTGTTCAAGGATACCCAAGATGCATTTAAAAGTTTCGGAATACAAACTGCGATGTTAGTTGAAAAGTTTCCTGTATTGATGATGGCAATTGGCTATACTAGAAAATCATTTGACAGAAGTAAAGCTGTCTTGAATCCATTTCGCCAACGAATAAATGACAGGGAACGTATAATTATCCCAATATTAAAAAATGAAAATGAAGCTATTATATTCAAACTTGATCCTTCTAGGGTTCTGGCATGGCTTATTATTAATGATTTCTTTCCTTCTATCAGCGTTGTACCAAATTCTAAGGAAAAAGCTCATGCAATTATCTACAAACATTTATGTTTTACCAAATATAACATTGACGAATTGTCTAGACTGAGGCCAAATGATGCGGAGAATGATAAAAAAATACTTGGTACTATTATGACATTTAAGCTAATTCATTCTTATATTCATAGTCTCTTACAGGCAGGTAAAACAGTATTAGGATTAGATATTGACAGTTTGACGGAGTACATTTTTCCATCTTCGTTAGCAGGTGCAATTTATGTTTCAAAACTTGAAGGGGGGGGCATGGGGGCATTAACTTCCGCGTTCGATAATGATTTAAAAAGATGGATTAACGGATTATACGAGAAGGTTAATACTTGTTTGTATGATCCGGTTTGCCATCAACATTCCGGAGTATGTCATGCCTGCATGTACTTAAAATTTTCATGTTCTCATTTTAATCATGGATTATCAAGGAATTTAATAATTGGTGGGATTGATAAAGAATTTAATGAAGATATAGAAATTAAAGGATATTTGTCTCCCCAAGTAGATCAACTTTTAAAAGAATGGGGAATATAGGTGAACTATCTTTATAAACTAGTCAAGTTTTTCATAAGGTATAACCTAAAAGAAAATGTGCTGGAATGGGCTGGATTATTCCGTTTTTTAGGTCACGATAGTAGGGAATTTGCTATTGCAGAGTGGACAAACCTATTAAAAAAATCAATCCATCCAGATATCATTCGAAGTTTTTTTAGGATCCTTGTGGATGAAAAGAAAATAATTATTAAGAATGGAATAGTAAATATTCAGGATGAACAACAACTTCAAAGAGACTTTGAAGTAGTTCATTCCATAATAAATTTACTTTCGGATTTGAGTATTGAAAGTCATTCAAAGTTGTTATGGTCTGTTCCGCAAGGCTATCAGATTCCCAAGAAGATTGCTGATCAGTTTGACCATCTCAACTCATGGATTCAACAGTTAATACAAAACACTAACGACAGATTAATCTTTTTTGCTCCTTATTATTCGGAAGCCGGATTAAGACATTTCTCATTGAGTCTAAGAACATTAATATCAGTAAAAAAGGAAGTAAAAATTGATTGGATTTTAGGGGAAGTACACAATGAAGAAAATGAAAAAGCTATAAACTTTTTGAATCAGACTTTTGATCCACAAAGAATTAATATCTATCTCCCAAAAAATTTAAATGAAAGGGATTTGGTAATACACGCTAAAGTATTGATTTCAGACAACGAAAGAGGTTACATGGGGTCAGCAAATTTTAGCAAGGGAGCGTTAATATCGCAGTTTGAATTAGGAGTAACGCTTTCGAAAAGTCAGGTAGAATCGTTGATAAAGTTAATCGATTATTGGATACAAAGTGATTTCCTAGTAAAATTACCGTAAAATGATAGGAAAATCTGAGCAGCTATGAAAATGATTTTCATAGATTACTCAGATTTTTTAATTGGTTAAAAAAAACACGTGTGGTATAATGATTTACAGCTCTCTTATTTATTTGGTAGGTGGAACTTATGGGTAATAATATATTTGATATACCATCATTTAAACCGGTGTTTTCTACCGAATTTGGTGCCGCTTACCTTGCTGACTCTATCCAATTTTTAAAACAAATTCCTTCAGATTCATTGGATTTAATAATGACATCCCCACCATTCGCTTTATTAAAGAAGAAAACTTACGGAAATGAAGAGGCATCAAACTATGTGCAATGGTTTATTGATAATTTTGCAACAGAATTATTCAGAGTTTTGAAACCGACTGGCTCCTTGGTTATTGATATTGGTGGCACCTGGAATCCTAAGAGTCCAACAAGATCTCTTTACCATTTTGAATTATTGCTTAGACTATGCTCACAGGAAATCGGTTTTAAACTTGCACAGGAATTTTATTGGTATAACTCAGCAAAAATGCCCAGTCCGGCCCAATATGTAAATATTGAAAGATCGCGTGTAAAAGATGCTGTTAACCCGATTTGGTGGTTATCAAAAACAGATCGACCAAAAGCGGACAACAGAAGAGTATTAACTCCATATAAATCAAGTATGAAAAAACTACTTGTTAAGGGCTATAATGATGGCCCTAGACCATCAGGGCATAAAGTTTCTAAAGTTTGGGGTAAAAATAATGGTGGCGCTATTCCTCCAAATATTATAGGATATCAAGAACAATTGATGACGTTGTATCAAGATAATTTGTTAGAAATTGCCAACACGAGATCGAAGGATAGATATTTGGAAGCCTGTAAGAGGTATAATGTTAAGCCACACCCGGCAAGATTTCCACTCCTTCTTCCTTCTTTCTTTATTAATTTTCTTACTGAGCCAGGAGATATTGTTTTTGATCCATTCGGAGGAAGTTGTGTTACCGGAGAAGCAGCTGAAAAGTTACAAAGACGTTGGTTTACTTCAGAGATTAACGAAGAATATGTATCGATGTCAAGATTTAGATTTGAGAATTATACATTACATAACGAGCATTTAATGTATGGGAGTCTGTAAAACAAAATATTTTTTACCGAACTTTACCCCGGAATCCCCTCGGTTATTTGTAGTCAAGGTGTAGCCAAAAGGGATAAAATACACTAATTTTGCCTAAATTGAAGTAACACCAAATAACACGATCGATACCCGGGAACCCGCATAAAATAAGGCTTCTTAACACTTTTAGAAACACAATAAAACCAATTAAAAAATTCAAGACGAGGGTTCGACTCCCCTCGCCTCCATAACACAGCAAAAGACACCCGAAGAGGGTGTTTTTTGTTGTGCGTGGAGGGGGAGGCAGAACCCCGCGGGTCGTCCGCGCGCAGGGAGCGGTTGAGTGATCTTCGGAGTAAAGGCATCAAGCGGACGAGCACGGCATCTAACATTACCGATAAGGTTGTCTTCGACAGGATCTGCTTCGAGAGCAGGTTCAATAAGGATGTTAGATACTCTCCTCGCCTCCACCATGATGAACCCATCCGCATGAGGATGGTGTTATTGCTTATCTATAAAATGGATTGTGATGATTGGCTAAAAATAATTGCAGGTAGTCTCCAAAGCTTACTTCGGTGAGGTCCTTTGTATCTTCCCATTCAAAACATCGTATATTCTTAAGTAATGAAAAGAAAGCGGTGTTTCTCAAAAGTTCAACAATTAGATTATTTTTGCTGCTAGAACCTTTCGTATCACTACTCTGGTTGAGTATAATTGTGCGAGTCATGCCTAGCAAAATATCGACCAGTTCAACTCCAATCTCTTGTCCTTTTGGTACTAGATGACTTTCGTTCACAATAAATCTTTCTCCCCTATACAGTGACTGAACGTTTAACTGATCTTTAAGGCGTTCATGGAGCTTGAAGCTCTGATACTCGGTTGAATCCTCAATTCTTAGGTTTGCTTCAATAAACACATTTCTGCCATAACGTCGCAACAGACCGTATATTATTCTCTCGGGGAATTTTGTGTATATCATTTCTTCAGCTATGTATTTTGCGAAATCGCTCTTGTTTGCAATTGCAGAATAGTCGTAATTGATAACAAAAAATTTAAGAAGATGATTGTACCTAGATACAATATTAATAACCTCAGAAATATCAGCTTTGAGTTTTTCGTATCCAGTATATTCAGTCCAGTGGAGTTTCAATTCTCCGTCTCTTAACCGCTGGGACAAGAGTTGGAAAGGTTCTGATAGGTATAATTGGCGTGGGACAGACAGTGCTCCCATAAGGTTAGGTTTGTTCTTTCGTTTTCCGCTTTCATCAAAGAATACGTCTAATATTTCTGTTTTAGGTCGTTGCATATGTCCTCCTATTCGATGAGTTGAAGAAAAAATCGTTTAGTTGTCTTTACTTCTCAGTCTACATTCTGTATAATGAAGTCATACAAATCGTCTCATTCCTAGGAGTGCGATGAAAAAGTAAGGCAAGAGAGTAGTTCATTCCCAGGAGTGCGCGAAATCTTACCGATACAGCAGGCTACCTTTTTAAGGTAGTTTTTTTGTTTTAATTTTACGCTACAATATACGTATTGCCAATAGGTTTTACGGGATGAGAGAGGCCTGTGTGGCGTTATCTTCGGACAGGGGTTCAACTCCCCTCGCCTCCATAACACAACAAAAGACATGCGAAAAGGGTGTTTTTTGTTGTGCGTGGAGGGGGGAGGCAGGACCCCGGGGGTCAACCGCGCGCAGGGAGCGGAGGTTGTTGCATCTGGGTGGTGCATCAAGCGGACGAGCACGGCATCTAACATTACCGATAAGGTTGTCATCGACAGGATTGGCTGCGTAAGCAGGTTCAATAAGGATGTTAGATACTCCCCTCGCCTCCACCAATCCATCTAAAACGAACACAGAGCGTGGATTTTCAATCACCATAGAGTAGTAATCCCAATGAACAAGAAAAAGGCCGTCCGTGAAGATGCTGGCGGCTTATATTCATTTTTTTCACAGTAGTTCGCGTTCCAGATTTATAGAATAAAGTAACTTTCCATCTAAATCAACCTGGGTTTAACGGCCCTTAACAACCATACTCTCAAGTTTTTGATTAATTCAGGGAATGAAAGCTGTTCCAGGTTTAATTGCTGTAAACCCTTAATCTCTTGTTTGTCATTTTCAAGCATAACTACTCGTTACTTTAACAAAAGAAGCAGCCGATCGTGTAACCGCGGCCTTAATGGCGCGATTGTACCATTATTTTCCACCCGATCTTTAGGACAATTGAGAGACGTTCAACCATTGATATTATGCATAATTGCATTGTACAGAAAATCTGCTAAATCCTCATTGCTATATTGATTAAAGTAGTTTTTGAATCGTGCATCGAATTTGTAGGTATGGGCAATACAAGCCAATAACTCTGCGTCACATGTAGTGAATTGCATTAGACTTTTTTTCCACTCCTCGATTAATCGCTGCACTTCATCGGAGGAAGGATCCTGATGGATGCAAGCCGCAATTTGTTTAAATATTTCCTCCATGGATTGAAATCGTTCCTCTTTTCATCTAGTGACAATTTTTCCATCGTTTCGTTATACACTTTATACGCCTCTGTTTCGCCATAAATGAATCTTGCCTCATTTGCATACTGTTCTTTCAATGGCAAAACGGAAGAACTGTTGAAGATCTGCAAATTACTAATATCATTCCCCGAAACGTATTCATCAAGAGCAACCATGATTGTTTCTAGTCTTTGTTTTCTTGATAATAGGGTGTTTCCGCTGATTCTTTAATATTTGTTTCTGTTCTTGTTTGGTCAGCTTTATAATATCCGCAATTTCTTTCAAGGAAAAATCCATTTCCTTTAAGAACAAAATGGTTTGAAGTTTTTCCAAACTGCTTCGATCATATAGGCGATACCCCTTTCCGTCAGATGTGTCGGTTTAAATAAATCGATTCTATCGTAATAATGCAGGGTCCGAGCTGTAATGCCTGTAATCTGAACAATATCTTTAACCGCTAATAATGGTTTCTTCATCCCAAAATCCCTTCACTTCGTCCAGTATTTGAGCAGCAGGTGTAATTGTGGCTTCAAAGATCGTTCTTCCTGTTTTTCTTAAATAATATTGGATTAAATAATATCCGCAAGCATAGCCAGCGCTATATGGCATATTGACCGGTTCAAAGTTTTGAAGCTTTGCGATCTCGTCACCGTAAAGATACGGTGCAAATTTCTCAAAACCGGTTAATTGCAATTTCTCTCTAAGCACGGGCTTTATGTGCCTGTTAAGTGTTTCTGCGTTTGTTTTCGTTACCCAGGGGCCGAGCAATTCTTCTCCAAACATGAACGCAGCATAGTTTTCAGCTAATCCTTCACTTACAATGAGCTCGCCCAAATTAACGGTGTGATCCCACTGAATAAATTGGTATCGAACATTATGGTTGCATTCGTGCGCCAGCGCAGCCTTCATTCGAGGAATCGTGTACTCATTTGGCAGGATTGTACCCCAGATAAACCCGGGAATGCCCCCAAAGCCGCTATATCCTTCGTTTATGGTTAAGGCACGACTTTCCGGATTCCCTAGTTGAATTGTGAATAAATATTCCGATACGGGGAGACTTATTCCATGTTCTATAAATAAATTGAGACCCTTCCTTACAGCGTTCTCACACTCTAACCAAAAAGAATCTGATGAAATCAACTCTATCTCAGGTGAAATCTGCTGGGTAATCTGGTCAGGGGATCGATGCATCATACTATTAAACGTTATAACGTCAAATCCATTCGCCTCTTCAGCTCTAAAAGGGATTTGTTGAATTTGCCATTGTTTCATAAAGGGAGCCATCATTTCGTTTCTGAACAATTCAAGCTTTTCCTCGGGCGAAGCTTGGGCAACTTTTTGATAAATTCGGTCTGAACGCAGTGATTTTATATTCAAATTTCTCACTCCTTGTAGTTTATAGTGAGAATTATGCACTATGACCTAACGTCATAGTCAAGAGTTTTGGATAAATACTTAAATACAGGTGTTTGGAGCAGACATTCGTAATGCGGAGGTCGAATGGTACGGGAAACTGTGGTTAAACCTCAAACTTTTTTTGTCAAGAGTCAGATAGTGGCCAGAGGCTGGCGCAGACGCATAAAAAGATGGCCCCACCCAGCGACACAGCCAAGCGGGGGGTTATCCAATTTTTTCTAGGAATACCTGCGTTTCGTTTCGAAGTTTAGTCGGAGAGAAAACAAAAAGGTTGTGGGCTTCAGCTAATGCTAAATCCACAACCGAGCGTTAGGCATAAAACGATCAAACAAGAAAGGGGCTTCCGCCGGCAAGCGGACTGCCCCTGTTTTAGTGTTTGGGGTTTATGACAGTAAAGCTTTCAACTTTTCGATGTCAGGCTTATCTTGGAAAACGTCCTTGTTTCCTTTCGTCGCTGTGATTGTTTTTTTGTGGGAAGCAGCGTGCAATTTACTATTAGCTGGATTTTGTGCTCTCGTAGAATTTATGGGTTGGGTAGAAGGAGAGGACTCTTTTTGCAATTCGTTTATAATGGCTAGTTTAATTTCTTCGGCGACTTTCTGGATCACGCTTTCATCTGTGCTGGATACACCGGTGCTGGATACATCGGTATTGGATACATCGGTTTTGGGTACACCGGCCTCCTTCTCTTGGATTGCCTCCAAAACGTATTCAATGCCTTTTGCTTTAATGCATTTATTAAGCTGTGCATACGATTGATCCAACCCGTTCAGATAACGATCGGCTTTCTCAATGAAAGCCTCCCGACAGAATCGTGTAAGGGCACGATTCTTTAGGAGTCGTTTGTAAAGTGTTAACAGCCTATTCTTCTGAAGGGCGGTTACGTCTATCTGAAAACTAATGGATTGGACTTTTTTCACATGGTTCACCCCTAGGTTGTTTGAAGAAGGTTGGTTTCCGGAATTTCCTCAACCTCGTATTCCTTTGCAAGCAAGAGTCCGAATTTAAAGAAACCTCTGGCATTTGAAATTTGGTGATCCGGCAATACATGAATGTCTGTAACAAATTCCTTAAACCAGGGCTCCATTAATTGCGCTCCCCCACCCGTTAAAAAAACCATGTCAAACTTGCTTCTGTTTTGCCAACGTATTTGCAGTTCATTGATGAGGTACTCCGCTGTTTCACGGATGATTCTTTCCTTGACCTCTTTGATCGGTATCACAAGACGTTTGGAAGCTCTATAAACATCGTTATTGAATTGGACCTCCACTGTTTTAGGTGTCGCGTAAGCATCGGGATTTACGGTATTTATATAATCTGCCAGACGTTGATATACTTCATGAACCCCTACCTGAATGGTATGGCGGTCGTCAGGTACCGCTTTTAATGAATCAATGCCATCGCAATCTGTCGTACCCAAGCCAATGTCTACGATGCCGATATAAGAAGTTCCGATGTCATGACGGATGACATTTCCTGCTTCATCAATATATAAATCCAGGATACTACCAAGGGGCTGAGGCAAAACTTTGCATTCCTTTACTTCAATGGTTTTTTCTTTGTCATTCATTAATACAACGTGTCTGCCCTTGAATAATTCAATCAGCTCTTGTTCGCGAATGGTCCCTTTTTGCCTTGACGGACAACCGGTTATAAGCATAACATCGAAGGACCCTTCTTCTTCCTTGATTAGGCTGGCTAAGCCGAATTGACTGAGCAACTTATAATATTTTTGAGTGTATCTGTCTTCTGTTGTATAGGTGGAAAGGAACTTGCCTTTTGCTGTATTAACCTCATTGCCCCACACGTATCGTTCCCCTGGAAAATCGATGGACTCAAATTCATTGTAGTGTACCGGCTCGCCTTCTCCTGTGGAATCTTCTCTTAATGAATTTTCTTTGGTAAGGAATCCACTTGGGAGTACTAATTGTTTCACCTTGTTGCTGTACCCCTTAAAGTATCCGTTCCCATGATCAATTCCCATAATAACCAGCTTCTTTTTAGCCAAAAGTAACTCCTCCTCACAAGTCCTGTCTTACTATTTCATATTCATCCGGGTGCAAATAACTTTCTGTTCAAAATGTGAATGTAAATAGTTATCAAATATTATGATTAATCGCGACATTGTGTGACAAAAACCTATGCCCAGGGTTAGGGGGTGGCTTGGCCATGATGGAAAAGGGGGTGGGTCGTATAGAAAAAATGGGACATGGTTCGGGAAGTACTGGAGATATTATTGCCGTTCTGTAAGAAGCAAGGAGTCGGAATCCGATGTTCATAGAATATTTACGCGATAAGAATAGCTTCAATATTATGAGGAAAACGAAGCAGAACGGCAAGTGGCCATTTTTTACGCGACGATTGGTGTGTGTTCATTATAAACGGAAAATAAAAAGATCATGCAGAGTACATAATTTCCAAAGTATGAGCTGGTTGATTCCTTACTATCAAAAAGAGGTGACTTGTAAATGTTCATTATGGTTATTTAAAACACTCGAACTCTTTCTATCATAGGAAGTGAGCGGTAAATAAGTTAACAGGCAGCGGACATCGATTATCCAGAGGGTGTTGGACTATGCCCCCCTAATGATTATTTGAGAGATGTGAATAATAGCATTATTTATCTTTTAGTAGAAAAATGCCTTCTCTTATACTGATGATTCTTTCATCGGTGATTTTTTGATCATGAATTATCGCTCTTAATAATTTTTCGATAAAATCAAGATTGTCGAGTACGATGAGATTGTGTTCCTTATAGCTAGTGTTAATAAAAAAATTATTATTTTGAACTTTATCATTTAGAAAAAGACTTAATTGTACAGCCTCTTCAAATTGATCATCCTCTATACCCGTATATAAGTAAATTTCTTTATTTAGAGTAAAACCATTATTATAAATTGTTTCATTAAAGAATATTTCATTCATATCTTTTTCGAATATGTTGGACTTCTCGGGGAAAAACAATATCTTATATTTCTTCATATGTTTTTCTATGTAATCTACTACTTTCACTTGAGGAACCAATGCTAATGTTTTGTTGATCATAGGGTTTATTAAACCATATAATAAAGCACCTGTTCCGCCTTTGCTACTACCGAATGCAATAGCCTCTACATCGGGTCACATAAGTATTAACGGCTTGATTCCGTACAAACAGAGATTGGAAAATGCTAGGCAAATCGGCTTCATGAACCGAAAATCGTTTACTTGGATGAGCCAACAATCGGATTGGATGTTGCAGTTAAACAGCAGGTTAGAGCATTCATAAAACAAATGAATAGTGAAAAAGAATCAACGATCATATTAACGACGCATGATCTCGGTGATATTGAGCAGTTGTGCAAACGACTCATTGTGATCGATAACGGTCAAATCATTTTTGATGGCCCTCTAGAATCGGTCACCGACAAATATGCAAAAGAAAGAGTGCTTCACTTTCAAGTGCGAGAAAAAATTCAGAATTCACAGAGATTCATGCGCTACTTGCCTTATTGCAGATTAGAAGAAAAGAGTGATACTCATTTTTTAATATACTTCGATAAATCGAATATATCAGCAAGCGAGATTGTAACTCGAGTATTGGGCGTTGCCGATATTATTGATTTTAAAATTGACGAACCTAATATTGAAGACGTTATCAAACGAGTATATGGAGGTGAGATCAATCTCGCTAACCGAGAGGGGTATGTATGATAAGAAGAATATACATCTCTTTAGCAAACCGCTCAATGCAAGAAACGGCGGCAAATCGCACTTCCTTTGTTCTGAATATATGTGCAAGTTTTCTAATCATTTTATCGAGTTACTACCTCTGGAAAGCAATCTTTGCGGATCGGAATCAACTGGGCGGTTTTAGTTGGGAAGAAATGAAAGCTTATTTGCTAATCAGTTTTTTATCAAACACAATTCTTTCTTACTTTTCGGAAATAAAGATTTCTGGAAAAATCCTTGACGGTAGTATTGCGTTTGATTTGCTTAAGCCGCTTGATTTTCAAAAAGCGAGGTTGGCTGAAACTGTAGGGGCGTCAATTTTTGAAGGGCTTGTTAGCACAGTACTTGCCTTCTTAATTTTATTTTTGTATGAAGGTATAGCAATCCCGAAATCTCCTCTGACGTGGGTATTTTTTATAACAAGCTTCATTCTTTCGCAAATCGTCAAATATGGAATTGTTTATGTATTCAGTCTTTTCTGCTTTTGGACTTCGGGACATTTAGGCGTCGCATTGGCTCGCGCAGCCGTGACGAATCTTTTTTCTGGATCATTAATTCCACTTTCTTACTTCCCTTCAACATTACAATATATAAGTGAGTTATTACCTTTTAGTAGTATTGTTCATTATCCAGTTTCTATATTTCTTGAACGGATTAATATTACTGGGACAATGGGAATTATTGGGCTACAGTTTTTTTGGGCAATAGTACTCTGGTTTTTTGGGAAATGGTTTTGGACGAAAGCTGTTAAGAAAATAACAATAAATGGTGGATGAGTAGCGTGAGTACTTTGTTGATAAAGTATCAGGTCAAAAAAAATTTTTATCTTTACTTCCGAATATTTCTCCAAAATTTGAAGTCCATTCTTGAATACCAGACTGATTTTATCATTACGATGATTGTAGCTGTGTTTACGCAATTACTCGGTTTCTTTTTCTTATATTTGGTTTTTCAAAAAGTACCGGCTATTAATGGATGGACGTTATGGGAAGTCGAATTTATGTATGCCTTGCTCTTTATTTCAGGAGGAGTGTCCTCCTTATTCTTCGGTGGGTTGTGGTCGATTGGATCTCTGGTCAATAGAGGCGGCTTTGATCAGTATTTGCTAAGACCGGTCTCACCTCTAATACAAGTGCTGGCTTCGAATGTGGGTATGAACGGATTGGGAAATCTTATAACTGGCGGTATAATACTGACTCAATCACTTATTAAAATTAATGTTACTTGGAGCTTTCAAAAGGTGGTGGTTTTTGCAATTTTTTTGATTTCTGCTGTAGTAATTAGAACTTCAATCATAATGGCTGCAAATTCATCTGCTTTTTGGTTGCGCAATGCTCGAAATACGATACCTTTCTTAATCAATACGATCTCCGATTTTGTGCAATTTCCGATTACAATATTTCCGATTGGAATTCAGGCTCTAGTATCGGTTATAATTCCCTATGCTTTTATCGGATTTTTTCCAGCGACATATTTGTTTTCGAATTCGGAATGGGCTATGTATGGATTGTTAACGCCTATTGTTGCCGTATATTGTCTTATAGTGGCTTTAATATTGTTTAAACATGGATTAAGACGTTACGAAAGTGTGGGCAACTAAACACGAAAGAGGGAGCTATTAATGAAATGGCCAACTAAAGAAGCTGAGGTTGCTGTTCTTTGCTCGAGAATAAAAATGAGTAGCGAGCATATAGAGCAGGTTCTAGAACTTATATCAAATTCTGATTTTAACTGGGTAGATTTTCTCGACCACATGATGCACCATAGATTATCAGGGTTGATTGCTAAAAACATAGGGAAGGTACCTAGCATTCCAGTTGGAATAAGTAAAATACTAACCCAACTAGCTGCATTGAATAGCGAAAAGGGACGGTTGTTTATATCTGAGACTGAAGAATTGTTTCGAATCTTCAAAAAACAAAAACTTAAAGTAATTTTATTCAAAGGACCCAGGCTAGTAAAAGATATATACCCAGAGTACTCCCTTAGAACTTTCGGTGATTTGGATATATTAATATCGCCAAAGGATTACCCTGAGGTAAAAAGAATACTGAATAGTTTTGGTTATGAACAAGGGGAGCTTATTAATTACGAATTTGTTAAGATGAGTGACGCGGTCTTAGACCATATAGAAAACAATCTTCAGCATTATGGGACGTTTATTAGAAAAGGGGAAAGTGCTGCCTTACCTTGGTTGCATATCGATGTTCACACTAGATTTACCACATCGTACGATAGCATTTCATACAATACGGATAGAGTAATTGATGAAGCCGTAGCAACACAGATAGGTAGCACAGATGTTTTTATACTTAACGATACTGATCATATTATTCATTTGTGTTTACATTTATATTGGCATACAAGGTCGATCATGAATATTGAAATAAATGATGATCTGCAGTTAATTCGCTTTGTTGATATATTTGAAAGTATAAATCAATTAGAAATTGATTGGGATAAGTTATTAAAGATAGTGAAAGAAGAAAAGGGACTTCAACAAGCGGTGGCTTATACATTATTTTTAACCGAAAAGATATATGGAAACATCATTCCAACTAAAGTAAGAGAAGAGTTTTGGAATGATGATATAAATAGACACCTTGATTCGATTTCAGAGCGCTGGTTAAATGAATCAGATTCTGTTCTTGGCTACTGGAATATTCCGTTTGAGGAGAGAATGTTTAACAAAGAAAGGGTAAATGAAGCGTACAGAATTTTTTATGAATATGCACGAAATGCAAAAAGACGAGAGATTAGGAAACTTTAAGGATATAAATTTTTGTCAGGATAACCCAGGAGAATTTCATATGAGGATAAGAACTGATTTGGAGCTAACATGAATAAGTTTGAATCAGGGAAGATGCCGTATCATAACTTTGCAGTTAAATAAGAACAAGTATGGACAATTTCTATGCTTAATATACTACAAAAATTGGAGTGAAAAGAGATGGAACAAATCCCTATAGGGCCGAAGTTAGTATATATTCGAATCCTTGAAGCCTGCAATGCTGGATGCATGATGTGTCGTTTTTCACACTCTAGTGATCAATACCGTGTCCCTATTGAAGACTTAAAGCGGTTAGCATATGAATTGTCAAAATTGGGGACTATAGTGGCACAAGAAGTCAAGACAGTTTTTTTTAATTTTTAAGGTGTGAAATCATTCACGAAGCGTTCTTTTGATA
>NZ_JBQCLK010000032.1:0-74442 GCF_051966115.1 Paenibacillus sp. SAFN-117
AGATATGGACATTATATTCGTCAATCCCCGGACAGGCAACACCGTCAGCTTTTAGGCATTATGCTTTAGCAGAAACAGGCTTTAATACGTTGAGCAAGATGGAGGTGATTAGCCCTGTTATGGCTATCAAGGCTATGGAGATGAAGCACAAGCTCACCAATGGTAGCGCTGGCGGCTACACGCATTACGGGCTGGAGGAAATCAAGCTCAGAGAAGCAGGGCGTTAACAGGCTATCACAGCGGCGATTCTACAGTTTGTCCCAGTGGAGCAACATGATGCCGTGATCCAGCGCATGGACGATGTGACCCGAGAGTATTACAAATCCATAGGCTTGGGTGAAGCTTATGCGCAAATGGAAGCAAGGGAGGCATTGGAGGATCAACTTGCGTGACGAAAAGGGAGAACGTCTGTGATGGACGTTCTCCTATTTTCGCAAATAATTTTCGAATCTATTCCTCAACTTCTCATCTGTCACAACAAAAGGCAATTCCATATGTATTTTATTGTTTGCTATAAGGGTGTCTGTAATGATTGAATTAAATCTCTGCAACCAAGATTTTACTCCATCATCTTCAAAATCAATCTGAACACCAAAAGCAAAATTACGAATTGCTGATCTTATTCTATTTATCACAATTGTTAGTATTACATATTTATTTGGAGTATCTTCCTCTCTAATATCGGGTACGGCCATTATGACATATTCCCCTTCATGATGCGTTGATGCTCCAGTATCATGTATTGCAGATGGCATTGTTGGATGTTTAATTTTACACAACCATTTATATGCGCCATACAATTGCACCCAAGCAATCTCATATTCCTGTTCAGAAAACTCTTTTTCAAGAAGCCTGGATTCTTCTTTGACCTGATCAGCATGAAATTTGCATAAATTAACAACCGACCAAGGGGAATCACCTGATTTATTATTCATGATAAGTCTTGCCCTCTCGTCATTGTTCGATATTGCTTCAACTATTAAAGCATTTTCAAACGCCGCTGCAGCAACGCATCCTGCTTGCGATGTATAACCTATCTGTAATAAGCTCCAAATTGCCCTTAAATCAGTTAGACACCTTTTAAGAAACATACCTCCAATTTTTGTACTATTACTGCCTTCTTGGGCGCTGTTCTTTAACGTTACAACCTCTATACCACATTCATACAATTTTTCTATCGGCTCTTCGAATACTTTAAGAACTTCATTTAGAGTTAACGCAGCCGATATCTCCATCTGATAACATGCCTTCCATAGTCCTTTTGATGATTTGTTTTTCTCCATTACACCATATCCTTTACCTTATTTGCACTAAAGTTCTTCGGATTCATCAACAACTGACTCTAGTCGATTAAAAAGAAACAACGAAAATGTTTCAAAGTCCTTGAGGAGCCTATGACAATCATGCATGCTCACAAAAATCAAGTTCGAATCATGGTCAAAGCTCATGTCCACATTAAATATCTTTTCAAACTGTTCATTCGTTTCAGCAGTCCCATAATGGTGTGTCAGTAAATTCCTAACTTCTAACCAATCAATTACCTTTTTATACTCAGCGCTCTTTCTAATTTTTAATTTAAATAGTGCATCAAGATAAGTTGCGACATTCCTAATTCCGCTACCATGCACTTCTTTATGACCAATTCCTATTCCTAAAGCTCTTTGAACCACCGTACACAGCAAAATAAGATGGTATTCAAATCTACCGCAAGTCGTGATCATCAGACCGCTGTGAAGGCTGTGAATAATATCGGTCTTCGATACTGTTTCATCTCCTTCGAATTCGAAATAATCCGCAGTAGTTAGGTTGCTTAGAGAATTTACAAGACCCATCTGTTCTAACTTGCTTTGTAGAAAACCAAGATTCTTTTTCTCTTGTTCAATGAACTTCATAAACTCGCGTTTATAACCATCTATATCGTTAACAAACTCATCACTGTCAAAAATCATTACTCTCCCCCTAATCCACGATAAATTTCCCACCATCACTTATGGCAATGTTCCCCCGATTAATCTAACTGCCTGGTTCACCTGATCCAGCAGAGCAAGTGCATCAGTTGGTGCGGATTGGTCATGCGTCCGTAGGACTTTTATTAAGTGCTTGTTCCAGTATTGAAATACTCCTCAAGCCTTTCTAATGTATTAAGCACATTCGAAGGTGTTAATTGAAGTATTTTTGAAATTACAAATTCAGTCAGTCTAATAAATAGTTGAGCATCTAACGTAACTGAGTCTTTTTCGGGAAACCGTCCATAGTGGACTAAACGGTTTCTGATTTGAGATAACGCTCTTATCTTCTTTCGATCTGCTTCATTTATTTCTGTCTTCAGCGCATATTCCGTCAGTATAAACGCAATTATCTCATCAGAACTTATTTTTATAATCTGCTCTTTTGATAACCAGCTTCTATTGAGTACAGAGAATAAGTGTTCCCAAATAGTCCAGCATTGAATAAAACTGGACTCTAAAATCTGCCTCTTCATAGCATTTTTCAGTAATAAAAGAAAGTATCCGTTATTATACTTGCGTCTCCATTCTTCAGTTCGAATAAGCGAATATATGTTGCAAATACCTTGTTCAAATCCGCAACTATATTTAAACGGTCTGTGCTTAGAAACATTTTCTGCGCTCTCAACATATGGTAATGAACATCTTAATATGCCTCCCCATTGATATTGTCTTGGGTCAGCAGTGATTGCCACATCACCCCCTGTTAGAGTCTCCTCAACTACAAATACATCTCTCAATGTAAACATAGATAAGAGCAATAGAATATCGTCAAGGGCTGTACCTTTAAATCCCCAATCAAATACAGGTACATCCTCATTTTCTGGAATATTAACGAATCCGGTTATTTGATGAGATCCACTATTAGGTTGGGTCGAAACTTCTGAAAATGATCGAATCAAGTGATGCAACTGAACGACCTTATCAGTATAATTCTCAACCCTGTAAAACCTATAACCATGAATATTAAGCTCGGTTACATAAGATTCAAATTCAAGATTATATACATTCTTTCTCACACTACTCCCCCTTCCGTTTAAATTACGAAACAGCTTAACAAATAAGTAGTATCTATAGGCTCAATTATCATTAAGTTAGCTTGTTATGAACAGGGCGAATGTATGGCGAACAGAACTTTGCACCCATCTTTTTTCGCCATCACCTATGGCACTGTTCCCCCGATTAATCTAATCGCTCGATACACCAGCTCCAGCAGAGCGCACATGCAGCTGGTGTGAATAGGTCACATGAGAGCTTATTGTCAGTGTGAAGACCGTGATGCGGTTAGGTGGTGCGGGTGTGTCCGGCTGATTCTGCTTTCCTGCTGCTGAAATGTCTCTCTGAGGCAACTTCTAACTTCTGCCGAACCGAGGGCAAATGCCCGATTCGTGAACATGGTGTTATAAGTTGTTGGCGCTTCTTCGTACTTGCTAACAAACTCTATCATGCGTCAACTATCTGACGAATTTCATTAGTATAATTTCTGGGGCTCCATCCCTTTAGCAAACCATCTAATATAAATGAATCTAAAAGACTTAATCCGTGATCAACTAGTGGTTGTGCGACTCCCCCTACAGAAACGCCTGCCACTGCTCCGGGTATTCCAGCGACACTAGAACCAATAATCCCCGCTACAGAAGTAACTACTATGGACTTTGTTATTTTCCCTTTATTAGTTTCAAAGAATCCTTTTGAATTAGCAACTGCATCGATATATTCTTTGGTTATTTCCTCTGAGCCAGCATTTGATTCAGCTTTCAGTATCCAACTTCGAAACTTCTCAGCATTCTTTGAAGAGCATATTTGTGGTACATCGTATATGTTGATTATTCCGTTACTTATCATTTCTTTAAATGAAGGCAATGTTTCAATCGTAAAAATTTTATCCGTATTTTTTTCAATTACTTTTGCTGCACTCAATCTATCAGCAGAATTTTGAATTAGTTTTGTGATTGTAAATTGATCATAGGTATGATATGAGAGATGAGAAAGTAAAGCTATTCTTTGACTTTCTGTGGCAAGATTACATAGTAGTTTTCGTTCGTTGAGATTAAGATCTTTGAGAGGTTTTTGTTTAGGCAAACCCAAATTGGCAAATAAGTTGGATTCATAGCCTTGATAACCAATTTCTACACCATGTTCAGCAATGTTACGTGGAACAGACTTATAGCTCTTCACTACCTTACGCACTAATTGTCCTCTCACTCTTCTTGGCAATAATTCTGAAAGCCAATTTAGCCCTAGGGTGGCTGATTCTTCCGGATCACTATGTGCCGCTGAAGTAAACTTCCCTCCAGTTTGTAAAGGCATCACTCCAGGAATATCATCCACTAGATAAGTAATAAATGGATCCGAAAAAATGAACTCTAAAGCTTTTTGTTCTAATAAGGCTTCAACTCCGTTTACACCAAACATTCTAATCAATATTGTTAATGGAATATTCTCTCCATATATTTGAATTGACATAGCTCCATGATAAAGCAATTTCTCGACACAATCAGTTACAACCTTGTTATAATCACTATGATAATTTTTCACATTTGCTAAATGTTCATTTCCGAGAACTAAATACTTTCTCGCGAATATATCCATTTCAGTGTTTAATATTTTTGTCATTGTATCTCATCCCTTTATATATTAGCCTTCACGCAATTTCTTATAACGTCTTATTTGCGAAGTTCACAAACGGTCCATATCCATATCTAGCCCATTATTATCACAATCATATCACGAATTTGGAAAACATTGTCGTATTTGGTCAAATAAATCCCTCTAGAGCCCATCTCTAGAGGGATAAACATAAACTCTATTGTATCAAATTCCATAACTCCTCAAGTCTCTAGACACCCTATTTTTCGCCGTCACTTATGATACGGTTCACCGTATCTATTGATAGGGTAAACTGAATAACGAAAGGAGGGGCAATTCGTGGCCTCTCCTTCGTATATTCCATACTATTCAACGTCATCAATATCATTTAACGTCCAGGAAACTTTCTCTTTTCCAGCGGAACTTCTCGTTGTTACCTTCAACAATTCAGCACGACATCTCTTGTCAACATATCCTGCTACTTTCGATACTTTATCCTTGGTAATTCTTCCTACAGTTTTATTGCCATCAGAAGTACATAGCTCAAATGAACTGGTTCTTACGTTAATTCCCGTTAGTCTACCCTCAAGGTAAATTTCTTCTTCATTTGAAGTTAGCCGTTCATTTAGTACTGTATATATTTGACCGGCTCGATGAGGATCAAAAGATACTTTTATACCCTCGTTATTAGCTTGTTTAGTAACCCAATTAATTTCGACAGGAACATTCAAGTCACGTATCCCCTTTGTCCAATCCATATAGTACTTTAATGTTCTAGTTCCTAATGATGAGAGTACTTCTAGTAACATCTCTTCTTCATCTGAAGCGTTAAATAGACTATAGAGTTCAGAAAGCACCTGGCGTTGAGGAACTTCGTCTAAAGACAGTTGATTTTCATGTTTCATATCAATAACAGCAATAAATGACCCTGCCCTTACCGTCTTAAGAATCCATGAGTTTCGCTCAAGTATCTCTTGTGGAATAGGTCCTCGATTACTAGGCTGATTGAAAAGAGTATTAGCAACACTGTCAGTCAATGCTTGCAGTCCTCCTAAAATACCAGCTAAAGTTCTGACTGATATTTGGCCAGAGGGAAGATCGCCAGTCTCTAATTTTACTTCTAGTTCTTCTGATTGGACCTGGAACTCTTCATTAACTTGTTGCCTTAAGTCCATAAGTCTTTGCTCTAATGAACTAATCTCAAGTTCTGAGATGTAATCCGGAAGACCAATTGCTTTATGGTTCGCTTTACATAATTCAATTATCTCCTCTGTCTCTTTTATACGATTTGTTAATTCATCGAAGGCGTTCATGATGTTACACCTCCTGTCTTTATTAATAATAGTTCCTGTTGGTCTATCTGCACCATTCCTTTGGGTTCACGGTATCTATCGAAACCGAATTGCCCCATCCAATAGGTCTGCATTATTGTATGACTCCTCTGTTGAAATGCCATCAATTGTTGTGGACTCCAATGCTCAAAAGAGTAACAAAGGTAGGCATCACAATCATAACCTCTAGACACACGATTAATTAAGTCCTTAATTGTCTCAGCTTGTTGCTGATTTTGAATATCCTCAGGGTAGTAGAACAATACAAGATCAATATCATTAGGATCAATTTTTTTAGTAAGATAACTTCCATCTAACCATACATAACGTGGTGGGAGGACTTTTATTAATTGATCAAGCCACTGTCTGAAATTATTATAAATTGCTAAACGTCGTGTTGAAGTTGTAAAATCATGTACAAATTGTTGCTCAAACTCATCCATTTTATAGATGTGAATTCCAGGTGTTAGATTGCCATTTGGCGAAAATTGTTGTATCATAACCTGTTCTCCTCATTTTTCCCATTTCCACTTTGTTCTATTCCCTAATTATAACCAAGCGATTATTAGTGTCAACGCTGTTATTAATTGTCTACACATACCTACTTTGTTACGAACCATAGAGTAAGAATTTCTACATTTAGAATAACAGCCTTCTTATAATTTTAATTCTTCTTTAATTGAATACTATTGTTAGGAAGGAAGCAGTGATCTCATTAAATTACTATAGATCCTAATTGAAATTGTTGGTATAATAGAGCTTGTAGTTTCTAGATGGAAGGAAGCAGATCAATGAATGCAGATAATATAAAAATTAATCAAAATAAATTAAATATATATTTAAATACAAGTTCTATTCATATTAGTAGTATCTTTTCAAGAAAGCAACCTTTTGTTGATCTTACTGTAACTTCCCCACCTTACTGGAATATGAAAAAGTATGGGGATATTGAGTCTCAAACAGGATACAAACAATCTTACAAAGAGTACCTTACTGATATTAGAAAGACCTTTCAAGGAGTCTATGATATATCAAAAGATACTTCGTCACTCTTTGTAATTGTGGATACTATGAAGCGAAATGGAAGAATGGTACGGCTACCCGATGATATATCCAATGAATTAGAGTCCATAGGCTGGATTCACCAGGATACGATAATATGGGATAAAGGTAAAACGTTGCCGTGGTCTCGAAAAGGACAGATGCGTAACGTATTTGAGTACATTTTAATGTTCACCAAAAGCAACTCGTATAAATATTATATCGACCGGATAAAAGTTGTAGATGAACTTATGGAATGGTGGATAGATTACCCCGAAAGATATAATCCAGAAGGAAAGGTTCCTGAAAATATTTGGAGGTTTCCGATACCAACCCAAGGTAGCTGGGGCAATAAGAAAGAATTTGGTGAAGAAGAGTTTAGACATGCTTGTCCTTTCCCACCAGATATGATGGCACGAATATTATTATTATCGTCAGATACTAACGATGTTATATTAGATCCATATGCAGGCACAGGAGTTTTGCTTGCTACAGCTCAAAAAATGGGGAGGCGATATATCGGCTTTGACACAAATCCTGACTACAAAAAGGTGTTTGAACAAGTAACGATTCCACTAATCGCTGAAAAATGGCCGACTATAGAAGCATATTATTCTACTCAAGCTGAACTAAAAAAAATAATGAGTTCCGCCATTTATAAGTTGCGAGTATTAAAATATCAAAAGGCACTAATTAAAAAGCTACGGTCATTAATTTCTAAGGAACCATATAACAAGAATAAGTTTACTCGCCCAGTTCTTCTAAATATTGCTCTGGCTCATAACTTAACACCAGAACCACTAGGAGATCAAAAAATTGGCAGAGTTGATTACTTGATGGTGATTAATGAAGAAGCGATAAACTACGAAACCCTTTTGTCTCATATTAATAACCTTACTGGCAAAGCACCATTTACAAAATACGGTTTGTTGACCACTAATCAAATTATTACAATAACTCAATTACAAGACTATCTGGCACAATACCATAACAACACTCTTTATCTATACACTAATGGAAACACAAAAGACTTCAATAGAGAGATTAATGCTGATACAATCCTAAATACATTGAATTCTAGAGAAGACCTACTCCAACTATTTGATAAGGATGTACCGCCTTTAGTTAGTAATATAAGACTCGAACAACGGGAATACAGTGCTATCCCTGCCATTAAGTATGAAAAGAAGACATACTTAAATGAGCTAATAAAAGAGGATTCTCTTTTTGATATAATTGATTTTGATAATTAGTAAGGAGGGCTATATGCCCTCCTTTACTCTATACGGCTCTAAGTCACTTTTTTTATATTCAATCTTAACTGACTCCCACTTACCGTTCCCTTTATTACTTGGAATACTTTGTTCAATTATTTCTGGGGTCAAAATATACAGAACCGTAGCAGAAGCTAGAGACCATATATGGAAAAGATAATTTTTTGTTAATGAGGCGACATTCCATTCGTTATTTGTGATAAAAAACGATATGCTATCCGTAGTACTTACTGTACCTTTAACCTCTATGCTCAAATTCGAATCATCGTCCTTGCTCACTTTTGAGAGGATATCAAATCCCACAAAATTACTTTCAAATGATTTCCATGTGGGAGGAGCTCCTAGTCTCTTCTCTTCATATTTTAATGAAAGAAGTTCTCCTCTTCTACCTACAGAGTTCTTCTTTTCTTCAACTCCACTTCTAGAGAACGCTCCTAAGATATCCCACCATAAAATAATTGAATTATCTGAACTATAGTCTCCAAGTAATTCTGCTTCTTCAAAACATTGAATAATCTCTTGCGGAAAGTGATGTAATGCTTCCTTACGACCATAATGAAGCACCTTTGACCACGTTGGTTTTATTGTATAAACATAATGTTTTAATTGAATTCTAAGTTTTTCAGTTATAGATTGAGCTTCAAGAATCTCAAGTCCTCTATTAGTGACCTGTAAAAAACCTGATGGACTAATTTCAACCCATTTGCAGGACCTACACAAATCAAGTACATAAGGTGTTCTAGCCACATATATTTTAGTAAACTGTTCTAGAATCTCATTAGTTGTCATTAGGTTATCACAGATAAGTTTAATCAGTCTTTGAGAAGAGTAAAGTATCCCGACGGAAACGGACATTCTAATTCTCCTTCAAATGTCTAACAAAGTCATTAATATCTTCGATTGACAAAGATTCTTCAAAACTTTCTGCATTTACATATTCAGGCTCGACCCGAATAGAATCATCGCTCAAAACCTCAGACATTCTATCAATCTTGATTTTCAACCTTCTCTCAACTGATTCATCAACGCTATCCGGACATACAAGTATCTCTACCTCTGTGTCCACATCCTTTGGTAACCCCAATCTGTGTATTCGGTCTACTGATTGAAGAAATTGTGCAGCGTTATAGTTTCTATCTAAGTAAATAGCATTGTGACATACCATATGAAGACTGATACCCTCGCTTGCGGCGGCAGGATTTGCAATCAATACCATTGCATTGGGATCATCGTGAAATCTTTTAATCTTTCCCTCACGAGTAAAATCATCGTCTTCACTCCCTGCATCCACACCACCATGAATATAATCTGCACCTAAATCTTCTAATCTTAACTTTAAAAGTTCGATGTTCTCAACAAAAGTAGACCATACTATACTCTTTTTTCCTTCCTTTGCTAACTGACGAACTCTATTACAAACATACTCAACCTTAGGACTTTTTTCTTCTGTAATGATTTCTGAGATGATATCATCGTAGCCTTTTATATTTTTCAAAACTAATGAAGGGTTAGAAGTTAATTGAAGCATCCGAATAACGCTTCTTCCCATGGATCGAAGCATATTTCTTTGATTGGCTCTAAGACTCTCAACTTGTCTTGCTTCTTCTGA
The DNA here is from genome assembly GCF_051966115.1 of Paenibacillus sp. SAFN-117. Taxonomy (NCBI): domain Bacteria; kingdom Bacillati; phylum Bacillota; class Bacilli; order Caryophanales; family Paenibacillaceae; genus Paenibacillus; species Paenibacillus sp. SAFN-117. The sequence continues at coordinate 9,851 of NZ_JBQCLK010000032.1, forward strand.
ACGTAGCAAGTCGTATAGTCTTCTTTGTGACACGCTCATGGGAATAGAAACTACTTTATATTTTGGCTCCTTTAGGCCTAATTCGGCTTTGGTTGTTCTAACATATATTGATCGTACTGTTTCCATAACACTTTCTTCATCTACTTCAATTTCTGGATAAAGGAAATTAAACTGGGCAACTAAATCATATGGTGAATTAGGCATAGGTGTTCCCGACATTATTAACTTTTCTGTAGGCAAATGGGATAAGGATAAAATTGCCTTTCCTGTTACAATCTCTTCACCACTTTTAATTCGATGACTCTCATCTAGAAACATGATTACTGATTTTGCTGACAAATATGAAGACACTAAATTGATAACTCGGGGCAGTTGCTGGTATGTTATAATCATTTTGTCAGGAGAGTTTCTTAGGGTTGCTTCAATAGCCCTTTCACCACCCGTAAGTCTGACAATTGGCGGAGCATCGGGCTTACATGCACTTAGTTGCTCATCCCATGCAGCAAATGCATTTTTGGGTGCAACTATAAAGAGTACTGAATCAGACTCCTTTTTTAAATAGTAGTATGCTAGAGCCTCTGTAGTTTTTCCAGCACCCGGTACTGAAAATGTTGCAGCAGCTGATAGTGATGCCAACTTCGCCACATTTCTTAATTGATGCTCAGTCAACGTTCTCCTAAACCCAGATTCATTTAGCTTTCGTATTATTTCTTCCTCTGGAACAGGCTTTATTGAATTTATTTCTTTAAATTTTGAGCGTTTCTTGTTTGCCTCAACCAAGAGTTCTTTAACCCTTGGCGAAAACTCTAAACGTAGTTGATACTTCACAGCAACTAATCGAATCGATTTTCTAACTGTTAAGAAAAGCCACCAAGGAATTGAAAGGCTTTGATTGCTGAATAAATGAATATCCCCCTTTTCCTGGCAAACTCGTCTAATTTCCCCCCATGCCAAAGAATCTTCTGTCATATATAAATAAGCTCTATGTGAGTCCTCAATATAATCAATGACCAGCATGATTAAGCAACAACTCCCTCAATTTCCCCAACGACAATTCTAGTTCACTCAATTGTGGCAAGATTCCTGTGGTATCTGTTTCATTACCAAACCCTACTATGGCATTTTTCAAGGCTGTATTAGCTTTATTTATTTGTGACAAAACAAATTTCTTATTCTTGATCTCTCTTTCAGTTTCCTTTTGTTCTCTGATCACGTCATCAACAACTTCAATAACACGTTCGCTGTTATCCTTATCACTAAGTGCAATAATTAAAGATTCTAATTCACTCTGTTCATCATCAAGTAAGTTTATATCATCATCGGTTTCAATATTTCCAACAATATCAAGTTCATCCTGTAAAACAGTTATGATTCTATCAAGACTATCTTCAACCGCAGGTATTGCTCCCCACAATCTTCCCGACTCAGTCGGATTGGACAACAAAGTGTAGGCTATGGAAGTAAATACTGTCTTTTTATCAGGATCCTTTATTTTATTTCTAGATTTTTTAAGCTGTCTAAAGGCAAACTCCTGTTTATTAACAACCTCATATTGCTTGGCTTTCCCCTGGCTCTCCAAATACATGTCAACGTGATGAAGCGTATCAAGAATATCCTCTATTTGGGAATTAGACTTTCCGTAGATCGACGCAAGTCTATCTATTGTATAACCATGTTTAGTATGTCTGTTTCTTAACATACATGCCTCAGATATCCAATTGTAATCAGCTCTAATATCAGTATCTATTTGTAACCGAGCCTCTAATTCATCAATATCCTTCTCTTCACAATTATCTAATATAATGACTTCAATATGTTGGAACCTCTGATACTTGTTTTCATCTTCTTTCAAAAGTTCTCTAAATGTACAAAGGCGTCGGTTCCCATTAACAACAAAGCCTGTATGAGTTAATATAAGTGGTTCAATTTGATCTTTTTCTCTAAAAAACTTAATAATGTTTTTTTCATTTGTCCCCAGCAATTCCTTCAATAAATCATGTTGTATTCGTTGAGCTTCAACGCTTTCTTCATCTCGTTCAAAGAAATCAGGTGGGTATAAGGTACTGTTTTTGGATAGAAAGCTCTCTTGTGAAGCTTGTGTTCTTCCATTAGCCAATCTATATTTAGGAAGATCAATAGGAACTTTGTGTATAGAATAAAACTGTCGTTCCCCTTGAAATACAAGCGGATATTTAGGCTTTTTGGGATCATCAACTTTTCTTAACTCCTCAAGATAACTAATACGTTTAGGTAAGGGCCATCCAAATTCCATTAGCTTAACCTCCTCTATTCAACCCCTATGATTAATATTGGAATTGTAATTGTATGTTTATATAGGTTTAATTCTTCAACAAAACGTTCAAAATTAACAATGTTACTTCCCATTCTTAAAGCTGCATTTTTAGTTGGAAGTATGTAGATGGCAGACGATGCCTTATCTTTAATGTATAGGGTTTGCAATTTCAAAATATCAGCATAAAATCTACTTACATTACCTGTTTGAAGGCAAAGAGCAATATCGCCTTTCATTGAGGTTATTGTTATATCATTGCTTGAATCGATTCTGGTTTTGTCTGACCACCCCAAATTAAACAGAAGTCCTATTATAATTTTTCTAAGTCTTGTGGCTGATCCTTGAATTATTTCGAATTCAGTATCTTTTAATGCTGACAAAATAGGTTCAGAATCTTCAGATGATACAGCCCTATCACCAAAATGATGAGATGAAATAACTATCCTCAAGTGATTTCCTCCTGAATTTCAATCTAATTATTAAATCAATGAGAACTAAGACCTATTTCTCTGCAAGTAATTTACAAGCTATACCAATATGCTACAACAATAAAATGATTGGAACAACCACCACTAGAAAAATAATTCTTTATGAGAGCCTTTTTCGACAGCCATCAATATAATGCTATAATAATTTTATTGATGTATTAATTTCGCTTTTGAAATGGGAGTTTAATATGAAAATCACAATTTACACAATCAGCGAAAGAATAGAGAAGTTTTATCTCGAAGCAATAAGAGAATATGAAAAGCGACTAGGCCGATACTGCACCATCAAACTGATTCATATCAAAAAGAGAGATCAGCTTGAGAAGATGCTAGGCGAAAGTAGCTATAAGATTATATTAACTAACACAAAGCGATCAGTGTCATCAGAGGAACTGGCGGCAAAGATCAATGGCTTAGGCGTATCAGGAACATCAGATGTGTCAATTATAATAGGTTCAGAATTGGTCAAATACGATGAAAAACTAACCCTTAGTCAAATGGGAATGGATACAGGACTTGAAACAACCATCCTAATTGAGCAGCTCTATCGAGCATTCCGTATCATTAACAATCATCCTTACCATAAATGATATTGAACTGCTTACTCGCTTTTCTTTTTATATATTGCGACTATTTTACTTATTAACATCGATTGGGAGTAAAATGCGTTTGATAATAGAATTCTCTCTTTGTACCTGCACAACCATGGTTAAATCTTTATATTAAAGCATTAATCTAAAAATAAAGATGCATGCCCTTCTCATATTGTATAATCCTCATTTCATATATCGCATTTTTCTCAAAGTTGTAACGTAACAAAAAAGCTGAACCCTAAGATTCAGCAATGAGTTATCACATTATTTTAGTAAGAAGAAACCTAGTAAGAATATTGATGCAATAATCACGATCCAGATAACCAACCTTCCGGCTACGGGTTTCTTTCGTGTACGCGAGGCGTCGCGAATCATCTGTACTTGTTCATATAGAAACTCAATATGTGATGCTGTGCGTGTATGTACACCTTTAGCTTTATCCAGCTCATCGAGAATTTCATCCATAACAGCAATGTTCTGTGCGTGATATACAGCTAAAGTCAGGACAAGCTTGATGGTTGTCTGCTGAGCCTGCGTTAAATCTCTCATTAGCGTAATAAGTTCTCTGTTCGTGGAGCCTGTGATCGAGCCAATCACTCGGCCAACAACGCCCTGATTCTCCAGCCGATCAAGCCGATGCTCTATGGATGAAAGCTGGCTGAGCGATTGTTGTACAATTTCCTTTACCTGTGTCTGATCAACTAGCTTTGGATTTTCCTTCACTGTCTCAGCAACTTGTCGTTGATCCGGCAATTTCATGATTTGTTGCTCATTCGCTGCCATCTATTAACGCCCTCCCTTCATGCGACTTTGAAGATTTACTAAACGCGATAAAATATCTTCAGCCGACTCGCTATAATCAATCTGCAAACCGTTGCCTTTGACCCGCTCCACTTTATTGTAAATCGCATCAGCCTGTATTCGGTCAGCACTCATATCATCAACAGTAGAGACAGCTCGTGCCAGTGCTCGTCCATTCATCTCGGTTATTTGAGCTACATAAACGGTGCCGTTCGCCAGCAACTGAATATTTGCATGAACAGCTTTCGTTGTACTCAAAACCTCTCCAAACATGCCATCACCATATGCTTCATCCAGTAAACGGCGAAGCGATGTACCAACTACAAAACCAATTCCAAAGCCGATGATGCCACTGGGAATGAATAGCGATAGGCCTGCTAACGCTCCGCCTGTAATCGCTCCTTTTACTCCGTCTTTCGCAATTCTTCTCTTCATTTCCTCGAATGTGATTTTCCCATTTATGTATTGCAAATAAGATAATAGGCTTGATACCCCTACAGAAATGGCCGCACCGATCACCGCACCACCAATGACTTTTTCAGCAACCTCTCCTGCGGTAATGTTAAGAGCCAGTTCTTCATTCAGAACCTTATTGCTAAGCTCCTGTGCAGAATTCTGATTGTCCTGAAGCGTGCCCATCACCTTTGTTGGATTCGGGATGCCCATTTCGTGTGCACGATCTATAAGCTCCTGCGGTCCGACAAGCACCGTTGTCGGTTTGTAATGGTCGTTGCTTAGAAAATCCTTTAGCGTACTGTTGATGCTTTCAGCGGAGCGAAGCGTCTTAACTTGAAACTCGTTAATGACTTCGCCAGTTATCCGGTTAATTTCAACAGCATCAATGCCAGGCATATTACTAATAATACGACCATCCGCATTGCGGGGAAAATCGATCTTCGTGAACAGACTGCGAATACTACCTTGCATCTCGTGGATGAAATCCACTTCACCAGCAGCATCTCCTTGCAGTTTGCTAAGTGCATTGGCAGCCGCGTTGTTGCTCCCCTGTAAATGCTCATAAAGCCATTCCTTGAATCCCGTGGTCGTCTTGAAGGCTTCTACATTCGGGAACTTATCCTGCAAGGTCTGGGCAATGTTCACTTCGCGTATAAAGGCATCTGTGCCCTCGTACACACCCGGTATACCGTTTCTGACCACTTCATAGGCTGGAATCGTTGTCGCAACATTCATGAAGTTGGCCATGTCTTTTTCCGAAAGATTATGATGCAGATGTCGAATGCCAATCGTGCTCATGATACTATGATCACTTTGACATGAATGACAATAGTAGCTGTTTGTCATAATCCGCTCCTCCTCTCCATACAAGAAAGGGAGCACTGGGCTCCCGCTAGTCGATGATCATATTTACAGGTTGATTCTGCGAATCGCTTTGTTATTATCATCATATACAATGACATTGCCCTTGCTATCAAAGTCTATATGATTGATTTTCTTAATTGGATTTCCGTCATTGTAGATCAGATCGCTTCCATTTATAAATGTGGTCAGTTTCCCATCTGTAGTCAGTTCATAGATGGTTGCCCCACTGGATATATAAAAATTACCATGATGTGATGTGACCGTGTCAAACTTCATATTTTCAAAAGAGATAACGGATTCGACTTTTCTAGGGTATAACTGGACTTTACTCAATTCCCGATAGGCGGTGTGAAAGGTGTACAGACTATCTGGTGTTGCAATAGCATCTACAATCGCGTCATTGAACCAGCTTAGGTTTGCCCCTGTTCCATCCTTGGAGTTAGCAATTATGTTTGCTTCTTTTCCTAACTCACCCTCAAGAATCATGCTTGAATTAAGCGTTGAGTTATACCCTCCAAATATGATTGCATTCTGATCATTAAATGTCATAAACCTGCTCCAGTGAAGCCCTGGAGAAAAGGAGAATGTCGCTAATTGCACATCAGAGCTAATATCATGAATGGTACTGAAATAATTGCCAAAGCATCTGTTGTCAGGCGTTACATCCACTTCGCATCGTGTTCCCAAAAGGTACAGTTTGTTGTTCGCAGAATTGAAGGCAAGCAAGTTTGGTGTAAATGCAGTGTAATCATAATGAGTCACGCTTGTTCCTTCTTGACGGTTCCAGTCAAATTCGGCATTGATCGTTCTGAAGGTTTCTACCGTGCCATTTGAATGGTTGAACTTGCGAACTTTATTGGTTTTCGTATTGAGAAAGAAAATATTGTTGCTATTATCGACCACCATACTGTCAATTCGATTGATTTTGGCTATCCGTACAGGGCCGTCTACATCGCCTTCACCATTGCCTCCTACAAGCGTATCTACAGTGAATTTTTCATTTGCCTTTGGTTGTTGTGTTTGGTTCGGCGTTGCTGGAGTTATTGGCTCACTTGGTTGCGGTTGTGTTGGTGTTGTGATCGATGTCTTGCCCCCACCTACGTCTTTATTGTCATTTCCGTATTGGTAAGCTCTCCAAAGCATGACGGTTGCTTCTGCACGAGTAACCGTAGCCTGTGGACGGAATGTTTCATCAGGAAAACCAGAAACCAGACCGTTCTCAACTGCGAGTGCAACATAATCCTTAGCGGACTCTGAAATGCCAGCGTAATCCTTAAACATAGCTTCTAATGTACTGTGATCAGGCAATCGATTCACATCATATCCTTTTAATTTTACAAGTGCAATAGCAATATCTTCACGTAGAGCAGGTGCGGATGGATTGAATATATATTGACCGTTTGCCGCACGATAACCTGTCATGTAATCCTTGACTGCTTCGACAAATGGTGATGCCCAATTCGTAGTGGGAACATCCGAGAATGACGAATAGTTGACCTTTTGAGCTTGAATACCTGATGCCGTCACCATGATCTTCGCAAATTCGGCTCTGCTGATCGTGTTGTTAGGTCTGAACTTGCCGTCAGGGTAGCCGTCGATTACTTTTCTCCCAACCATTTCAGATATGTACTTATAGGCCCAATGATTGGTCGGCACATCTGAAAAGGATATAGCGGACGTATTGCTGGGGGCGTCCTGCCATTCCTCGCCGTATGATGGCATAGATGCGGAAGCTGTACTTGCTACACTAAAGATCAATAGTACTAATGGTAATATGGTTACAATTTTTCTAATAGACATAGCAAATTCTCCTTTTCATTTCAGCTAATGAAATTCATATAAACGAGTTGAATGTTGCTTTGTTAAATCATCCTCCCTAGATTAATGTATTGGAAAATATAAACAGGTCTATTATACTATAACTACCCTTATAAGTTAAATATAAATGTGTCACTATGATAGGATAAAAGTCTTGCCTCTACTCTACTAAGCTGATCTAAAGAGGTGATGGCATGACAGACTTTATTAAAATGGTCGGTGAGCAAATTAGGAGTATAAGAAAATTTAAAGGAATGACTCAAGAACAACTAGCAGAGCGATCTGGTTTAAGCTTTAGTTATATAAGTGATGTTGAGAGAGGCACTCGTAATATCTCCTTAGAGTCTCTTGGTAAAATCATCAGTGCTTTAAATATCAAGCCTGTTCAAATTTTCGAGGATATGGACAAACTTTCATTGGATATTAGCAGCGATGTAGTGCGTAATAAGATCGAAGAATTAAACGCTCATTTACGCGATCGAGAAGCTGAAGATATAGAATTTGTGATTAAAGTAACTCGCGAATTTCTTAATACCTTAGATCGTAGATATAAATAACATCAACATTTCGCCAATATAGTCAAAATTCATACATATTTTCTCAGAGCACCACGCATTAAAATAACAAGGGGTGGGGTAACCGTTTCATGCCCTACCCCTATTTATAGGACTGCCTTCTGTTGTTAATACAGCAGAATCGCAGTCCTTTTTGATGTTCTATACAAGTTGAAGTGTTGTTAGCCCATTTCTATACGGAACGGGCTTTTTTGTGTTGCAGGACAGAGACCAATCATCGGCTGTGTGAGATGACGCCGAACAAAGGAGGTGAATGCAGATGGTTGTGAAAAAAGGCTTGCCCATTGAGTTGCAGGAGCTATTGAAGCAGTTGGTCATGAATGGACACATTCGTATCGCTGGAACAGTGTTGCATGTCTATTGCCGCCGTATGTACCAAGTTGATGATGAGACAGCCGCTCGCTGGATGGTCACGTATTTTCACCGTGAATTCCCTCAACAGCTTAAGAGGCACCGTGATCGCATCGCTAAGGTATAACCCAATTTATTTATTAAGAAAGGAAGATTGAGCGATGAATTATCAAGCATTCAAGAACAACAGCTCCAAGGAGTATTTAGGATTTTGTGAGCAGAAGGGGTTTATCTACAGTGTGCCGTTGGATCAGAGAACATTTGCAGTAGTTGCTCTGCTCAACGGTACCGTGACAACACTGATTCAATTCACTGTCCGGCCATGCAAAGTGCGGATGGAAGTCTAGTCTGCAATGCATTGTAGGAACAAATCTTTTGATATGGAAGCTTGCAGATGGCCACTTTGTCATGAGACGAAAGCAGGCTGTTTTTATTTTTGGGAAGGAGGTGAATGCAGTATGGATACAATTCAATATCTAAAGGCACAAAAGGCTAAACTGGAGGCGGAAATGCAATGGATGGACAAAGACTTCAGTTTCGATACCGAAGAAGGAAGACGGTATGCTGAGGCTCTCTTGAAGCTCGTTTTAATTCACATGCAAATTGAAGAGAAAGAAAAAAATAGAGCCGCTAAGTGAAAGCGACTCAAAGAAAAATAATCGTATCTTCATCATATCTAACTACATTATATTACGCAATAGGAGAAGTCGAAGCCGGCTTCTCCTTTTTTCGTTTACAGGAGGAAAAGTTTATGAATCTTGCAAATGAACTGACTACCATCAAATCATTGCTGTGTGATGCAATTGCTGAAAAGCCCGGCTCTTATATTGTCGATGCAATATTTGATCGATTTCCAACCGTACAGGAATTAATGAATGCTACCGAGTATGAACTGTTATCCATCAGAGGCATTGGCAAAGTACGTGCCAAACAAATCACCGCCGCGTTGCAGTTGGCACGCAGATTAAGTAAACCTGCCATCACCACACCACAGATTATCCGTCGGCCACAGGATGCGGCTGATCTGTTGATGCCGGAAATGCGGTATCTGCAACAAGAGCATTTCGTTGTGCTATTCCTGAACACAAAAAATCATGTAATTGGAAAACCTGAAACGCTCTCTATCGGTTCGCTAAATGCAACCATTGTCACGCCTCATATGGTGTTTAGAGCGGCTGTTAAGCGGTCTGCGGCCTCTGTACTAGTTTGTCATAATCATCCTAGTGGCGATCCAACTCCATCACCTGACGACATTCAGATAACAAAACGACTGGTAGATAGTGGAGACATCGTCGGGATCGAGGTTTTGGATCATTTGGTGATAGGTGACGGTCGCTATATCTCCATGAAAGAGCAGGGATTAATGTAGACATGCGTATGAGTTAATTGTATCGATTTTGAGGAATGTGAAGTGAAGGAGGGACGCTCGCTACCGCTCGCGGCCCTACATCATACACATGATTCAAGACCACCCCACCGCCCCTGAGGGGCCCGCAGGACTACCGCCCTGCACCCATCACTCGCCGTATGGCGATCCTTGGCGAATGCCAAGGACGGGAAACAGTGTTGATACAAAGACACGCCGTCCAGCCTAAAATAAACTCGCTTCGCTCGGGCTGGACAGCTTTCATACAAAGCATATTTACTCCTATATAGAAATAAATCAAATCAATATGCTATAATTGCTGTAGACGCTTTATTGAAGTCGTTCCTCAGCCGGCACGCTGATGGAACGACTCTTTTTTTGTTTAAATGAATTCATATTCACTATAAGTGGCGGTAGGGAAATATCTGAAAAATAGATTTCATCCATTCCCAGGACTTCTTTTAGCTTGTTGTAATTGTCATAAAAAGTAGTTCTGGGATATTTTTTCTTGCAATATCCTTTTCCGTTTATATGCAGTTCCATTAGGAATGTGATTAGCATACTCTTCGTCCTTACACTCAGACTTGTCCGATTTATGGCTTCCAGCATACTGCGGACTGACGTTTGTTTGATTGGTTTTGTAAGCCCCAATGCATTCAAACCATCTTGAAGCACTGAAATGACGGTTTGAGGGGTTAACAGTTCAACAACTCTTCTTGTCGGACTGTACTTCCTCATAACATCATAGGAAAGTTCAACTTCATATCTCAGAAGACCTTCCGCATCCTGTTGATGTTGAGATTTATTCTTGTAGTTTGGTTTTTGATCAACCTCTGCCCGCTTATCATAAAACTTATGAACGCTGCGATTCTTTTTCTTAATACGTTGAAAACAGACTGACTCCAATTTACTTCCGTCAGTTGCTCTATATGGAACTGTTTTATAACCGCCCTGCTTCTGTATGCCTGATAACAGGTTCAGGTAATCCTGTAAATGCAGGCCCACATAGAAGTTTTTACAGATGTGAAGCTTCTCCACTTCCCAATAGCTATAATTCGGCACTTGAGATAAAGGAGTTTGAAGTCTTGCAGCAACATAGCCTCGGAGTTTTTTTAGCATTGGCAGAATGTCTGTCTGCTTTATTTCGTATACATTACTCCCATAAAGATATCGCGGGGCAGACAATTCTAACTTCAACCAAGCTTTGCTCGGGTTGTCTTCTTTATATTTATAACTTAGACGTGGCAAAGTATCGTCGAGCTGGTCAAACAACTCACAAGTAACTAGCCCTCTTTTCAGGGTTTTCTTGATCTCACTCCAAGAAATCAACTCAATTTGTTCTTCTGTAAGAACTAATGGGATATCGAATTTCACTGTATCTATCAAGGTTTATTCCTCCTCTAGTCCGCAGTCCCGAATGGTTTCTGACCTACTTAGTAGAAATTACTGACGAGTTTCGTCTGAATCATTCAATTTTTGTGCAGCAGTTGTGTCGAGTCCTGATTCCTTATTAAGAAATCATTCAGCATCTCTGCTAATTTGTTCAAAAACATTTGCTCTGCTTGACGTTGCTCTTCTCTGTCCTCTATCAAACTATACGGCTCATTGTCAAAGTGACTACAACCATTGACAAAGTCAAATTTGTTCATAACACACCCTCCTTTATTATATTTGTTTTGACAAATTTGCTTGTCACATATAATATCATGTTCTATAATGGTTTGTAAAGCATACCAGAAAGGGTGATTTTTGTGGCTAAACGAACAATAACTGCTATTGAGTTTTTCTCTCTAAAAAAGGCTACATTGGGAGAACGTATTCGTTTCTTTCGTGAGGAAACAGGAAAATTGAGTACAAAGGAAGATTATTCAACGCGTGCCATCAGCAAAAGGCTAGGCGTAACTGCACAATCCATTACTGCAATTGAGAGAGGCGAATCTAAAAATCCTTCCTTTCAGTTAATATACGGATTATCAAGAGAACTCCATGTTCCAATTGAGGCTTTTACAGATGAGTTTTATCAAAATGACATTCGTCTGTTTGAAATTGGAATTGACGATGAAGATATTACTTGTGCAGGAACAAAGGAAACAGAGATTGACCCTGCTCTGTCAGCAAACTTTCATTTTGGCTGTTATGTATACCAAGCCTTCCAAGATGGACGGATGCGATTCTTATATAGCAAGGAAACAAAAAATGCTGTTGATTATAAATCCTTTGTGGAGAGTCTTGCCCGATTTATTGCTGAAATTGAAATGCATTCCTACTCGGGAGAAATATTGGAGTTGGATAACATACTTCTTCCACCTATTAAACATGCAGCTTCTTTATTCAAGGCAAGCTTGGAGTATACTAAAGATTTCCCCATTTTCAGCAAGAACTCCTGGAATGAAACTCTCAATGATTTTCTATCAGCAGCTGCCGAGCAATCTTATAAAGGAAAGGAGAGTTAAAAAATGACTAAAATTCGAGCTGTCATATATGCTCGAGTGAGCACAGAGGAGCAAGTTAGGGAGGGCTTTAGTATTGCTGCTCAATTAGCAGAACTAGAAAAGTATGCCGAGCAGTTTAATTTTGATATTATTGATCGTTATGTCGACGAAGGGGCAAGTGGTAAAAGCATTAAAGGAAGAACGCAACTACAAAGATTATTGAAAGATGCTGAAAAACAAAAATTTCAAGTTGTCATGTTATACAAGCTAGATAGATTGGCTCGCAAGTTGCGTGATCAATTAGACATTAGCGATAAGCTAGTGAATTATAATATCAAGTTGGTTAGTCTGAAGGAAAGCTTTGATACATCAACACCAACTGGTATGATGACCTTTCAGATGTTTGGTATGATTGCGGAATTGGAACGCAGCAATATCATCGAGAGAGGAAAGCTTGGACAGCAACAGCGGGCACGAGAGGGGAAATTCAATGGCGGCGTTGTACTTGGTTATAATAGCATCAATAAGGAACTTGTAGTCAACGAATCTGAGTCCATCATCGTTAAAAAGATATTTGATTATGCAGATGAAGGACAAGGGCTAAAGGCAATAACACGTCGGCTCAATGAAGCTGGATACCGTTCAAAAAAGGGTAACCCCTTCTCTACCAACGCTATCAAAACAATCTTGAATAATCCAACCTACATTGGCAAGATTCGTTACAATCAAGTGGAGAATTGGTCTGAAAAACGACGAAAAGGTAAAAACGACGACTTTATACTTACTAATGGCATCCATGAGCCTATCATTACGAAGGAGCAATGGGATAGAGTTCATTCAAAAATAAAAAAACGCTCCTACAAGCCGGCTCGTTCGTACACACCGTACCTTCTCAGTGGAATCCTTAAATGCCCTGTATGCGGCCACGGTATGGTTCCAGCACGCTCCAAGGGAAATAGCGGAAGTCAGTATCGTTATTACGCCTGTGGACAGTTCCATAATAAAGGGAAGAGTATCTGTCGCTCCAACATGATTAAGGCCGAATATGCAGAACAGCAAGTAATGGATGAGCTGCATCGAATCATTGCAAAGCCATACATTTTGAAAAAGCTCGTTGAACGCATCAACCAACAGCGGGCGAACGCAGAGCTGCCTCTACTGGACGAAAAGAAAGCAATTGAGAATCAAATAGCTAAAGTCCAACGAAAGCTTAAGAGTTTGAAAGAGAAAATTATGATTGATCCTGAATTGGCAGAGCTCTTCAAGCCTGATCTACTGGCAACTCAATCCGAGTTAAATTCACTTCAAGAACGCCTTGATGATATTACATCTCAGGAAGCACAGTACGATAACAAGCCTGTTGATTTTGACTCCCTGCATACCTTGCTAACAAAGGTTCAGGATGCTCTACAACATGCCGACAGGGAGGAGCAAAAGCTCTTGCTTCAACTTCTTATACAAAGCATTCATATATCTAAGGATAAGCCATCCAGAAGGGAAAGCCGCCGTATAGAGCGAATCATCCTGCACTTCGATTTTGCTATCGAATCACTTCACAGTGACACGACAGAGCTTGTAAGACGAATTGCAAGCTACTCTGAATTGATTACTCCTATTCATCCAGTTGCATTAGATGAAATGAACAACTTATCAGAAAGCAACTACGGGGACTTGATGAAGTCCCTTAATATTTTACCTTTAGCGATGGTACGGTTCCCCCCGCATAATCTTAAAAGCGCGGTAGATTTGCTCCACCAGGATGAGGCGTATGAGCTGGTGAGGGTAGGTTAGGCGGCCGAAGGAGAGGTGCTGATTGGCGCGCTTGAGGACGGCATCGGAGAGGCCGTTGGATCCGCCGATAATGAAGGTGACCTGGCTGCGGCCGTAGGTGGCCAATTGGTCGAGCTGCCGGGACAGCTCCTCGGATGTCCACATTTGCCCTTCAATGGCCAGGGCGATGACATGTGCATCCGGCTTGATTTGCGCCAGGATGCGCTCCCCCTCCTTCGCCTTGACCTGCTCCTCCTCGGCTGCGCTCATCGACTCCGGTGCTTTCTCGTCCGGCAATTCTGTGATCTGCAGCTTGGCATAGGGCCCCAGCCTTTTGGAGTACTCCGCAATGCCTTGGGTTAAATACTTTTCCTTCAGTTTACCGACGGCAATAATTTGAATTTGCATAAGGCTTGCGCCCCTTCCTCGTTATTCTTTATGTATGATTGAGCTGTGAATAGGCCCTTGAACAAGCCTCCCAAAGTAATACCAAGTAATATTTAGTATTATCAGAAACTTCCGCAGGAATAAACTCCAGTCCGGAGGATAAAAAAAGCTCCTAACGGAGCCTCTTCGAAGACGAATAACCCGGTTTTAAAGGTAGCTTTTTATGACAATTAGAAAGTTGTTCCATTTTAATGCTTTAATGAACACTTTCTAATGTGGTAAGCAAAACCGCCAGGACTAACCCGGCGGCCATTCAAACATTTTCATCTCAGTTGTTAAAGGGAGTGCAAATAGAACACCGGATTCAGCCTCTCTCTGTACTGCAAAATTTGTCGTCCGGCGAACCTCCATGCATGCAGCGCCGAAACTACATGGTTGGTCGTCCGAACTTCTAAATCACCAAGAAAAGAGCCTCGTGCTTGCAGCCCTTCTCCTCGCACAGATGTGGAGGAGCCCATTCTTTGAAGCTGACTTCCGATAGCGCGTATAGGTCCGGCGCCTCTTCATATTCGTCGACGAATCGATCGATTGCGATTTCCAGATGCTCCTTACAAACGACATACATAGCTATGTTCTCACCTATATTCTCTCAAGTTCGTCACGACTCGTCATTCTCTGCGAGCGTTAGCGTAACGGTCTCTTTCTTTCCGTCCCGATAGTACGTAATCGTTATTTTCTCGCCAATTTTCTTGTTCTGGTACAAATATTTGCGCAGAGACAGAGTACCATGGACAGGCTGGTTATCCAATTGGACTATAACGTCATTTGTTGACAAACCTGCCTCCGCGGCTGGCCCGTAAACCTCCAAGATTATCGCGCCGGTCTTCACATCGTCGGGCAGCTTCAGCAATTCCAGCCCGCTCTTGAAGGAAGTCAGATTGACCGTAGATACCCCTATGAACGGACGAAGCACCTTGCCATGCTCGATCAGTTCATCCAGCACCGCCTTCACCTCATTGATCGGAATCGCGAATCCGAGTCCTTCCACTCCGGTATCCGCCACCTTCAAGCTGTTAATCCCGATCACTTTCCCGTCCAGATCAACCAGAGCTCCGCCGCTGTTCCCTTGATTAATAGCCGCATCCGTCTGAATCATGTCCAGCTCCCATTCATACTCGCCATCATGCCCGGGATAGACCGGGATCGTCCTCTTCGGCCAACTGATAATTCCTGCGGTGACTGTCTGAGACAGCCCGCCGAGGGGATTCCCGATGGCGATGGCCGTTTGGCCCGACTTCAATTTATCCGAATTCCCGAATTCCGCCACTGTCTTGATTCCACTGGCGTCGATCTCCAGGACGGCCAGATCGGCCAAATAATCCGCACCAACCACTGTGGCCTGCTTATGCTCCCCGGTAGGCAGCACCACCTCGAACGAGGTCGCTTCCTCCAGCACATGATTATTCGTTACGACTAGCGCCCGGTCGCCATCCTTCCGGAAAATGACTCCCGAACCCATTCCAATCCCGCGTACCTTGCCTCCGTCCTTATCCTTGATCGAGCTGATGATGCTGACGACGGTCGGACTGACTTTATCTACGGCCTTGACCCGGCTGACATCAATAACCTCAAGAGGAACCGAAGCGGTCGCAGGGGTCCCCTCCCCATGTGAAATAATTGACATCAGGAAGAAGGTAACGAGTGAACCCGCTATGGCGGACAGAACCAGCAGCAGGGCAGTCCTGTTGTGCCACCAACGGCGGCGTTCGGGGCCTTTCCTTGCCCACCTGGACACCTTGGTGGAATAGAATTCGTCATTGAACAAGCTCATCGTTTCCCCTCTTTCCCGCTTGATTTCCGAATCATTTTTATACTGGGGTGGAATGTTTCGGCACTTTGAAGCCTACAATAATAGTAGCCGCAGCAAAATCATAGATTGCTAGAAAGGTGGTACCGGTTATGAATCTGCATTTTAAAGAAATCGATTTGATCGGCAAGCTCGCCGACCTTAAGGAAGATCACTATCGGCAAACTCTTGTGCTGAGCGCCATTATCGAGCTGCTGATTGATAAGAAAGTGATCACCCGTGAAGAAATCGAAACGATGGCCCGGAAGCTGGACCCGGTTATTCCTCATCCAGACTATCCCATTCCGTTGGACGATCAAAGTAAGTATCCTTTAGAGTAAGCCGCCCATCGTTTAGGGTTATGTCATTCTGTTCCAAAATATTCTCCACCGTCATTCGCGCCAGATCCATCAGATTATGATTCTGGCTCAGATGCGCCAGGTACACCCTCTTCGTCTTGCCCCCAAGAATCTCGCTGAGCGCATCGCCCGCGGCTTCATTCGACAGGTGGCCTATATCGCTTAAGATCCGCCTCTTGATATTCCAGGGGTATTTGCCCATTCGCAGCATTTCGACATCATGATTCGATTCCAGAATGAGCACGTCGGAATCCAGCACCTGCTCCTTGACCTTGCTGCTCATATATCCCAGATCGGTGGCGAGACTAAGCTTCTTGTCTCCTTCATAGAAGCAGTAGCCCACCGGCTCCGCCGCGTCATGGGAAATCGCGTAGGACTCCACTTGAATGGAATCGAACTCGATCATGCTTCCGGTATCCATAACCTTCACATTGGCTTCAGCGATTTCCCCAATCTGCTTGTTCAGAGCCTCCCATGTTTTCTCATTCGCATATATGGGCAAATCATATTTCCGGGCCAGTGCTCCCAGCCCTTTGATATGATCGGAGTGCTCATGTGTGACAAGAATCGCATCCAGCTCTTCGCCCGACACGTTTCGTTCTTCCAGCAGCTGCTCAATTTTCTTGGCACTTAGCCCCGCATCCACCAGCAGCTTGGTTTCCCCGTTCGTCACGACCATCGAATTCCCCGTCGAACCGCTTGCCAATACACTAAAACGCAATCCCATGTCAAAACTCCTATTCCTTGCCGTTATCCGACGTGAAGCTCATTCTTTCGTCAGTTCTGTTGCATATATCATATATGTATAAGCCTAGCAATTAGCCAAGCTTATACTTCAGGGCTGTTACTCGCAAATTTTTGTGAAAACAACCCCGTTTGAAATCCGAAATATCAATATAAATCTGGTATGCAAAGCTTCCTCTAAAACCGGTTCATCCTCTTCGAAAATAGCTTCGTTAGGGACTTTTCTTAATGTCTCGACTTTCCTCTACTTCCCCGTTATATGCTTGAACGTAGTAAGGGTTGCCCTCCTCCGGAGTAATCCTCCAGAAGGGAAGCATATACTGGGTCTCCGAATCGAAGTTCGGCCCGTGATACCCCAGCTTCACATCGACAATAACGGTTCCTTCCGGAAGATAATTCTCCGCCAGGCTGCGAATCGCCGTATAAGCCGAGATCACCTTCTGTTCTTGCTGCTCTCCTCCTGATTGTACTTCAACATAGGCTTGTTTGTAACCTGTAATTTGCCCGTTCTCCTCATATAATTGCAAAGTCACGTCAAACAACGGTATTTTATCCACCAGTTGATTAAAGACATACACTCCGTTGCCGCTGCGCACCGGATCGAAAGCATACTGATCGGCATACCTTACGGACGATCGGCTGGTTAATTCCCTGGCCAGGTTCTTGCTGAACGGACTGGACCATTTAAGCGGGCTGTCTAGCGGAATCTTCTCGGCATTGCGGGAAGCTTCGTCGAATTGGACGGTAAAGCTCTTCAGCTTGGGAGCATCCTTGGGGACCTCCTCTACCTTCAATTGAATATTTTTGCTGGCAAGAAGCTTGCTCGTCTCCTCAATAATGAAAGCCGTGTCGGATTCGGTGCCCGTCTGACCCCAGCGGGTCGTCCACAGTTGATATCCGAGCATAATGTTCAGAAAGAGAAAAGATAGAATCAAAATCGTTTTCGCCCTTCCCCAATCCATGGCCTCACGCTCCTTGTCCAACGCCTAATTTAGTCCGCCTCGTCCGGCCGTGCCCGGTCCTCGCCCAGTCCTTCTGTTGATTACCGTTGTTATCATCGATTGCTGTTCTTATGTCCATTCCTGCCGCTCAGGGTATTCCTTGGCCGCCCAACCGAAGTGTCCCGCCCCTTGGCTTAACCTATAGCTTGCAATAGCCAAATCTCTGCGCGGACCCTTCTCTTGAGCAACCTTTCAGAGAGCTTTCCCCATACTTCATCACCCTTGAAAAAGCTTCTCCGAGCATTTCACAGGATCATTTCTCTAGCTCCCGGCCAGTTCCTCGCTCATTGGCTCTTTGAGGAACCGGTAAGTGCCGTCCTGCAGCTCTACGGCCCACTGGGGGACCAGATGGATCTTCTCATCTCCGAGAGTGGCCTGGTAAGCCGGGTAGACCGCCACCGGATTTAGACCGCTCTGTTCCAGCATTGTGGCCAACGCATCTCCGCCAGGCAGACGGTACGCGCTCTTTTCCGCCAATCCGATATCCATGTTGATCATTGACCGTTCGTAGTTGGATATAACCCCTTTTTGCATGACGATCTTGATGTACCCGAAGCTGCTCTGCTCCGTATTCATCACCGGATAACCCCCGACATACTGTCTGAATTCGAACGTTTGCGGCCCGAAGGCATAATTCGGACTTACCCGGCTGAATAAATAGTCGCTGTTCCATCCCCCGTGACGGTTAATGAACTTCACCGCGTTCGTCAAATTTTCTTTCGTTTCCGCTCTGCTTTCTACCGGTACCGAGACCGGGTCCGAATAACTAAACCAATGATCCCCATTGCGGACCTGAAGCCCTCTCTTGCCGTCTGTATAAATCTGCGCCCCATCCCGCTCGAAGAGGAAGCGGGCCATTCCCGGGTCGGGAAACAGACTGCGTTTAAGCTGATCCTCTGTGAAAATATTGAAGGGCACCTTATATTGAACCATCTGCAAATCGACTGCCGGAAGATAATAGTCATGTCTGCTGTCCGGATAGTAAGCGGGAAGATGAGCCCCGAGGCCTATTTTATTTTCCAGCTCTTTGACCGTTAAGTCCGATTGAACCGCCTCGTAGACGATTTCGGGGGAATCACTCAGAAAGTACGTCTTTACTTCTTCCTTAGATTCATATATCCAGATTTTGGATATCCCTACATCCTCCACCGTAAAATCTTCCTTGATTTTCATAATGCTCTTCAAAGTCCCGACCGGCACGGCTTCCTTGAAGCGGATTTCGATACCCGGCCTTGTGTCCCGAATCAAATCCCAGTCCAGATAGGAAGCCGGAAGATTCGTGCGGCGCAAGTTTTCGAAAGAACGCTGTTTCAGCAAATCCGAGTACACCATATTATAAAATTGATGTCCGTATGGAAGTACCGTATGCTGCTTGTTTCCGAAATGGATGATCATCTGTTCGGGAAGAATGAGATCGGCCAAAGCGGCCGGCGGGCCATCCAGCCCCGAATCGACATATTCCATCTGATTGATCGGTTCGTAATTCGGTGAGCTGTAGGCCAGCAAATAGCTTTGGACCAGGCTAGCGGCGACAAGAACAACCAGCGCAACGGTTTTAGCTTTTTCCATCATGATTAGTCCCGCTTCCTTCCTCCATATAGGGAAGAGTGAAAGACACCGTCGTTCCTACATTAAATTCCGAATCTATCGCAATCGCACCGCCATGGGCTTTAATAATTTCCCGGGCAATGGACAGCCCCAGGCCCGTCCCTCCCATATTGCGCGATCTTGCTTTATCTACCCGGTAGAAACGCTCGAAGATCCGCGACAAATCCTTCTTCGGAATGCCTATTCCCGTATCCTGAATTTTAATTTCGAGCATATCATTCGGCAGCCGTTCGGCCATAATTCGAATTTGGCCGCCGTCTCCCGTATATTTAATCGCGTTGGAGACGAGGTTATCCAGTACCTGATCGATCTTGTCCCGATCCAGCCAGATCGGTGACGTATTATCACCGATAATAATCTGGATGGCGATACTGCGCTGCCGCAGCTGGAACGAGAACCGGTCAGCCACTTCATCCAGCATTTCCGTCACATGGACCTGCTCCTTCTTGAGCATCGCCTGGTTGGAATCGAGCCTGGACAGGTGAAGCAGATCCGTAACGAGCCGGATCATCCGCTCTGCTTCATTACGGGTCACCCCTACGAATTTCCTGGCCAACTGCGGTTCGTCTATAGCCCCGTCATCCAAAGCCTCCAGGTAGCTCTTGAGCGTGGTCAGCGGCGTCCTTAACTCATGAGATACGTTGGCGACGAACTCCCGGCGGGACTGCTCCAGCTCCTCCTGCTCCGTCACGTCATGGAGCACGACAATCGTTCCGGTCGTCCCCTTCTCCCGGCTGTGAACCGAAGTGAAGGTTGCTCTTACCTTACGGCTCTCTTCCGACTCCTGAGGGTGAATCTCGATCAGATGGGTAACCTCCTCGCCACGCGCGCCGGGAAGTGCCAGCTGCTTGGGAAGTCCCAGCAGTTCGTATAAATCCTTGCCGTCCGCCGGCTGGTTGTTCAGCTGAAGCATTTCTCTCGCCCGGCGATTGATGACGATCACCCGGTCCTGCTCGTCTGTAGCCACGACTCCGTCACTCATGCTCGTCAAGACGGAGGCCAGCTTCTCCTTCTCTTCTTCATTCACGGACAGCGCTTCCTTCAGACGATTCGTCATATCGTTGAAGGCACGGCTCAACTGGCCGATCTCGTCGTGGCTCCATATTTTGACCTGGTGGTCGAAGTTCCCCCGGGCAACGGACGACACCTGCCGGGTGATTTCTTTAATCGGGCTCGTAATCGTGTGGGCCAGAATAATTCCGAGAAGAATCGTCATGGCGAGCGCAATTAAAATACCGGACATGAAAATCTGCTTGATCCGGTTGATCGTGTCGAAGATATCTTCCATGGAAGAGACAATATAGACCGCTCCGATGACCTTGTTTTCCTCGCTGACGGGCATGGCGATCACTTTCTTCCGTTTCCCGTCCACATCCGTCAGGATCCGCTCATTATCTTTGTCCTTAATATTCTGCAGGGCGCGGCTGACGACCTGCTGGGTATTCTTCTGCCCGATGATGGAACGGGGATACTGGTCCGATGCGCTGATGACGGTTCCGTTGGAGTTGATGATCTGAATCTCCACGTTGCTTACCTTGTACCAGTTATTGACCGTTTGGTTCAGCCGGTCGTTAATCGTCTTACCGTCTTCCGGCTTCGTTCCGGAATCGGCATTCTCCTGGTTGTCCAGCAGAACGGGCTTCACCAGATCGGACAACAGCATGGCCTGGTAATTCAGAGATTCCGAGAAGTTATTCATGAATGAGGTTTCCATCGCCTTGATGAAATAGATGCCGATCAACTGCATGGCGAATAAGATTAGCAGTACATAGATGATGATCAGCTTCATCTGAATCGTTCGGAAGAACCGGATTCCTATCATTTACAGTCCCCCTGCTTTAGGGTTCCTCATTACGTAGCCTAATCCTCTTCTCGTCGTAATATATTCCGGACGGCTGGGCTCGTCTTCTATCTTCTCACGCAGCCTGCGAATCGTGACATCCACGGTGCGGACATCCCCATAGTAGTCATACCCCCACACCGCCTGAAGCAAATGCTCGCGGGTCATGACCTTCCCCGTATTCCGCGCCATATATTGAATCAGCTCGAATTCCCGATGGGTCAAATCCAGCGGCATACCGTCTTTATACACGACATACATGTCGTTATCGATTAACAGTCTGTGTATGCGTATTCCTTCCTGATCGGACGTTCCCTGCTTCTCAGGCTCATTCTTGACCTGCCGCCGCAGGTGAGCCTTGACTCTGGCCAGAAGCTCCCGGGTTCCGAACGGCTTCGTGACATAATCGTCCGCCCCCATCTCCAGCCCCAGCACTTTATCCAGCTCCGTATCCTTGGCTGTCAGCATAATGATCGGGGTGTCCTTCCTGTTGCGGACTTCCCGGCACACGTCCATGCCATCCTTAACGGGCAGCATCAGATCGAGCAGTATCAAATCCGGGTTCTCTGTCATAGCCAGTTCTACGGCGGTTCCCCCGTCATAGGCACAGATTACCTCGTAGCCTTCCTTCTCCAAATTAAATTTCAGTATATCGGCAATCGGTTGTTCGTCATCCACTACCAAAATTTTTCCAAACAACGATACTCACCTCATACTTTCTATCGACATTTAGAAATCCGGTGAATCTTGGGACGGAAGAAGCTGCCGGTGCAGCCTTCTCCTGTTCCTTGTTTTATCTCCTATTCCAAGGTAATCGGCTGTTGCCGTCCCTCGTTCAAGGACGTACAGGTACTCGATGAAAATAAGAACGGAGTAAGCAACTTTCTTATATTTTAACAAAAAATAGGCAGAACAGCGAACTCGTTTAGTCCGTGCCTGCCTATTCCTATCCTAGTAATTATTGGTTAAGATATTTGATCGGGTTCTCTACCGTCCCGTTATTAATAATTTCGAAATGCAGATGGACCCCGGTAGAGTCGCCGGTACTGCCCATATACCCTATCTTCTCGCCTTTCTCCACGATATCGCCGGCCGATACGTCAATCTTGCTCATATGGCCGTATAATGTTTTGTACCCATTCTTATGATCAATAATCACATAATTGCCGTAATCGTATTTGTAGCCCGCAGCTTCGACGGTTCCGTTATCTGCAGCGAGAATATTTTTCTTGCTGGAAGTAATGTCTATCCCTTTATGTAGCTTACCCCAACGCTTGCCGAATCCGCTCGACACATTCGGAGAAACAACAGGCCAAGCAAAATTTCCGGTGCCTTCCCCAAGAATAACCTTGGTTCCCTTCTTGACCACTGCCTTGACCGGCTCACTGATCATCTCTTCGTTAATGATCTCTTCCTCCCGCATCTGTCCGTTGACTTTCGTAATGCTGAAGGTGACTAGCTTCATTCCGTTAACGCCGGGCGTAATCGTTTCGACTTCTCCCAGCTTCATCTCATCATCGGTAATAACCTCGGTATCATACTGTACTTCTTGCTGCTCGACCAGCTTCTCCACGGTCTTGACCGAAAGCTTCGGCTCCAGAACCGTCAAATTAAGAACGTCGCCTTCCGTTATCCGGTCGTTCACAATCCAAGGGTTATTCTCATAAATAACATCCTGGGAAATCTTGAATCGGTGTGCAATACAGGAGACACAATCTCCCTTGACCACTGTATACATCGTCGGAGTGGCATTGCCCGTTTCTAACGTTGCCTGCACTTCGTCGGGGTTCATCACTTGTTCCGGCTCGACCTTCATCGTAACCAGATCAACATTCTGCAGGAAGGACGCCTCCTGAAGCTCGCTTTGCCCCGGAGCCAAGTCGCTGTCCTCCGGTTCGGCAGAGAGAGCGGTGACTTCACCGGATTCCTTCTTCTGCTCTCCCGTATACTTGCTCATAATTCGCTGAAGGACCTCTTCCGCCGTATCCTTATCCTTGACGATCGCCACCGGATCGCCATCTACCTTCACTTGAACCCCTACCGCTTCGGGAACCAACAGCTCATCCAGCTTGCGGAGAGTTTCCTCGTTGTCAAAGGGTTTCTTGAAAGCCCTTTCATGCCGTAATGTTATGTCGTTTGTATTAAGAACCATGTGAACATCCTGAGAATTCTGCTCCAGTTTCTTGTATTTCTCCAGCTTCAGATCCTCGACGAGCTGAGGATCGCTCACGGTTCCGACTTGAACGTCTTTCATATAGACATCATAGACGTCCAGCGTATTCATTTGAACGTAATAATTGCCCCCGACGGTGATTCCCGCCAATAGTCCGAAAGCCCCAACACCCTTGGCAATTTGAATCCGATAATCCCGTATGCGGGACATAAGACCGACTGGCCGCTGCATCGCAGTATTTTCTGTAGAAGACGGATATGATTTCGCTATAGTTTGAGAAGCTGGCTCAAGCGCAGCTGTGGAATTCGATTTCTTATTGCTCAAGATGGCATCGATCTTGCCAGTCAAGCTCTTGAATCGGATCTTCGAGCCGACCTGCTGCACGTTGGCCCATTTCTCCTTGATCCAATTTTTCATCTTGGAAACTGTCATGATTCTCTCCTCTTAAGTCCTGAATTAACTTTAACCATTTTGTAACCAAATAGCCTTACGTACCAGGTTAAAGGAAAATAGTTCTTTTACACTGTACCACAGGTCGCTGCTTTTTTTCAACCTGCTGGATCAGAACGTGTCGGAATTAGCGAAATCATGCCCGTTTCCTCTTATATGCAGGGTGTCAATACTTCTGTAATATCTCCATTAGTTGACTATATTCTTCCGGTTTTAATGTTTTTTCGACAATTTTTTTAATTTCCGACATTTCCTCCTCCGTAATTCCCCCTTCCATCATAGCCGATATGGTCTGCAAGTCCTCAGCGGGCAAGCTCGCCATATAGGCAAAAATCTTTTTCTTGTCTTCCTCATTCAATTGATCCTTCTTCGAAGATAAATCATCGGGAGAGATGATGACGTCGCTTTTGCCGGCGTTCGACTGCTGTCCCAGCTCGCTCCCGCTTTGGCCGAATACGGGCACGGCGTCCGTTGAGGACTCCTGGGAGTCCGGAGTTGAGAGATCGGAACCCTCCGTTTCCTCTGCCGGCGGCTTCTGCCCAGCTTCCTTCCGGGTGTCTCCTCCTTGTGTCATAGACTCGAAGTCTCCCGCGACACTGCCGATCAAATCGGAAAACGTCACGAACGAGCCTTCTATGGGAATGTTGAAGTGAGAGATCAGCTTATCGACATAAGTATGAACAATCGTCCAAGTAAAGTACAACGTAAATCCCGAAGCGATAGCCGCAATCAACAGGGTACGGCTTAAATGGACAATAAATTTGGTCATGGTTGGTTCCTCCTATCCATCCGGTGTGCCTACTTTCCAGTATTGACGGAACGGAAACGGATATAACCCGAAACTATAAAAAAAGCCCCTAACGGAGCCTTCTCGAAGATGAATAACCCGGTATTTAAGGTAGCTTTTTATGCCAATAGAAATCTTTTTTACATCGTATTAACGCTGTAAAGAACTTAAAGATTCCTATGTGGTAAAAAAAGCTCCTAGCGGAGCCTTTTACTTGAACGTCTATCTTGAAAATCCGTCTATTTTACCGTCTGCAGGCATCGTTGCAAGCGGAGCGGCACGTCTAACTGGATTTTGTACAGGTAGATTCAAGCGAATGGGCGAAAATGATCAAACTAACTGGATAAACTACAGTTAAAATGGGCAACTTTGGGCGAAACGGCTGTTTTGGCGCAAACTAACTGTAGGTTTTCCAGTTAGTTTCCATATTTCTTCCGAATATAGAAATCTAACTGTATGAAATCCATTTAGTTTTCAAATTTCATACTATTGAAGCAATTCAACTCTATTCTACCTTGAAAATCCATCCATTTGCTTGAATCTACCTACATAAAATACAGTTAAATCATCTTTCCTCCTAGAAAGCGATGGTTTCTCCACGGCAATATCTATGCCCAGCCTTATATTTCGCCAGTAACATCAAACCTTCGGACCGATTTTCACTTTGCGGAAGTTATAACTCCTATACTAAAAAACCCCGAATGCCGATGCATTCGGAGTTTAATTTCCATACCTTCATATATCCTTATCTGTAAATCGGACGGACCAAATTCGTCTGCTCCCGATTGCGTCCCACCGAGAAAATAACGAGCGGAACTCCGGTTAATTCCGAGATTCTCTCCGCATATCTTCTGGCATTGGCCGGAAGATCGTCCAGTGAACGGGCCTGCGAAATGTCTTCCTGCCACCCCGGCAGCTCTTCGTAGACCGCCTCGCACTCTGCCAGCATGTTCAAATTCGCCGGATAAGTCTCCAGAAGCTCCCCGCGGTACTTATAGGCGGTACAGATCTTTACCGTATCCAACCCGCTCAGCACGTCCAGCGAATTGAGCGACAGCCCGGTAAGCCCGCTTACCCTTCTCGCATGCCGCACTACAACGCTGTCGAACCAGCCGACCCGGCGCGGACGGCCGGTTGTCGTCCCGTATTCATTGCCGGTTTCGCGAATTTGATCCCCGATTGCATCGTGGAGCTCCGTCGGAAACGGACCGTCTCCAACCCGCGTCGTATAAGACTTGGCCACACCAATGACTTGGTTGATTCTCGTAGGGCCGACACCGGAGCCGATGCACACCCCGCCGGCCGTCGGATTAGACGACGTCACGAAAGGATAGGTGCCTTGATCCAGGTCCAGCATAACCCCCTGCGCCCCTTCAAAAAGCACCTTCTTGTTCAAATCAATAGCGTCGTTCAGCACAACGGAAGTATCCGCCACATAAGGTCTGATCACTTCCGCATACTCGAGATATTCCTTGAGAATCGAATCTGCGTCCAGACCTTGGCGTCCGTACACGCGCTCAATTACATCGTTCTTCTCCTTCACCAGCCGGCGCAGCTTGGTCTCGAACTGCTGCCGATCCATCAGATCCGCAATCCGGATGCCGTTCCTACCGGCCTTATCCATGTAGCAAGGTCCGATGCCTTTGCGGGTGGTGCCGATTTTGTTCGGCCCTTTGCGCTCTTCCTCTAATTCGTCAAGCAGCAGATGATAAGGCATAATCAGATGGGCCCTGTCGCTGATTTTCAAATTATCGGTCGTAAATCCATTGTCATGAATGTACTGAATTTCCTCAATCAATGCAGCCGGATTAATCACCATTCCGTTGCCGATCACACAGACTTTATCACTATAGAAAATTCCGGAAGGAATCAAGTGCAGCTTATACTTCTTTCCGTTGATAAGAATCGTGTGGCCGGCATTGTTACCTCCCTGGTATCTTGCCACCACTTCAGCCGATTCAGCCAGGAAGTCGGTTATTTTCCCTTTACCTTCGTCCCCCCACTGGGTTCCGACAACTACAACGGTCGACATAACCAAACAACCTCCATAAGGTACTGTGTACCCATTGATTTACTGCTTCTCTTAGCAGCATCTCCAGTTTAGCAATCCGCTATACCAAAGTCAATGAAATACACGAACATTAAGGAGGTTGTCTATATAAAATGTTCGGATATCAACCATAAGTTCACTTTAGAACGGAACCGCCGCGGCCGAAGGCACCGGCTCCTGATGAGTTCGATCCAGACTGACAAATTTGTTGTAATGCTTCAGGAAAGCAAGCTCGACCGTCCCTACCGGACCGTTCCGCTGCTTGGCGATAATAATTTCAATGATATTTTTCTTCTCCGTATCCTGATTATAGTAATCGTCCCGGTACAGGAAGGCGACAATATCCGCATCCTGCTCAATCGATCCGGATTCCCGGAGGTCGGACATCATCGGACGCTTATCCTGGCGCTGCTCAACTCCCCGGCTGAGCTGTGACAGAGCGATTACCGGCACATCCAGCTCCCGCGCAATTTGCTTCAGCGTACGGGAGATTTCCGATACTTCCTGCTGCCGGTTGTCCCCGCTCCGTCCCCGCCCATGGATTAGCTGAAGGTAGTCGATCAGGATCATGCCGAGCCCCTTCTCCTTCTTCAGCCGACGGCATTTGGCCCGTATATCGGCAACCGTCACCGCCGGAGAATCGTCGATATAAATATTGGCTTCCGCCATCGTGCCGATCGCCATCGTCAGCTTCTCCCAGTCGTCGTTCTCCAGATGGCCCGTTCTTAACCGCCCGGCATCCACATTCGATTCGGCGCAGATCATCCTCTGCACCAGCTGGGCCGCCCCCATCTCCAGACTGAAGATGGCTACGGTCTCCTTCTCGCGAATGCCTACATTCTGGGCGATATTCAGGGCGAAAGCCGTCTTCCCTACGGACGGACGAGCCGCCACGATAATTAAATCGGACCGTTGGAAGCCCGAGGTCATCTTGTCCAGATCGCGGAAGCCGGAGGCGATTCCGGTCGTCCCGCCCTTGTTCTGGTATAGAAACTCCACCCGTTCGAACACTTCCATCAATACGTCACGGATAGAGATAAAACCGCTGCTCGAACGGCGCTGGGAAATTTCCATGATCCGCTGCTCGGCATCGCTCAGCAAATCGCCGACGGCCTCCGAGCCGGAATATCCGGTGCTGGCAATTTGTGTAGCGGCCCGAATCAGCCTGCGGGTCAACGATTTCTCCTCGATGATCTGCGCGTAATAGTCTACGTTGGCCGCTGTCGGAACCGCATTGGCAAGCTGGGTTAAATAGGAAACCCCGCCGACCTGCTCCAGCTGCTGCTTGTCCTGAAGCCGTACCGTGAGAGTGACGAGATCGACCGGCTCGTTAGCCTCCGCCAGCTCCACCATCGCATCGAAAATATTCTGATGCTTGGTGCTGTAGAAGTCCTCGCTGATGATTCGTTCCATGACGGTAACCAGCGCATCGCTGTCTAACAAAATAGCGCCGAGCACGGCCTGCTCGGCTTCTAAATTTTGCGGTGGAATTCGATCAAAGAGCATTTCGCCTTCCATGCATTATTCCTCCGTTACTTGTACCTTTAAAGTAGCCGATACCCCGGGGTACAGCTTGATAGGCACTTGGGTGACGCCCAAGGAGCGAATCGGATCGTCCAGAGACATTTTTCTCTTGTCGATAACGATGTTTAGCTTCTCCAGTTCCTCGGCAATCTGCTTCGTCGTAATCGATCCGAACAGACGTCCGCCTTCTCCCGATTTCCCTTTCATCTGCAGCGTCATTTCGTTGAGACGGGCAGCCAGCTGCTCAGCTTGTGCCTTCTCCTCGTCTTTCTTCTTCTGCTCGGATTGCTTCTGCTGTTCCAGAACCTTCATATTCGAAGACGTCGCCGGAGCGGCCAATCCTTGTTTGATCAGAAAATTATTGGCGTATCCTTCGGATACTTCCTTAATCTGGCCTTTCTTCCCCTGCCCTTTGACATCCTTCAGGAAAATCACTTTCATTCGAATAACCCCTCTTCCGCTTCAATTTCACTTAGTACCTTCTTAAGCTTTGCGGTCGCTTCCTCCAGCGTTCCTTCCAGCTGTACGGCCGCGTTGGTTAAATGCCCGCCGCCGCCAAGCCGCTCCATCACGACCTGGACATTCATCTGTCCGAGTGAACGGGCGCTGATCCCGATCAGGCCGTCCGGCCTCTCGGAGATGACGAAGGAGGCTCTGATATCGGTCATGGTAATTAAAGTATCGGCCACCTGTGCTATAAGCAATTGTGAATAGGGACGTCCGCTTTCGGCTACGGCCAGAGCTACGTGATCGTATAAAATTTCAGCATGCTTGATAATTTCCGCCTTCTGAATATACGCTCCCAGGTCTTCCTTGAGAAGCCGCTGGATCATGGCCGAATCGGCCCCGTTTCTTCTGAGGAATGAAGCAGCCTCGAACGTTCTGGCGCCGGTTCTCATGCTGAAGCTTTTCGTATCGACGGTAATTCCCGCCAGCAGGGCCGTCGCTTCAATCGGGCTAATGGTCACTCTCTCATGGATATACTGCAGCAGCTCCGTAACCAACTCGCAGGTGGACGAAGCGTAAGGCTCCATATATACGAGGACGGCATCGCCAATAAAATCTTCCCCGCGCCGGTGATGATCGACAACGACCGTTCTCGGCGCCATAGACAGCAGCTTCGGCTCCGCCACCATAGAGAACCGGTGGGTATCCACGACCACCGCCAATGTACGCAGGGTGGTCATCTCCAGCGCCTGATCCGGCGTGATAAACCACCTGGCGATTTTCTCGTGCTCCTGAAGAGCCTCCATCAGCCGTTCAATCGACGGATTGATGCCTTCCAGCACGATATATCCTTCCTTCTGGCTGAGCTGCACGGCTTTAAGAACGCCTATAGCCGCCCCTATCGCATCCATATCCGGATTCTTGTGACCCATAATGAGAACCTTGTCGCTATCTTTAATCAGGTCTCTTAACGCATGGGAGATAACTCTCGCCCGGACCCGGGTGCGCTTCTCTACGGCATTGCTTCGGCCGCCATAGAACGACAGCCGCTGCCCGCTCTTCACAGCGACCTGATCGCCGCCCCGCCCGAGCGCCATATCCAAACTCGCCTGGGCCCAATTGCCAAGCTCAATAAGACTCTCGGCACCCGATGCTACACCAATGCTCAGAGTGAACGGAACTTTGTTGTCCGCACTTAGATCACGAACCTCGTCAAGAATATCGAACCGCTCCTGCTCCAGCATCTGAAGCGACTTCTGATTCATGATGACCAAGAACCGGTCGGAGGAGGTTCTGCGCAGGTACAGACCGTTGCGGTTGGACCACTCGTTAATCTCTCCGGTAATCTTCGCCAGGATGATGCTGCGGGTCTGATCGTCCATCCCCTGCGTCGCTTCCTCCAGATTATCGAGCATAATAATTCCGATGGCAATTTTCTCTTCCTGATACTTCTGCTCCAATTCCAGCTGATTCGTTACATCTTCCAGGTAGATCATCCTGTCGTCGTGGTTCATCGTGACCTTATAAGTAGACGAACCAATCTCTACCTCGAACTTGCCTTCCTTATCCTTGAGCATCGGGAACCGTTCGGTCAGCGATTCGCCGATCACCGACTCCTCCTCCAGCATGGTGGACACGAACGGATTGTGCCACTCGATCTTCTGCTCTTCATTGTACAGAATAATGCCGATCGGCAAGTCGTTGGTTACTTCCTTGCCCGCCTTCTTGATCCGATGGGTCAAGGTAGCCAGATATACATACAGGTCCTTGCGGAAAGCCTTCTCCGCCTTCCAGGAATACCACACCAGCACGGCAAAAGGAACAAGGGCGATCAGGCCTGCCACCCATTGATAAAACGACAGCACGACAATGAGAATAAGAACCAGGATGAACGTCCACACCATATGCAGCCCGTGCCATCGTTTGATTAAAAACCTCGGCATGTGATTTCGCTCCTCTTTCTTCCTTATGATTTGTCGGCAAGCTTTTCCCTGAGGGGAAACATGACGTCAAACAAACCCAACAGACTGAATATATACTGGGTGGTCGGAACGACAATCATAAGCACGATAGCAAGGGCCGGCCAAGCCTTGCCCTTTTTCTTGACATGGACGAAGTAGAGAAGAAACGAGATCGCTTGAACGACAAAAGCCAAGTTCAACAACGGGAACAAATTGATAACGATCATGACCAGGAAGGAATCCGGATTGGCCGGAATCGTAAAATCAAGAATCATGACGATGAGAAAATACCAGACCAGCGATTTCGGCAGCTTCCACGTCCGTACTGGCGGAAGAGCCGGAACAAGGTCTTCCCTGCCGCCTCTGTTGATGAACCATCTTCCAAGCCCATGCGTAACAATGACATAAAAGACCGAAAAAGCAACGATAAAGAACGGAATCATCTGGGTGATGTAACGAATCATCGAATCGACCAGATCCATGTTCAACTGCTGCGTAACGTTGCTTGGCAAAGCCCCCAAATAATCTCTTATAGTGGCTCCGAATTGGGCGACCGGGTCAAAGCCGAACAGCCGACCGATCACCAGGCCCAGCAGCAGCTCCCCCATCAAGGTTAACGTTCCGGCAAGGATTGCGGTCCTGGCCAGAGCCTTCTTCTTATAGAAATGCCCCATCAGAATAACAGGAGGTAGAAAGAACAAGGAGATAAAGAGGATGACCAAGCCCAAGCCACCGGTGAGTAAATAAAAAATGCCGAGACTGACCGCATACGCCAGTGCAAAACGTTTGACATCCAAGTACATATAGAGAGCCAGCACCGGAATCATAATGAGATTGATCGTGATGAAATTAAGCGGCGTCACTATGGAAAATAGAACGATTAGGTAGATGACCATCCATATGACGGGCAGCCATTTGCTTCTTTTCGTACGGTTCACCGGACAGTATACAACTCCTTCATAAAGCGGCTTTACGCTTGATTATACCATAAACCGCCCAGGTTTATAGTCCCTTTATCCTTCCGTGATCCAGACTCGTATCCGTATTATTCCCATTTTCTGCTTCTAAGATTAGGTATCAAGAAGCACCTTTTTCGTTTTCGTTATTACATGAGAAAAAACCTCCATAAACCACAAGGATTGTAGTTTTGAGGTTTTTTGCCTGCAAGAATCCGGTGAATTGGGCTGACCGTTACACATTGTAGATGATTCCCGTTTTAACCTTCTGAAGCAGTTTATCCTTAAAGTTTGCAAAATCTTCGACTCCTCTGATTTGCCCTTCTTCCGCGAGTTTTCTCACGAATTTTTGGATTAACAATGCTTTTTCATATTTTTGGGTCAATTCTTCACTTTCCCAGTATCCATCCTCTGATAATCCCGACATTTTGACCAAATTATCTCTTATTTGTTTCATTGCAGGATCATGTTCAGGATCGTCCAGAAGCTCTCTCAAATGGGTAATGTAATCCGTTATTTCCTGTTTGCTTACGAAAAGCCCCTCTTCCCGCGCCAAGTTGACAACCAGCGCTTCCTTGATCATTTCGTGAATGATGTCTTTATCGGTCATATCAATGGTTACGTTATTCATTTTTTCACTAAACGCAAGATTTGCTTTGAATAGGGCAAAGTCTTTGGAATAGATTTCAAAATCAGGCCCCTGGGCGATAATCCTATCGGGTGCCTCTTTCACTTGATGGTCGATGTCGACAAACATTTCATCCACAGAAGGCACATTATTAGCATACAGAACGCTTCCGGTAATTATGACAGCAAGTGTTAGGGCAGAAACCACCATCCAACTGATTCTTCCCATCTTGCTCCCACCCCCTCGCTTCCTTAATCGCTTCTATAGTTATAGACAACTTTATAAAGGACTTTATCACGATATAAGAGGAATTGCTAAAAATATAGAAGTCAGGACCAGCGCGTCCGGTATCCTTCCCATTGCGAATAAGGCTCTTTGATATCCTCCCCGTGACAGACGGTCAGCAGCTTTGGCTTCATCTCTTCAATAACCGCTCCGCTGCGGACCGCCGTTTGCATGTCCGCCGTGAACATGGGGATCGGCCGGGCTAGCCTGCCCCTCCGAGTGGTGAACAAATCGCCGCCGATCAGAACCCCATCTTCCTTATGATAATAAGCGACATGCCCTGGGGAGTGCCCCGGTGTCCACAAGGGAAGGAGACCTTCCAACGGCTGCAGCCTTCCTTCGGATTCCTGGAGCAATGGGGAAGCCATCCCTTTATCAATAGTTGTCTGAGCCTTCTTCCGGCCGGGATAAGGCATATCCCCTTCCGCATATTGCAGCTCCTCTCTATGAATGTACACCGGAGCCGAGGTATGGCGAACGACTTCTTTAACCGAACCGACATGATCGGAATGCCCGTGCGTCAACAAAATCTTCTTTAAAGGCAAGTTCAGCTCCTTAATTTGCTTCAAGATCCCTGTCGCCATCTTCGGAATTCCGCCATCGATCAGAATGAGGCCATCTTCGCTACGGACCAACCATACATTGACCGGAATAATCATCCATATTCCAAGCTTCCAAATATTTGGAGAAATTTGCGTGATCTTCATGTTATTGGTTTCCTCCCCGTTTCGCTTGAATACCCGCCACGAATATTTCGGTGCCCTGCGTTACCAGGGGCATAACTCTCGAAAGCAGTTGAGCCAGCGGCTCTTCATTGTACATATAAGTAGACACGATTCCTTGCAGCATATAATAGTAGATACGCGCATAGGACAGCAGTTCCTCGGCAGAAGCATCGGGAAAATTCCACGCTATCCCCTGCTTCAGGTCGGCAAACAATTCATTGCGGATCCGGTTGATCATAAGCCCCGGTTCCGGCTCATCCACCCTCTCTGCCTTCAGCATAAACAACACATTAACCATGTTCCGCCGGCGCAAACAGAATAATATAAACTTCTCTCCAAGCTGAGTAAGAGTACGCAGGGGCTCCTTATGCCCTTCCTGCTGCAGAAGCTTGAATTCCTCCTCCAAATTTTGCAAGGGAGGAAGCACCAAATGATGAAGCAAAGCTTCCTTGTCCTGAAAATATAAATAAATGGTCGTATGCGAGCATCCCGCTTCCTTGGCGATTTCCCGCATTGTTACCGATTCGAAGCCCTTGGCTGCGAAGAGGCTCCCCGCTGCTTCCAGTATGGCTTGTTTGGTCTCTTCTGATCTTTTACTCTGCCGATTCGACATGATAGACTCCCCTTCTTTTCTGCTTTGTCATATCCATCTTCGCCCCTATGAAGGTTGAGTTTTACATACTCTGACGGTGAAAATGACCGAAATCAAACTAACCATTGGTTACATTATAACCACTGGTTAGTTTGATTTCAACATTTATTTTCCCGCACTCCAAAACATCTCCGTGAAACCGTTTCGATTATAACGATTTAATCCATTGACAACCTTTTCAAGCCTGATAGAATTAGAGCTATCTTTTTATCTTTATATTCCTTTATTTGGGGGAATTTAGATTTCATGAGCAAATATGCTTGGTATGCACTCACTACCTTCAAGAATACCCGCGTTTACAAAATGGATGTCTTGTTCCGCGTTATAGGATCCGTCCTAATGGTTATTGCGCTTCGGGAAATTTGGCTGGTCATTTACGGAGAAGGGGACGGACTGGAACAGTCCACCGGAGTATCCGCCCGCTCTATGGCTTCCTACGCGATGATTTCCGTTATTATGGGAAGGCTTCTCTCCTTCGGAACAGTATGGGAAGTGTCCGATCGGGTGCGGACGGGAAATATTGTGTTTGATCTGCAGAAGCCCTGGAGCTTTCAGTGGATGCATTTATCCAAAGCGGCCGGGCTGTTTCTTTTTTCCCTATGCTTCGTCGTTATTCCCTTGGCTCTGGCCATCTTCGTCTTCTATCCTGTTGAATGGCCCGGCGGATGGCATGCGGTCGCCTTTGTACCGAGTGTTATTCTCGCTTTTCTCCTGGCGTATGCCATTGATTTTATCGTCGGCCTGTTCGCCTTTATTTTTACGGAAATCTGGGGTTTCGATTTTATTAAGGATACGGTTATTCAGCTGTGCTCGGGTTCCTTCGTTCCTCTATGGTTCTTTCCGGACCTGCTCGCGCAGGTGCTTCGCTGGCTGCCGTTTCAAGGCATCTACAGCATTCCGCTCTCCCTCTTCATCGGGCGGACGCCGGTCCACCAGATCGTACCCGATTTGCTGTTCCAGGCTGCCTGGGCTTTCATCCTGTTCATCATCGGATATGCGGGAATGAAGACCGCTCACCGCATGCTTCTGACGACAGGAGGTTAATGCCCATGTGGAGATATATTAAACTGTACGGCTTGCTGCAGGCAGCCAATATCAAATCGCGATCGGCCTACCCCTTCAACTTTTTTATCGGGGTATTCAGCGTTACCCTTATGGGACTGGCTACCATTTTCTTCACGTGGGTGATTACCCAGCAGGTGCCTCTAATCGTCGGTTACAACCTATATGAACTGGTATTTCTGCTCAGCCTGTGGAAGCTTCCGCATTCCTTGTTCATCATTTCCTTCCAGCAAATTTGGAACATCGATTATTTAATCCGGGACGGATTTTTCGACCGTTACCTGGTTCGGCCGCTGAATCCGCTATTTCAGTTCTTCGCCTCCCGGTTCCAAATTGCGGGCATCGGCGATTTGATCGCCGCCATCGTCGGATTGGTCTATTCTGCTTCCCATATTACCGAATGGACTGTTCCCAAGCTGCTTACCTTGCTGCTGATCGTGGCCAGCGGAGTCGTCATCGAATGGGCGATCTATACTCTGATCGGATGTACGGCCTTCTGGACACTCCAAGGCTCCGGTCTGCAAAGCATTATTCTGATGCTGTTCGATCAATTTACCCGCTTTCCGCTGACAGTCTACAACCGGGTGATCCAGATTGTTCTGACCTTTATCGTTCCGATCGCTTTTATTAACTTCTACCCTTCCTTTTTATTTTTTGAAAATAAAGAGCAGGTGCCCTTCTCGCCGCTGTTTATTTACCTTACCCCGGTCATGGCCCTGTTAATGCTGCTCTTGACGGGTTGGATTTGGCGCAAAGCGATCAATCATTACAAAGGAGCCGGATCTTAATGAAAAATGTTATCGAAGTAGAGAAGCTGGTCCGGGAATTTAAAGTACATGGAGAAGCCCGGGGCTCATTCCGTTTGATCAAGAAGTTGTTTTCCCAAGGCGGAGAACGCAAGCGTGTAGTTGATGAAGTAAGCTTTACTATTCAAAAAGGGGAATTTATCGGGTATATCGGACCGAATGGCGCCGGCAAATCGACCACCATCAAAATGCTGTCCGGTGTACTCGTTCCGACATCGGGGTCGGTGCGAGTGATGGGGTTAGAGCCCCATAAGCAGCGCAAGGAGCATGCCCAGCATATCGGGGTCGTCTTCGGACAGCGGACTCAGCTGTGGTGGGATCTCCCGCTTAAAGACTCTTTTTACCTGCTTGGCAAAATCTATAACATCCCCGAGCAGCGCTACAAGGAAAATCTGGACTTGTTTTGCGATATTCTGGATCTCGGTTCCTTCCTGCATACTCCTGTCCGGCAGCTTAGTCTCGGGCAAAGAATGAGGGGCGATATAGCCGCTTCTCTGATTCACGACCCGCAGGTTCTGTTCCTGGACGAGCCGACAATCGGGCTGGATTTGCTGGCTAAGGAAAGAATTCAAGATTTCCTCCAAACGATTAACCGTGAGAAGAAGATTACCATTCTGCTGACGACACATAACCTGGACGATATTGAGAAGCTGTGCCGCCGGGTCATCTTTATCGATCATGGGAAAGTTCTGTTCGACGGCAGCTCGTTAGAGATGATCCGCGCCTTCGGGGACAAAAAATACGTAGTCGTTGAATCCAACGGATGGTCGCCTGAACGATGGAAAGGTCCGGTCCCTGATAAGATAGAGCCGAATGAGCTCTGGTTCGGAGTGGAGGACGACGCCGAAATCGCCCCCATGATCAGGCGGTTGAGCGACTTGCTCCCCATTCATAACCTCACGGTCAGAGAGCCGAAGATCGAGGACATTATGAAGGAACTATACAAGCGGACCCATGCAGGCGGTGTACAGTCTACTAAACTCGTCGAGAACGTTGTGTAAATGCCAGGAATAGATGAACTTATACTTCTTTATATTTTAACAAAAGAAGCAGCCGGGACGGATTTACGTCTCTGCTGCTTCTTTAATAGCCGCTTCTTACTCAGTTGTGTAAGGAAGCAAAGCTACTTGACGAGCGCGCTTTATAGCAATCGTAAGCATACGTTGATATTTAGCGGAAGTTCCGGTAACACGGCGAGGAAGAATCTTGCCGCGCTCACTGATGAACTTCTTCAGCGTCTCGATGTCTTTATAGTCAATGTGTTGAATTTTGTTAACAGTAAAGTAGCATACTTTACGGCGCTTGTTACGGCCTCCGCGGCCTCTGGAGAAACGACGCTCTGTCCGCTCTTCGCCGCCGCTGTTTTCTTTTTTAGTCGTCATCTACGTTTTCAGTCCTTTCTCATTAGAATGGCAGATCATCGTCGGAAATGTCAATCGGTTTCCCGTCCGAGAATGGATCATGATTGTCTCGCGGGCTGCTATATCGGTTGTTCCCGGGCATCTCTTCCCTCATTCCGGAGCTCTGTCCCCCGGCATCCCGGTTGGCCGATTCCAGAAAACGGACATTGTCCGCCACCACTTCCGTCACATAAACTCTGCGGCCTTCATTATTATCATAGTTTCTTACCTGAATGCGACCTTCCACTGCGGTCAGTCTTCCTTTGCGCAAGTAGTTGGCGCAGGTTTCGGCGAGCTGCCTCCAAGTCACTATGTTAATAAAGTCGGCTTCTCGTTCATTATTCTGGTTAGTAAAGGGCCGGTCTACTGCCAGTGTGAACTGGGTTACCGCTACGCCGGTAGGGGTATATCTCAGTTCAGGATCCCGAGTCAGCCTTCCGATTAGAATAACACGGTTTAACAATCTTGTTCCCTCCCCCGCATTTCCGCATAACTGTCACGAATTGTTAAGCAAAGCAATGTTATTACGCTACAACGTCATTAACGATCAGGTAACGAATGATTTCATCCGAAATCTTCATTACACGGTCAAGTTCCGCTACAACTTCCGGAGTAGCGTTGAAATTTACCAGTACGTAAATTCCGTCGCGGAACTTTTCGATCTCATACGCAAGACGGCGTTTACCCATCACTTCGCTCTTCGTGATCTCTCCACCATTGTTAATGATGCCTTCGAACTTAGAGATGGCGGCGTCAACCGCTTCTTGTTCGATGTCGGGACGAAGAATGTACATTACTTCATATTTGCGCATGTCGATTCACCTCCTTATGGACTTAGCGGCCCCCACGCATTCGCCTTAAGCGATGCCTTCCTTCTTAACAGAAGGAATTAAGCCGGGAGCAAGGAGCAAGAAAGAAATCCATTTCAAACTCGCACCATATAAATATACCAAATCCGGGCGCCAATTACAAGAGATGTGCCGTACACTTGCTCGTATGGCCCCCTATAATTGGAATCGCCCCAATTACATGGTCTCACCTCATTCGGACGATAATAGTTAGTACTTGGAGGTGAAAAGGATGGGAGAACAAACCGAATTCAACACCGGCGACAAAGCTCCTAATGATGGAGAGTATATCGAAATTGGCGAGAACGACTTCCATATGGGCATCAACAATCCCAAGATCATCTCCTTGAAGAAAGGGGAGCGATTCCCGGAGCCGTCCAACCATAATCGTAAATGGAAACGAAAAAAACATTAAAGAGGGAACCCTCATGAGAAGAACAGCGACCATCATCTTTACCGTTATTGCCATAGCCATTTGCTTCATTCATTATCTTGGCTATGATCCGAAGAATATGATTCTGATCTCCTTAAGCATACCTCTTTGGATCATCCCCTTTTTCACGGACATCGCCCATGTTAACCTGTTTTTCGCATACGCCTTGACCATTGCGTCCTGGGCGCTGCTTGGATATATTGTCGACCGGTATGTGTTTAGGGCCCGGGCCAGGGATTGATTTCTCTCGCCCTCCCCTCTTATATCACATGGATAAACGGCTATCGCCGTCCTTAAGACGGGCGCGTTTACCGGTGAAATATAAAAAAAGCTCTTAACGGAGCATCTCGAAGATGAATAACCCGGTATTAGAGGAAACTTTTTATGCCAATAGGAATCTATATTTTCATCGTATTAATGCTGTAAAGAATTTAAAGATCCTATGTGGTAAAAAAAGCTCCTAACGGAGCCTCTTCGAAGACGAATAAAACTTATACTTTCTTATATTTTAAAAAAACGCCCCCCTGCGTAATTCGCAAGAAAGCGTTAGTTAACGGAATATGTATAGACCCTGCTCGACCCACCCTCACAACCTGTAATCTATAAATCACATGGTTGGATAAATGGCGGAAAGGGTGGGATTCGAACCCACGCACGCCTTGCGACGCCTAGCTGATTTCGAGTCAGCCCCCTTGGACCTCTTGGGTACCTTTCCGTTTAGCACAAGAAAGATTGTACCATAAGATGCAGGGTAAAATCAACTGAATTGTTGTCCGGGATCGGAAAATTCCGGATTGGACCGCAGCACTTTTTTAAGCTTACTTTCAAACTTCGCCCTCGGCACCAGAACACTATGCTTGCACCCGGTGCAGCGGATCCGGATATCCATTCCCATACGAATGATTTCCATTTCATTAGTGCCGCATGGGTGCGGCTTTTTCATCTGGACAACGTCTCCAAGCTGATACTGCTTACGCTCCATCTCCCCTGTTTCCCCCTTCCTTGACTTACGCCGGCATGGCAATTTCGATTTTATGCTGATCCAGTGTTTTCTTCACTTGGGCCAATATTTCTCTCTTCACTTGTTCTTCCTGATTAGGCTTGCACTCGGCAACAATCCTCAAGGTTAAATCCGACATCCCCATCGTCTGCATGCCGAGCACTTCCGGCCTGGCTACCAGGAGCTGATTGTCGGTCATTTCTGCAAACGCCTCTTTCAGATAGAATATTGCTTTATCGACATCGGAATGATAGGAAAGAACAATATCAACAACAGAAAGCGAATTCCGCATCGAATAATTCGTTACCTGCGTAATTAAGCCGTTAGGAATAATATAAACCTCTCCTGTCCAACTGGCAATACGCGTCACCCTTAAACCGATTTCCTCTACCGTACCTTTATAACTGCCGATTTGGACCGTGTCGCCTACGGCAAACTGATCTTCAAATATAATGAAAAAACCGGTGATCACATCTTTCACCAAGCTTTGTGCTCCGAAACCGATGGCCAGACCGACGACTCCGGCTCCCGCCAGCAACGGCCCTAAATGCAGTCCAAGCTGACTGAGAATCATCAATATCAGAATAAAATTAACCGTATAATTAACGACATTTCCTACAAGCTTGCCTAAAGTTTTGGCCCGCCGCTGACTGAATCTTAACGGATTCTTTTCACGTTCCCTCACAAGTCGGTCCACCAGACGTCTGGTGACTGCCTTGACGATTTTACCGAGGAGGAGAATCAGTAATATTTTGATGAGACCGATCAATATTTGATTCCAGGTTTTCGGGCTCATGAACGTTTCAACGAGTTGGGAATAAAAATGATGAATTGCATTAGTATTCTCTGTAAGCGCTTCTTGAACAAGTATATTGCTCAGCACTTGGTTGTCCTCCCTGTCCGTTACCGTTCTGGCATATCGATGGTAACATATTTCCCATTCTTTTGAAAATAAATCCCCCTGATTTCCACCTGCTCCGTCCGTATGATGTTCTGGACCCTCTCCAGCTCCGCAGCATCAAATTCAATGGACAAAGCACAGCCGGCGGTAATTTCCTTGGGCGTAGGCCGGATATCTATTTCAATATCGGCATATTCCAGAAGCATCTCCGCCCTTAAAGCTTGCTGTGTAGAATCAAAAGCAATGACCATTAACGATTCCATGCCATTTATTCCTTTCTGGTCTCTCTGTTCCTCAACAACAAAATCTCACGCATAGATGCCTCCGCATCTCCTATAAAATGATTCTAGTTCTATTTTCTTGTTTTTGAATGGTGCATGTATAAACAGCATTTTCCAGCCGTATACTAGTAGAAAAGCTCTATGGATGCCCTTTCGGAGATATCGATGTGGTCAAAAAATAACGGACATGGAGGAAACCATGAAATTTTCTTTCAATGCGGACAAGAATTCGTCCAGCGGTTCCATTCTCGTTCCTTATACCGACTCTCAATCGGCGCAAATGATCGCTTCCAAGCTCTCCCTCTATTTTCAAGAGGTTCCGGTTGCCCAACCGATTATCTTCGTCTGTATCGGAACCGACCGTTCTACCGGCGATGCACTCGGGCCATTAGTGGGCACCCGCTTGCTCGCTTACAATCTGGTCGACTTTCCTGTTTATGGAACCCTGGAAGAGCCCGTCCATGCCCTAAATCTGGCCGAAACCTTATCGGCCATCGAACAAACCTATAGAGATCCTTTCATCGTAGGAATAGATGCTTGTCTGGGCCAGCTCTCCAGCGTGGGGTCCATTAAGGTAGGCTCCGGCCCTTTGAAGCCGGGAGCCGGCGTCAACAAGGATTTACCGCCCGTCGGCCATATTCACATCACTGGAATCGTGAATGTCGGAGGCTTCATGGAGTATTTTGTTCTCCAGAACACCCGATTGCATCTGGTTACGATGCTGGCGGATACGATTGCCAAGTCGATTCATCTGTCCCTTAATCATTCCCAGAGGACGGCCTCTGCGGCTTTCCCGCCTTTTCCATTATCAAATCAATAACTTGTTTTTCCTCCGGGGATAAACTGTAGGAGGACACGCCTTGTTTGATCGGTTTCGCATACAAATAACTTTCGTTTCGGCCATGAATGCCTGTTAATACAACCCCGTCTCTTTCTTCGTCCAGAAAGGCGATGGAGAAGCTCATATCACTCCCCTGATCGGGAAAGGCATTATACCGGATCACCTCTACATGGCCCTTCAATTTTTTAACTTCCTTCTCTAGGTGTTGGACAGATTCCATATAATTCTGATTCGCTGCCGCTGCTTGCCGGTAGCTTTCTTGCATTTGTATAAGCATCTGTTCCAGATTTTCCGTGCCCCCGCGCATCATTCTCTTGTATTTCTTATTCATCCTGGCCAGTTTGATCCAGAGCACGATAATGAGAAGGAACATGAACCCGATAACCAGCACTTGCACAGCTTCCCACATTTCGGGCTCCAATCCGAATATTAATTCCATACATGTGCCACCCTTTTTTTCTAAATATAAGAGGTTAGGCTTGCAACCCTCGGCTCCTATTTTTCAAATTTTGATCTCTTCTAATGAAAATTCTTTATTAGTTTTTCTCTTTCCCCTGGTTCTTATATCCTCGGCAAATTTCTTCCATCGCCTTAATTAAGCATTCCACCTGCTCCACAGTCGAATAATAACCGACACTGGCTCTAACGGCCCCTGTAGCTGTTGTCCCTGCCGTTTCATGACCGAGAGGCGTGCAGTGAAAACCGGCACGGACGGCAATCCGATATTCGCGGTCCAATTGAAAAGCGATTTCCGAAGCATCCGCATTCTCCACCACAAAAGAGACAATTCCTGTCTTGTCTTCCCCTAAATCCGGACCGAGTATTCGCAAGCCGGAAATGTTCCGCAGCCCCTCCATCATTAACTGCGTCAATTCCCATTCCTTCCTATGGATCTGTTCCACCGTTTCTTTCATGATAAACTTGATCCCTGCTGCTAATCCGGCAATCCCAACCGTATTCGGCGTCCCCGCTTCATATCGATCCGGGCGAACGGAAGGCTGATCCACCTCCTCCGATTGACTTCCCGTTCCTCCATGAAGAATCGGCTCCAAATCGATCTCAGGGGATATATATAGCCCCCCGGTACCCTGTGGGCCGAGCAAACCCTTATGCCCGGGAAAGGCCAGCATATCGATGCCTTCCTCAGCAACATTTATCGGCACCGTCCCTGCCGTCTGAGCCGCATCAACCAGCAGCTTGACACCGTTATGTCGGCACAGCTCCGCAAACTCGGCTATTGGCTGTATCGTACCCAGCAAATTAGAGCTATGGCTGCAAACAAATAGCGTAGTTTCCGGCTGAAAGGCTGCAGCCGCTTCATCCATACTTATTTTCCCCTGTTTATCAGCCTGCAAATAAGTAATTTGAACCCCT
The DNA here is from genome assembly GCF_051966115.1 of Paenibacillus sp. SAFN-117. NCBI lineage: Bacteria > Bacillati > Bacillota > Bacilli > Caryophanales > Paenibacillaceae > Paenibacillus > Paenibacillus sp. SAFN-117. The sequence goes on from NZ_JBQCLK010000032.1 coordinate 53,027, forward strand.
CTGGTCCTTCGCAAATATTCCAAAGGCCGTCTTACCGAGTTATGTTCCATCGAGGTACAGATGACGTGGTCTCCTTGGCGCACAAAGCCTTTAATGGCTAAATTCAGAGCTGCGGTCGCATTGGAGGTAAAGACGATATCATTCGGATTGCGAATTCCAAACAGCTTGGCCACCAGAGTGCGTGCTTCAAATACAATCCGGCTTGCCCTCACCGCCATGCTGTGGCTTCCTCTTCCCGGATTAGCCCCCGCTTCTTCCATACATGCAATCATAGCTTCTGCAACTTCAGGAGGCTTCGGCCAAGAGGAAGCGGCATTATCAAAATATATATGAGGCACCCTCCCCCCTCCTTCCGTCAAATTTCCACCTTTATAATCATTCACTCTAATTCCCGACTATCCATCAACTTCACTGCAGCTTTTTAGCGAGAAAAATGAAGCCTTTTCGAAGAAATCGAATCCATCTTTAGCGGAAACTTTTTATGCCAATGAGAAGTTGTTCTACTTTTAATGCATTTATAAACTTAAACTCTCTAGTTTGGTCAAGAAAAGCATACCTTGTCGGTTTACTCTCGGAAAACCTCGGTATGCTTATATATTCCTACAACAAACGTTCTTATCTCTCCAAGAAACCGGGGTGACAATGATTTCTCCAACTCTACAAGCAATCTTACCTTTTACCCTTAAGATGTTTTTCCCTGCAGCAGCTCAAGCAGCCTTTCCAAATCTTCTTTAGAATAATATAGCAGCTCAATCTTCCCTTTGTTGTTGGAATGCTTGATCTTTACAGTTGTTTGGTAGAAATCTCTTAATGTTTCCTCTACTTGATGAATATATGGATCTCTCTTTCTATTCGGCTTCGTTTTAGGCTCATTCTTCGACTTTTCTTCGTGCTTCTGAATCGCTTCTTCCAGCTCACGTACACTCCACTGTTCACGAATCGTCAGCTCTGCAAACTCCTTCTTCAGCTTGTCGTTCTTTACTCCGACAATCGCCCGGGCATGTCCCATGGATAATGTTCCACGTGAAACATATTTTTTGATTTCCTCCGGCAATTGCAGCAATCTCAAGAAGTTCGCTACGTGGGACCGGCTCTTTCCTACCTTCATCGCAAGCTCCTCTTGAGTAAGAGAAAACTGTTCCGCCAACGATTGATACGCTTGAGCAAGCTCTATCGCATTCAAGTCTTCTCTCTGAATATTCTCGATTAGAGCAATCTCCATCACTTGCTGATCGGAAAACTTCTTAACGACAGCCGGAATCGTAGCTTGTCCTGATAGCTGAGAGGCCCTGAACCGTCTCTCTCCTGCAATAATTTCATACCCTTTGAGGACTGTCCTTACAATAATCGGTTGAATAACGCCATGCTCTTTAATCGATGCGGCAAGCTCTTGAATGCTTTCTTCATCAAATGTTTTTCGAGGCTGATATGGATTAGGCCGGAGCTGTGAAAGGGGGATTTCAATTACTTTATCGTCATCGCTAATATTTAATGAAGGAATTAGAGCGTCTAATCCTCTACCCAGTCTTTTATTCAAGTTCAATCACTTCCTTCGCTAATTCCATATACACTTCTGCCCCTTTGGAGCGTGGATCATAGGTTATTATGGACTGACCGTGACTGGGCGCTTCGCTCAAACGAACGTTGCGCGGAATAATGGTCCGGTATACTTTCTGCTGGAAGTATTTCTTTACTTCCTCTATGACCTGAATACCGAGATTCGTTCTAGCGTCAAACATCGTTAGAAGAACTCCTTCAATCTGCAAAGAGGTATTCAAGTGCTTCTGCACGAGCCGTACAGTATTTAACAATTGACTTAATCCTTCCAGGGCATAATATTCACATTGGATAGGTATAATGACAGAATCGGCCGCCGTTAAAGAGTTAAGAGTCAGCATGCCGAGGGAAGGAGGACAGTCAATCAATATATAGTCGAACATGTGCTTTACAAGCTGCAGAGATTTCTTCAGGCGAACCTCTCTGGATATCGTAGGCACTAATTCGATTTCGGCGCCGGCAAGCTGGATCGTTGCCGGAATCACCTTCAAATTTGGCAGGTTTGTATCTAAAATAGCTTCTTTAGGATGAACATCGTTAATAATAATGTCGTAGATACAGTAAACGACATCCGCTTTGTTCACACCTATTCCGCTAGTCGTATTCCCCTGGGGATCTATATCGACCAACAACACCTTTTTTCCTAACGCCGATAAGGATGCGCCGAGGTTTACTGAGGTGGTTGTTTTGCCAACTCCTCCTTTTTGATTAGTAATGGCAATAATCTTTGACACATTGGTTCACCTCAATATCGTTATTCACATCAACCGAATTAACCAATGAACCGTAGGCCGGACCCTGCCAACGGCACGATTGCTCGACAAAAAAAGCGGCCATCGCCGCAGTTTTTTATTCGAAACATACGCTTTATTGTTTAGGAATCGATATGATGATTTCGTAATGATCTTCGAAGTCTTTCTCATCTGTACTAATGTTCATACCCGAACTCGAAATCATGTCCACGGACTGTCTGATTGTATTGACTGCCAGCCTCACATCTTTAGAGAAAGTAATTCTCTTCTTCCTCTTGGGCTTGCTCGCCTCATTGTAGAAGTTAACCCTGGCTTCCGTCTGTTTTACATTCAAATCTTTAGTAATGATCTCGTCCAGAAGCTTCAACTGAAGCTCTTCATTGTCCAAAGATAACAGAGCCCGTGCATGACGCTCCGAAATTTTCCGTTCCATAAGCGCTTGCTTAACAGGCTCGCTTAGCTGCAGAAGCCTGATTTTATTGGCAATCGTCGATTGGCTTTTCCCCAATCTTTGGGCCAGACTTTCCTGAGTCAGTTGATGCAGCTCCATTAGCTTCTGATAAGCAACCGCTTCTTCAATAGCCGTTAGTCCTTCCCTCTGAAGGTTTTCGATGAGGGCAATGGAGGCTGCCTGAGCATCGTTAAATTCCCGTATAATGGCCGGGACTGTTTCCAGTCCAAGCTTCTTAACAGCTCTCCAGCGCCGTTCGCCCGCAATAATCTCAAACTTTCCTTCGCGGACCCGGACTACAATTGGTTGAATAACGCCATGAGTCTTAATCGTCTGGAGCAGCTCATCTATTCTTTCTTCATCAAATACGGTCCTTGGTTGATAAGGACTCGGTAGAATATCCTGAACGGGTATTTGCTTCACTTCGTCCGAAGGCGTTCTTTCCGTGAAACCAAAGAGCTTAGATATTTGTTCCCTCATCCTGTCTTTACCCACCTAACTCTTTCACAATAAATATCCGTAATAATAAATTCTCCACAGACAAGAAATATCCTGCCTGACAGACATGAATTTATTGTTTCACGTGAAACATTTTTGTTTTTGTCACAAAATTTCGCATATAGCTGGTGAGGTGTTTGAGTTTATGTTCTAACCAGCGGCTTCTTAAGCGGAGTTCCTGCCGGCCGCGGATACTTGCGCGGGGTCTCCCCCGTTTTTTGCAGCACAACGATATGTCTTTCCGCTTGCTCGATCGGCAATTCCATGCGATAGATCTGCACCAGCTTGGCTTTCAGTTCTATCATACTGAATGAGGATTCCTCCACTTCTTCGTGAGGATTGGTGCCTTTCATTGCAGCGAACCAACCGCCCTTACGGACAAAGGGCAAACAAAACTCGTTCAACACACTTTGTCTGGCGACGGCTCTGGCGGTTACCATATCGAAGTGATCCCGGTATCCGCTTTGTCTGCCCCAATCTTCCGCTCTTCCATGAATTAATTCGACTTCCGAAAGAGATAGCTGTTGAACAAGATGCTCAAGAAAACCTATTCTCTTCTTCAATGAGTCGATAATGGTTACCCGAAGATGCGGGAACGCAATTTTCAAAGGGATGCTGGGAAATCCGGCCCCTGATCCGATATCAGCCAAGGTTCTGATCTCTTGAAGGTCAAGGAAGAAGGACAGAGAGAGGGAGTCGTAAAAATGCTTGATATACACTTGCTCCTCTTCCGTAATCCCCGTCAGGTTCATCTTCTCATTCCATGTTACCAATTCTCTGTAGTACGTTGCAAACTGCTCCAACTGAACCGGGATCAGCTCGATCCCTTCCTGCTTGAGCCGACCCGCAAACGATGCCGCTACCGATTCGCTGCTCATTGTGATCTGGCCGCCGTTACTTGATTATAGTGTTCCAAATAAACAAGGAGGATGGAAATATCCGCCGGTGAAACCCCGGAAATACGTGAAGCCTGGCCAATCGACAGCGGACGGATTTTGGATAGCTTCTGCCGGGCCTCGATCGCAATTCCATGAATGTCGTCATAGACGATATCCTCCGGAATCTTCTTCTTCTCCATCTTTTTCAACCTTTCTACCTGCTGCAGCTGCTTCTCGATATAACCGGAATATTTGAATTGAATTTCCACCTGTTCCTTAACGTCCTCCGGCAATTCAACCGGCGATGGGGAAATCGCCTCAATGTGGGCATAAGTCACTTCCGGCCTGCGCAGAAGAGAGCCCAATTCAACCGCATTATTCAGTTCAACCGTTCCGGCTTCCCTCAAGATTTGTTGAACGTTCGGCTCCGGTCTGACTTTCGTTTGCTTCAGCCGTTCCAATTCCTGTTCAATCATCTCTTTCTTCTGAACGAATTTTCTGTAGCGTTCCTCTGGAATCAGTCCGATATCGTAACCTATCTGGGTCAGCCTCAGATCGGCGTTGTCATGACGCAGCAGCAACCGGTATTCGGCGCGGGAAGTGAGCAAACGATAAGGCTCGTTAGTTCCTTTCGTCACCAGGTCATCGATCAGAACTCCGATATATCCCTGAGATCGATCGAGAATAACCGGCTCCTCCCCCTTGACCTGGCGGGCCGCATTTATGCCTGCCATAATACCTTGGGCAGCGGCTTCCTCATACCCGGATGTTCCGTTAAGCTGTCCTGCCGTAAACAGCGAACGAATTCGCTTCGTTTCCAATGTGGGCCACAATTGGTTAGGGACAATCACATCATATTCAATGGCATAACCGGTTCTCATCATCTCCGCTTTTTCCAGGCCCGGCACAGACCGAATCATGCGAATCTGGATTTCTTCCGGCATGCTGGTGGAGAGACCTTGTATATAATACTCCGAAGTATGCCTTCCCTCCGGCTCCAGAAAAATTTGATGCTTCGGCTTATCGGCGAAACGCACGATTTTATCCTCAATAGAAGGACAATAACGGGTTCCGACCCCTTCGATCGCACCCGAAAACATCGGCGCCCGGTGCAAATTGTTACTTATAATGTCGTGCGTCTCCGGCGATGTATAAGTCAACCAGCATGGCAGCTGGTCCTTGATGCTCTCTGTCGTTTCATAGGAAAAATGGCTGGGATTCTCGTCCCCGGGCTGAATTTCCATCTTCGTGAAATCGATCGTTTCCTTATTAATCCGCGGAGGAGTGCCTGTTTTGAAGCGGACCAGCTCGAAGCCCAGAGCCTTCAAGCATTCGGACAGCTTCACCGATGGCTGCTGGTTATTCGGACCGCTCTCATACATGAGCTCTCCCATAATTACTTTTCCTCTTAAATAGGTTCCTGTTGTGAGAACAACCGCCTTGCCAAAATATTGAGCCCCTGTCTTCGTGACGACTCCCTTGCATACTCCGTCCTCGACAATCAGATCCTCCACCATTCCTTGGCGCAGGCTAAGGCGCTCCTGCTTTTCGATGGTTTCCTTCATCGTTTGCTGATACAGAAACTTATCCGCTTGAGCCCGCAAGGCGTGAACGGCCGGTCCCTTCCCCGTATTCAACATCCTCATCTGAATATAGGTCTTGTCGATATTCCGTCCCATCTCCCCGCCCAAGGCATCCACTTCACGGACGACATGCCCTTTGGCCGGCCCGCCAATCGAAGGATTGCACGGCATAAAGGCGATCATATCCAAATTGATGGTCAGCAACAATGTTTGACAGCCCATTCTCGCAGCGGCTAGAGCCGCCTCACAACCGGCATGCCCCGCCCCGATGACGATGACATCAAAATGACCTGCATCATATCCCATCATTTTCACCTTCCTTATCCTTTTTCTTATATGAAAAGTTAAACGGTTTTGGGAACACTTTGCGCCGAGTTTCGACATCAACGTGCTCCTTCCTAGTATCTTATATATAGTTATAAGGCTTGGAATCCGACGAAAAATCCTATCTTTCGTTCCTAAATAAGCGCCCGATTTTAAAGGATATTATCCTCACCCAGATCCTATTTTACCTTTTTACTTCCCTAAACAAAACTGTGAGAAAATTTGGTCGATCAGTGATTCTCCAACGGAATCCCCTATAATTTCTCCCAACTGCTCCCAACTGTTGCGTACATCTATTTGAATCATATCGATGGGCACGAATTGCTCCGCCGCCATCATGGCCTCCCGAAGGGAAGCCTTAGCTTCCTTAAGCAGATGAATGTGGCGGACATTGCTGACATAAGTCGCATCATTCGACTCCAGCCGCCCGCTGAAGAATATGGCGGAGATGGCCTTCTCCAGCTCCTCCATCCCCCTGTTCTCCTGGACCGACATCATTACAATACGCTCTTCATCCAGGAAAGAGGACAATCTTCCGATATCCAGCTTCCGGGGCAAATCGATTTTGTTGACGATAACAATTACTTGTCGGTCTTTAAGCTGCTCAAGCAATTGCAGCTCATCGTCATTCAGCTCCTCGCCCGCATTAAGGACAAGCAGGATCAGATCCGCATCCGACAATGCGCTTCGCGATTTCTCGACACCGATCTGCTCGACAACATCCGACGTTTCGCGAATTCCCGCTGTATCCAACAGCTTCAACGGAATCCCGTTAATCGTAACATACTCTTCAATAACGTCTCTAGTGGTCCCGGGAATATCCGTTACGATCGCCCGGTTTTCTTGGGCAAGGGCATTCAGCAGAGAAGATTTCCCTACATTCGGACGGCCCACTATAGCCGTTACGATTCCCTCGCGTATTATTTTTCCTTGCTCCGCCGTTTTCAATAATTCATCTATTTTGGCGATCGCTTCCCTGCTTTTGTCGACAATGAATGCACTGGTCATTTCCTCGACATCATGCTCTGGATAATCGATATTCACCTCTATATGGGCCATAAGCTCCACCAACTGCTGCCTCAACTGCTTAATTTGTTGGGAAAGTGACCCTTCCGCCTGCTTCATGGCTATTTTATAAGCACGGTCCGATTTGGAGCGAATCAAATCAATTACCGCCTCGGCCTGGGAAAGGTCAATCCGTCCATTCAAGAAAGCCCTCTTCGTGAACTCCCCCGGTTCAGCCAGCCGAATGCCTTTGCTCAACAGAAGATCCAGCACTTTCTTAACCGACACCAATCCCCCATGGCAGCCTATTTCGACAACATCCTCCATCGTAAACGAGCGTGGGGCTCTCATCACCGTAACCAGCACCTCGTCGACCTTCTCCAGTGACTCCGGATCTTGAATAAACCCGTAGTGCACCGTATGGGTGGCCGCTTCGGTCAGTCTTGTTCTAGATTTAAACACCTGTTCTACATTAGGAATGGCATCCTGCCCGCTGACCCGAATAACCGCAATACTTCCCTCTCCCAGCGGTGTTGCAATAGCCGCAATCGTATCATGAATCATTCTATTACCACCTCCTGAGCAGCTTAATCGGTATGGAAAGAAAAAAAGCAATGACTCCCTCTTCGGCAAGAAGTCATTGCACCGTTCCTACTTTAAGGCGATCACCACTCTGCGATTCGGCTCTTCCCCTTTACTGTATGTTTTCACCGAAGGGTGATCCTGTAGTTTGGAATGGATAATTTTGCGTTCAAGGGAAGACATCGGTTCCAGAATGACTTCCTTCTTACTCTTGATAACCCTGGAAGCCAATCGCATGGCGAGATCTTCTAATGTTTTTCTTCTGCGGCTCCGGAAATCTTCGGCATCCAGCACTATTTTAACATGGGTATTGGAATAACGGTTAGCTACAATATTTACTAAATATTGGAGAGCATCTAAAGTTTGCCCTCTTCTTCCGATTAATATCCCTAACTCTTCCCCGTTCAAGTCGAACGTCGTCAAATCCCTTCCGGCCTGAACATCGATATCCGTACGCAAATTCATCGTCCGAAAAATATCTTTAAGAAATGCCACAGCTTCCTCAATCGGATCAGGAATTAATTCGAGCTCTACCTTCGCATCCTTGGCACCAATTAGTCCAAACAGCCCTCTCGAGGGCTGTTCAAGAATGTTTACTTTAACTCGGTCTTCCGTTACTTCCCACTTTCCTAACCCTTGCTTTACGGCATCTTCAACCGTTTTTCCAGAAACCACAATCTTCTTCATTAGAAATGGCCACCCCTATTTTTTAGATGGTCTATAAAGAATATAGGATTGTATGATTGTGAAGATGTTGCTGTATACCCAGTACAAAGGCAGCGCAGCCGGAAAATTCATAGCCATTACGAAGATAAGCACCGGGAAAATAAATAACAGGGCCTGCATGGGCGAATTGCTCACTTGGGTCGACATGACCTTCTGCTGCAAATAAGTCGTCAAAGCGGCCAGCACCGGCAGTACATAGAACGGATCGGGCTTACCCAGCTCCATCCACAAGAAAGAATGGTTAGCGATTTCCCCATTACGCATAATCGCATTATACAGTGCAATCAGAATCGGCATCTGAACAAGTAAAGGCAAGCATCCCGCTAACGGGTTGACGTTATGCTTTTGAAACAGCTTCATGGTTTCTTCTTGCTGCTTTTGCGGATTGTCCTTGTACTTCTCTTTAATTTTCATCAATTCGGGTTGAATCGCTTGCATTTGCTTCGAGCTGCGGTATTGCTTCAGCGTAAGCGGCAAAACGAGGAATCGGATAATCACTGTAACGATCAGGATGGATAATCCGTATTGGCCCCACAGCATATCGGCGAACCAGTTCAGTACACTGGAAAGCGGATAAACGAAATACTTGTCCCAAATTCCGTTGTTCGGATCAATGGGACTGAATTGCGTCGGACTACAGGCAGATAACAGCAGCACCAACAATCCCAGCGGTATTAACTTATAGAAGCGACGAATCAATATCAAATCCTCCCGGAAGTTTTGTGGGATAACCAACCCGGCTTCCTAGACGTCTGCCATTCGTTCGTTCTCCAATCCAAAACTTTCTATATTATATAAGGATAAACGGCTATCGCCGTCCTCTGGACAGGCGCGTTTACCGATGAAATATAAGAACAGGTATAAGGCGAAACTTATACTTTCTTATATTATGAGAAAAACTCCTATCGGAGTATTTCATGGATGAGCGACCGCGTTTAAAGGACGTTCTATTGCCAAATAGAATGGAAAGAGAGCGCTCGGTAAACGGGCTTCTTCCTTCTATTGCAGCAAATGCGGCATAATATCTCCCGTTCTACTAAATAGAAAGAAGGCAGAAATCGTTAACAGCCGCTTACTCAACCTTCCAATAATGCTCAATAGAGCAAATCATACATCAAAAAACAATATATCATAACTACTGTAACAAATAAATATTTATCGATTATTTCTTTTTGAACAAGCCCGCTTTTTTCAGGACATGGAACAAGCTTTTCTCCATTTCATGATAAGACATATCGGCGGCCGGTTTTCGGGCAATGAAAATAAGATCCGCATTCCCTTCAATACGGTCTATATTCAAGCGGATAATTTCCTTGACCACTCTGCGGATCCGATTACGGACGACTGCATTGCCTACCTTCTTGCTCACCGATACCCCTACCCTCAATGGCTGAGAGGCGTTCTTTTCCTTCCGGTAAAGCACAAACTGATGATTCGCAGTCGACTTGCCCCAGCGGTACACTTTACTAAAATCTTCTCTTTTGGCCAAACGATTCTGTTTATGCACTGCGAACTCCCCAATTTGTCAAGAAAACTTTAACCTTCCCTTGCTCCGAAAGAGAATGTGGTTTATAAGCCTCCATCCACATGCTCCGCCCTTTCTATTGGGACAGGCCTTTCGGACAGCAAGTATAAGGTAACGCACTCCATGAACGGCCGGATCTTGATTACAGCAATCTATTTAGTTCTAGGTTTAACATTTTTGCCTTATTTAAAACTTGCACTGCCGGCTGTTATGCCGGCTTTGATCCTCCGGGGCTTCCTCCTTCCGAACCCTCATATTCCCGAGGACCGAATCCTGGTATAAATTCAGTCCCTGTAAGCCAGGCAAGGAGACACCGGGCACCAAACAGGAAAAAAGACCACTCGCAAGTGGTCTCAAAAAAATTAAGCAGTCAGTACTTTTCTGCCCTTTTGGCGACGAGCTTGAATTACCTTGCGGCCATTCTTCGTACTCATGCGCTTACGGAAACCGTGTACTTTTTTACGCTTTCTTACGTTCGGTTGGAAAGTCGGTTTCATTATATAGCACCTCCCCGAGGAATTACATCCCAAAAATACCTCTAATAATTAAATCATCTCGCAGGCCAAAAGTCAACCGGACTTCACTCTGGAGCCCGCGCTATTTTCATCCACGGAAGGCTGTGAATAATTTTGTGGCAAATTTAGCAGAACTCTGTCGAAATATCAACAATTTATAAACACTGGACAGGTATGTGCATCGAATCTATTCACAAGTTGGCGAAATTGTGGATAATTTATCGAATTCCATTGAATCCTCTCCCTCTTTTTGATATATTTAAATTGTTTTCGCCTGTGGATATTTATCAAATACATAGAAATTATCAACATGTTGTGGATAATATTGTGAACAATTTGAACTTTTCCTTCCCAATAACCCTTCTAATTCCCTTGATAATGTGGATAATTGACATGTTGTTCCTTGATATGACAATATATTCAATGGCTGTCGCCACGTTTTTTAAAGGAGTGACTGTTTGTGGAAAGCCATGTCAATAACTTATGGCAACAAGTACTTTCAGAAATTCAAACCAAGCTAAGCAAGCCCAGTTTTGATACGTGGCTTAAATCTACCCAAGCAAAGGTATTTACCGATACCCTCCTTGTCATATGCGCTCCTAACAATTTTGCACGCGAATGGCTGGAAACCCGGTATGCCAAGATGATCAAGGCGACGGTTTACGAATGTTTAGGCAAGGATGTGACCGTAGAGGTCGTCATTGAGGACGGCTCCCCTGCCCAGCCTCCATCCATACAAACCGCAGCACCGGTTCAACCCGAGACCGCCGTTCAGGAAGAATGGTCTTACGCCAGTATGATGAACCCCAAATATACGTTCGATACGTTCGTTATCGGCGCCGGGAACCGGTTTGCCCATGCGGCTTCTTTAGCTGTGGCCGAAGCGCCTGCGAAATCGTATAATCCGCTATTTTTATATGGTGGAGTGGGACTTGGCAAAACCCATTTAATGCATGCCATCGGACATTATGTACTCGAGCATAATCCCAATGCGCGGGTTCTCTATATATCTTCCGAGAAATTTACGAACGAATTTATTAACGCGATCCGTGACAACCGCGGCGAGAGCTTCCGGAACAAGTACCGCAACATCGACGTTCTGCTCATCGATGATATTCAGTTTCTCGCCGGCAAAGAGCAGACCCAGGAGGAATTCTTCCATACTTTCAATGCTCTGCACGAAGAAAGTAAGCAAATTATTATTTCAAGCGACAGGCAGCCGAAAGAAATCCCGACCCTGGAGGAGAGGCTGCGCTCCCGGTTCGAATGGGGCTTGATCACAGATATTCAGCCTCCGGATCTGGAGACCAGAATCGCCATCCTGCGCAAGAAGGCCAAAGCGGAGAATCTGGAAATTCCGAATGAAGCCATGGTCTATATCGCCAATCATATTGATACGAATATCCGCGAGCTGGAAGGCGCCCTGATTCGCGTAGTCGCTTATTCTTCTCTTATTAACGAAGACATTACCGTTTCCCTGGCGGCCGATGCGTTGAAGGATATTATCCCTTCCTCCCGGCCCAAAGTAATTACCATTCAGGATATTCAACAGAAGGTCGGGGAATTTTACGGGTTGAAGCTGGAGGATTTCAAGGCGAGGAAACGGACGAAAGCCGTCGCTTTTCCAAGGCAGGTCGCGATGTATCTGTCTCGTGAACTCACCGACTACTCCCTTCCCAAAATTGGAGAAGCCTTCGGAGGAAGAGATCATACGACCGTTATTCATGCCCACGACAAAATTACAATGACGCTTAAGCAAGATCCGGAATTGGGCAAGATCATTCAGAATCTGACCGAAAAAATTAAAAATCCCAGTTGATAACGAAGAAGCCTATGCACAATCTATTCACATGTGGATAGGCTTGATTCTTGTCTTTTTTATTCACATATCCACATATTCAGGCCGCCTACTACTATTACTACTAAAAAAAAGATATAATTTAAAATAGAAAAGCGTTCAGCGAAGCCACATTTTCCACAATGGAAGTTTTGTGTCCTGCTCAGCTTTAAATTCTATTCAGGAGTCTTTCTCATTTTTCCCAAGCTGCATACATTATGCCGGCTTTTTCGAGTTTGCTATAATACAGGTTATGAGCCGTTTCTTATTTTAAGAACCCGGGAGTGAAATTATGAAACTGACGATTTTAAAAGACCAGCTGAGCGAGTCGATCCAGCATGTGTCGAAAGCGATTTCCAGCCGCACAACCATTCCAATCCTTAGCGGAATAAAGATAGATGCTACTCCTAAAGGAGTTATGTTAACGGCAAGCGATACGGACATTTCCATCCAATCCTTTATTCCATTGGAGAATGATGGGATAGAAAATGTGCAATTGGTCCAAACTGGTAGCGTCGTGCTGCCCGCCAAATTTTTCATGGAAATGGTGCGCAAGCTGCCTTCCGAACAAATAGAAATCGAAGCCGGCGAAAATCATCAAACGATCATCCGTTCTGGAACAGCCGAGTTTCAATTAGTCGGATTCGATCCGGAGGAATATCCCCTTCTCCCCCAAGTCGATGAGGAGAAAGTCATCTCGATGTCTAGCGATCTGCTGAAGGCAATGATCAAGCAGACCTCCTTCGCTGTATCCACAAGCGAAACGACACCGATTCTGACTGGAGTTCTCTGGTCCTTGACCGAGAATAATCTCAAGCTGATCGGATGCGACCGCCATCGTCTGGCCAGCCGGGAATCTCAAATCGATACCCCTCCGGACCAGGTAATCAAGAGCGTCGTCATTTCCGGTAAAACCTTAAGCGAGCTGAACAAAATATTGCCGGATCATAACTCCTTGATCGATATCGTCTTTACCGAAACACTCGTGCTGTTCAAGCTGAGCAATGTTCTGTTCTATACTCGGGTGCTGGAAGGCGTATATCCGGATACCAGTAAATTAATCCCGCAGCAATTCCAGACAGAAATGGTTATAAAATCCAAATCGTTAATGGACGCGATTGACCGGGCTTATTTGCTTACCAGAGAGAACAAGGCTAATATCGTAAAATTGGTTATGAACGACGATCAAACGATCGAAATTTCGTCCAGCTCATCCGATCTCGGCAAGGTCAAAGAAGTGCTTCCGGTCAGCAGCCATTCCGGAAATCTTCTGCAGATCTCATTCAATTCCAAATTTATGCTCGATGCCTTAAAAGTAATCGATAGCGAATTCGTGCATATCGGATTTACCGGACCGATGAACCCGATTGTTATCCAGCCGGAGGACGGCACGAGAATTTTGCAGCTCATCCTTCCCTACCGGACTACCAGCTAATAAAGGAGTAAGAATGAAATCTATCGAAATTTCGACGGAGTATATTGCATTGGGGCAATTTCTCAAGCTGGCTGACTGTGTGTCCACCGGCGGACACGCCAAAATATTTCTACAGGAAACGAAGGTTCTCGTTAACGGGGAGCCGGAAAACCGGCGGGGCCGAAAGCTTGTTCCCGGCGATATTATTCAGGTGGACGGCTGTGGGGAATTTCAAGTCCGGCGTTCTTAAACGAAGGCCCGAGCAGTTGAAACGGCAAGCTTGTCTCCAAAGAATAAAGTGCCGCATAGAATAGATAACTGGAGTCGTATGTTACAAAGAGGACCCCTTTCTTTCATTATGGATGAAAGTGTGGAATCATTGCTCTTGCCTTGCGAAGCGGAGCTTTGCGTTAAAGCGGGCTCTTAGGAGGAAATCACTTGTTTCTTAATAGGCTGGCTATTAAAAATTACCGAAACTATGATGAAATAGAGTTGAATACCGACCATAAGGTCAACATTTTTATAGGTCCTAATGCCCAAGGGAAAACCAATTTGCTGGAAGCGATCTATGTCCTTGCACTGTCCAAATCTCATCGTACGCATCATGATAAGCAGCTAATTCGCTGGAATGAACCCTATGCCCAGCTCTATGCGGAAGTGGACAAGAAATACGGCTTGTGCAAGCTCAGTCTCTCGGTTACTCCCCAGGGCAAAAAGGCTAAAATTAATGGCCTCGAGCAAAAAAAACTCAGTGATTTTATCGGAACGCTAAATGTAGTCATGTTTGCCCCGGAGGATTTGGAAATTGTCAAGGGCGCTCCCGGAATCCGCCGGCGGTTCCTTGATATGGAGATCGGCCAGGTTCACCCTGGCTATCTGTATGAAATGACCCAGTATCAGAAGGTGCTGAACCAGCGGAACAATTACTTGAAGCAATTGCCCGGCTTTCCTGCCGCCACGGACCCGATGCTTGAAATTTGGAACGAGCAGTTGGCCCAGTATGGTTCTAAAATCATCAAAAAAAGGCAAAGCTTTTTAAAAAAACTGCAAAAATGGGCGGAGTATATCCATTCGGGCATAACGAACGACCTCGAAAAGCTCCGGGTCGAGTACCGTCCCTCCATAGAAACCGGTGATCCCGAAGAGGAAACTATTCTATTTGAGCGATTTATGATAAAGTTAAAACAGATGAAAGATCAGGAAATAAGGCGCGGTACAACACTAGTCGGGCCTCATCGTGATGATATGATGTTTTTTATCAATGACAAAGAGGTTCAGGTTTACGGGTCCCAAGGCCAGCAGAGGACGGCCGCACTTTCCTTGAAGCTGGCCGAGCTCGAGCTGATTCACGAAGAATTGGGAGAGTACCCTGTTCTTTTGCTTGATGATGTCTTGTCCGAATTGGACCCGTATCGGCAAACCCAGCTGATCGAGACCTTTCAGGACAAGGTTCAAACCTTTATCACGACGACCGCCCTGGACAGTGTTAATATGGATAAGCTGTCGGATGCAGCTATATATCACGTTAAGAACGGATCGGTACAGGATAAGTGACGGCTATTCCATCGATTTCTATCCGAATAGGGGTTGAGCCTATGTTCATTCATTTGGGAGGAGAAAAGATCATTCGCGCTAACGAGTTAGTAGCTATATTTGACCTCTCGATCGAAAAAAATTCGAAAATTTCCAAACAATTTGTTACCCATGCGTTAAAAAATAAAAAAATCGAAGTGATAGGCGAAGAGGATAGCAAGTCGATCGTCGTTACAGTCCATAAAGTTTATTATTCCCCTATTTCATCTGCAACACTGAATAAAAGAGCAAGTCAATTGCAAATTCATTAGCCTTATCTGTCCGGAAATTTGAAAAGTAGGTGAAGGGTAATGTCATTGAATCCAAATACTTATGACGAGAATCAGATACAGGTACTGGAAGGTCTGGAGGCGGTCAGAAAACGTCCAGGGATGTACATCGGTTCCACCAGCAGCAGAGGTCTTCACCATTTGGTATGGGAAGTCGTCGATAACAGCATTGACGAAGCTCTGGCCGGTTACTGTACCCGAATTGATGTTACCGTTCATAAAGACAACAGCATTTCAGTAACTGACAACGGACGCGGAATTCCTGTAGGGGAACATGCCAAGATGAAGAAGCCCGCAGTCGAGGTTGTGCTGACGGTGCTTCACGCAGGCGGTAAGTTCGGCGGGGAAGATTCCGGATATAAAGTATCTGGCGGATTGCACGGAGTCGGGGTGTCGGTCGTTAATGCCCTGTCCGCTCATCTTACGGTTCAGGTCAAAACAAAAGGAAAAATTCATCTGCAGGAATATAAACGCGGCGTTCCTCAATACGATCTCAAAGTGATCGGAGAAACGGAAGAAACGGGAACGAAGATTACTTTCCTGCCCGATCCGGAAATTTTTACGGAAACCGTCGAATATGATTACGAAATATTACAATCGCGACTTCGGGAGCTGGCTTTTCTCAATAAAGGGATCGAGATCAATCTGTTCGATGAGCGGACAGATGCCTCCAATACATTCAAGTATGACGGGGGAATTATTTCATTCGTCGAATATTTGAACCGGAACCGGGAAGTGCTGCATGACCCGCCGATTTATACCGAAGGAACCAAGGATAACATCCAGGTAGAGATCGCTCTGCAGTATAACGACAGCTATGCCGAAAACATTTATTCATTCGCCAATAATATAAACACCCATGAAGGCGGAACCCATGAGTCCGGCTTCAAAAGTGCGTTAACGAGAATTCTGAACGATTACGCGCGCAAATCGAATTCCATCAAGGAGAGCGATTCGAATCTTACCGGAGATGATGTCCGTGAAGGTCTGACGGCAATTATTTCGGTGAAAATTCCTGAACCGCAATTCGAGGGGCAGACCAAGACGAAGCTGGGCAACAGTGAAGTGCGCGGGATTGTAGAGTCCCTCTTCTCCGAGAAGCTGCAGGAATTTCTGGAGGAGCATCCTTCGGTATCCAAGAAAATTATGGAGAAGGGGATTCAGGCGGCCAGAGCACGGGAGGCCGCTCGTAAAGCCCGCGAGCTGACCCGGCGCAAGAACGCGCTCGAAGTCAGTTCATTGCCTGGGAAATTGGCGGATTGTTCTTCCAAGGATGCGTCCATTAGTGAAATTTTTATCGTAGAGGGAGATTCGGCCGGCGGTTCCGCCAAGCAGGGCCGGGATAGGCATTTTCAAGCTATTCTTCCGCTGCGGGGTAAAATATTGAACGTTGAAAAAGCCCGTCTGGACCGGATTTTGTCCAACGCGGAAATTCGCGCGATCATCACCGCCCTGGGTACGGGAATCGGGGTAGATTTCGATATATCGAAGGCACGTTATCACAAAGTGATCATTATGACCGATGCCGATGTGGACGGAGCTCATATCCGTACTCTTCTGCTCACGTTCTTCTATCGTTACATGCGCAAGCTGATTGAGGCAGGTTATGTATATATTGCACAGCCTCCATTGTACAAATTAGAACGCAACAAAACGGTGCGCTATGCCTATAACGACAAGCAGCGGGAAGAAATGATGGCCGAATTTGGAGACGGGGCCAAAGTGAATGTCCAACGTTACAAAGGTCTGGGCGAGATGAATGCAGGCCAGCTCTGGGAAACGACGATGGATCCCGAAAGCCGGACACTGCTGCAGGTAAGTATTCAGGATGCTATGGATGCCGACCTTATTTTCGATACGTTGATGGGAGATAATGTCGAGCCCCGGCGGGATTTCATTCAAGAGCATGCCAAGTATGTAACCAACCTGGACATTTAACAATTGATCAAGCTAATTCCGAAAAGGGAGGTTCTGTTTGCACGGAGCCTTCTTTTTAAACTTATAGGACAAACTTGCGGGAGACATTATAGGTGCGGAAAGCGGAGGCGTTTTAAAAAAATAAATCCGTAAGTTCCGGCTGTATGAGCCGCCCAAAGTTCGTTTAATTGTGCAAAAGTTGTGAAAGTAATATAATAACAATGGATATATAAAAGCTGGCCGGCATTCAAATGACTGTGGAAATGGCGGGAAAATCTATTTTCCCTAATTTTCGGCTGGCCGGGTTTTGCAGAACGATCAGGAGGTAAACGATGGCCGAAGAAATGCAACCTCAAATCAAAGAAAGAGATATCGGCTCGGAAATGCGGGAATCGTTCATGGACTACGCGATGAGTATCATCGTCAGCCGTGCGCTCCCTGATGTCCGGGATGGCTTGAAGCCGGTTCACCGCAGAATTCTGTATGCGATGTCTGAATTGGGCATGTCGCCCGATAAGCCATATAAGAAATCGGCCAGAATAGTTGGAGAAGTCATCGGTAAATATCACCCGCATGGAGATTCTGCCGTTTATGAAACGATGGTTCGGATGGCTCAGGACTTCTCCCTTCGCTATATGCTGGTGGATGGCCACGGTAACTTTGGTTCTATAGACGGGGATTCTGCAGCGGCCATGAGATATACCGAAGCCCGCCTGTCGAAGATCGCTATGGAGCTGTTGCGCGATATTAACAAAGAAACGATTGACTTCGTACCGAACTATGATGGCGAGGAACAAGAGCCGGCAGTCCTGCCTTCGCGTTTCCCCAACTTGCTGGTTAACGGGATATCCGGGATTGCTGTCGGCATGGCTACGGCCATTCCTCCTCACAACCTTGGCGAAGTTATCGAAGGCGTTCAGGCGCTGATCAAAAATCCAGACATTACTCCGCTTGAGCTGATGCAATATATTAAGGGGCCCGATTTCCCGACGGGCGGATACATTCTTGGCAGAGAAGGAATCAAGCAGGCCTACTCTACAGGAAGAGGCTCCGTTACCATGCGTGCGAAAGCAACGATTGAGGAAGCCAACGGCAAGGCCCGTATTATTGTTAATGAGCTTCCTTACCAGGTTATCAAGACCCGGTTGATCGTAAACATCGCCGAGCTGGTGCGCGACAAGAAAATCGACGGCATTACCGATCTGCGTGACGAATCAGACCGCAATGGTATGCGGATCGTGATTGAGCTTCGCAAGGATGTCAACCCGAATGTCGTATTAAACAATTTGTACAAGCATACGGCTATGCAAAGTAATTTTGGGATCATTATGCTGGCGATTGTCAATAAAGAGCCCAAGATTTTAAATCTTAAAGAGGTCCTCCATTATTATTTGCTGCATCAGCAGGAAATCATACGCCGGCGGACCGAGTACGATTTACGCAAGGCTGAAGCAAGGGCACATATCTTAGAAGGTCTGCGTATAGCTCTCGATCATTTGGACGAGGTCATCAGTCTGATTCGTTCCTCCAGAACGACTGACATTGCGCGTCAGGGCTTGATGGATACGTTCGCTCTCAGCTATGAACAGGCTCAGGCTATTCTCGATATGCGTCTGCAGCGCCTGACTGGCTTGGAGCGCGAGAAGATCGAAGAGGAATATGCCGAATTGCTGCAGAAAATTGCGGAACTGAAAGAAATTTTGGCTAATGAGAGCCTTATTCTAGGTATCATCAGCGATGAGCTGGAAGAAATCAAAGAACGGTTCAGTGACGAAAGACGGACCGAAATTACGATCGGTGAAGACAGCATTGAAGATGAGGATCTGATTCCTCAGGAAGATGTGATCATTACGATCACTCATTCCGGGTACATCAAGCGTCTTCCCGTAACAACCTATCGCGCTCAAAGACGCGGAGGCCGGGGCGTAGTCGGAATGGATACGAAGGATGATGACTTCGTCGAACATTTGTTTGTATCCAATACACACCACTACCTGATGTTCTTTACGGACAAAGGGAAGGTGTACCGGCTTAAGGCTTATGAAATCCCGGATTTAAGCCGGACGGCCAGAGGAACGCCGATCATTAATTTGATTCAGATAGAGCAGGGAGAAACCGTCAATGCGGTGATCCCGGTCGAGAATTTCGATTCCGATCAATACTTGTTCTTCGCTACCAAAGAGGGAATCGTTAAGAAAACGCCGCTGCAGGATTACGGCAATATCCGCAAGGGCGGGTTAATTGCGATTAATATCCGGGAAGAAGACCGGCTGGTCGGAGTCCGCTTGACCGATGGACAGCAAGAAATCATCATGGGAACGAAGATGGGGATGTCGATTCGCTTCGAAGAGGATGACGTTCGTTCGATGGGCAGATCCGCCACAGGCGTTAAAGGAATTCATTTGTCTGAAGACGATGAAGTCATCGATATGGATGTAGTCGAGGGGCATAATGACGTCCTGATAGTTACTTCCAAAGGTTTCGGCAAACGGACGCCGATCGATGATTACAGGATTCAAACCCGCGGCGGCAAAGGAATCAAGACCCTCAACATTACAAGCAAGAACGGTTTCGTCGTCGGGCTGAAGGTTGTTAAAGAAGACGAGGATCTGATGATCATAACTGCGCAAGGAACGATTATTCGGATGAGTATGGCGGGAATATCGACTATGGGACGCAATACTCAAGGCGTACGTTTGATCAATATTAAAGAAGATGATGAAGTAGCTACGGTCGCCAGAGTGGATAAGAGCGAAGAAGAGGAAGAGGTTCTGGAGGAAGGGCCGGAAATTACTGCGACGGTCGTCAGAAAGGATCCGGACGAGGAACCTGAAACAGATATGGATGAAGAATCCGAGGATAATGAATAATGGCTGAAAGAGGGGCGCGTCCCCTCTTTTCTTTATTTATCACAACAGAAGGTTTAAGTTCATTAAGGCAAAAAAATAGATCAACTTTCTAATTAAAGGGTTCGTTAGAAGGACGGCGACAGTCGCGTCTTCTCGAAGCTCAGATTCCAAACAATCCTCGCCCTATTACATTGGCTGATATGGGTTGGAGCCCAATTTCTCTTGCCCAGAGGGCAAGCTGGCCCTTATGATGGATTTCATGAGCGATAACATGCCGTAATATTTCACCTTTGGTGTAACGTCCTTCAGTCCACGATACGGACACAATTTCATTTTCACAATCATCAGACCATGTATTTAGGAATACTTCTGTTTCTTTGATCCATGAATCGGAAAGTTCTTTAACTTGTTCAAGTGTCTTATAGTTCTCAAACTGGATTTGGATATCCGGCCTGCCTTGTATTCCGCGAATCCAACTATATTCCACATCACAAATATGGAAAAGTATATAAAGAATACAGCTTGGTCCACGATTACGCAGCAATTCCTCCTCCGGGACTTGCTTGAATAATTCAAACCATTCATTCCTTGTAAACCAGTTATACTGAAACAACTTTATCAAGATAAATCTCCCCTTATCAAGAATCTGTTGTTTTACCAATGGAGGGAGGCAGTTTAATATCCAGTGCATCATCAAGCTCTAATTTCTCGAATATCATAAGTAACCATTTCTAAACTGTTTATAATTATAGAACGGGCGTTCCCTTATTTCAACAAATTAAGTACATATTTTAAAAGAGTTAAAACATTTATTTATTCAAGCTCTACAAATCCAGATATTTCTTTGTTGACAGAACAGTTACCCATGTGATAAATTATTCTTTGTCGCTTCAAACGGCTTGGTTTTCTCAAGCAGCTGTCGGCAAGCTGGAAGAAAAAAACTTCAAAAAAAAGCTTGCATGACTAGGCGATATATGATATATTAAAAGAGTCGCTGTTAAAGAACGGCGGCACAGAAAAAAGCAGCATTGCCCTTTGAAAACTGAACAACGAGTGAATGAATGAAGCCAGTGCGTATACGGTTTTCGGACCGTATCCACGTCAATGAATGAACGAATTAATGAGCTAATCGCTCTTCACT
>NZ_JBQCLK010000033.1:0-73760 GCF_051966115.1 Paenibacillus sp. SAFN-117
GCAACTCCAACAATGGTTTGCTGGTTTACCCAGCTACATCAAGGCCTATCTGCCGAATTTAAGCTGCGAAAGTTGAGATAGTAACGTTTAAGCTCCTCTTCCGTAGGCATTAGGGGGAGCTTTTTGCTGCTTTTGGAAGCATTAATACACTGATTTGAACTTGAGATAAGGTATAATAACCCGTCAATTGTTCGTGCAAACGCCATTGACAAAACAAACTACTATGTGTTACTTTATAGCGGTAGTAAGTAACACTTCATACTAGTCACACAGAATAGCAAGGAGCGATTGTCTTGGAAAATCTTACGGAAATGCTCAAAGGAGTGCTTGAGGGCTGCGTCCTTGAAATTATAAGCCGCCAAGAAACCTACGGGTACGAAATCACACGGCGGCTGAACGCCCTCGGCTTTAAAGATGTTGTGGAGGGAACGGTATACACCATCCTGGTCCGTCTTGAAAAAAACAAGTTGGTGACGATCACCAAGAAACCCTCCGACATGGGACCGCCGCGAAAGTTTTTTGCGATCAACGACGCGGGGCGCGAAGAACTGCGGAGGTTCTGGGACAAATGGGAGTTCGTATCATCAAAAATAAACGAGTTAAAGGAGAAAGAATAATGAATTTTTGGGAAAAAATCACCGGCAGCGACATGACCAAGAAAATGAAAAGTTTTGAATCGCGAGCCTCAAAGCTGCCGGCTGATTATCAGGCGGCATGGAAACAAATTAATGCATGCCTTTGGCCGCGCTCCGATTTTTCCGGTCGCAACCTTATGCCAATTCTTGACGGTGTGCTTGGCCTCCTTGAAGAAACGGCGGCGGACGGTCAGCGTGTCCAAGAGGTGTTAGGTGACGATATCCAAGGTTTCTGTTCGGCGCTGGCCGGCGAAGAAGGGGCAAAGTCTTTTCGCGACAAGTGGCGCGAGCAACTCAATCATAATATCGCAAAAAAATTAGGCAAGTAGGAGTGGAGGATAACATGAGAATACGAGATATCATCGAAGGAAAAAAAGAGTGGCGGGCGCATGTGGCGCGTGTCAAAGCGCTCCCGCGAGATTATCAGATCGTTTATAAAGAGATCCAAAAATATCTCTTTAAGGTCGGCCCTGTTGAGCTAACCGAAGTGCTCTCGGGGATTGTCGATCTTTTTGAAGAGGGCGCTGCCGTGGGAAAAGACGTGCTCGAAGTGACGGGGCGTGACGTAGCGGCATTCTGCGACGATCTAATCAAAGATTCCAAAACTTACGCTGATAATTATCAAGAATCTGTCGAGCAGGAAGTTAACAAGGCCATACAAAAGGTTACGGATAAAACAAAGTAAAAGAGGGATGTCCGGATGGAAAAAGCAATTGAAGTCAAAGGTCTGCGAAAATGTTTCAAGGCCACAGATGTCCTAAAGGGTGTCGATCTTGAAGTGAAGCGAGGTGAGATTTTCGCCCTGCTTGGCTCGAACGGGGCGGGCAAGACGACGATGGTCAGAATCCTCACCACGCTGCTCAAACCGGACGGAGGCACCGCCGCCGTAAACGGCTTTGACGTCGCGTCAAAGCCCGACCAAGTACGACAATCAATCAGTTTGACGGGACAATTTGCCGCCGTGGACGAGATATTGACCGGACGGGAAAATGTGATCATGATCGCCAAACTGCGGCACCTCAATAATCCGCGCCAGGTTGCGGATTACATGCTTGAACGCTTCGGCCTGACAGAAGCTGCGGACCGCAAGGCCTCTACCTATTCGGGCGGTATGCGCCGCAGGCTCGACATCGCCCTAAGCCTGGTGGGTAATCAGCAGATCATTTTCCTCGACGAGCCGACCACAGGGCTTGACCCCGAGGCTCGCATCGAGGTTTGGAAGACCGTCAAGGAGCTTGCCGACGGCGGCACGACGATATTTCTAACCACTCAGTACTTGGATGAGGCCGAACAGCTTGCCGATCGAATTGCCATTTTGCATGAGGGTCGGATTATAACCAACGGCACGCTTAAGGAACTGAAAAAGCTGTTCCCGCCCGCAAAGGTGGAGTATGTGGAAAAACAACCTACCTTGGAAGAGATTTTCCTCGCAATCATCGGTAATAAGGAGGGGAAAAAATCATGACTAAATACTTTTTCAGCGACATGAGCGTTATGCTTGGACGTTCCATGCGTCATATTTTCCGCAGCATGGACACCATCATCACGGTCTGTATCACCCCGATCGCGATGATGCTGCTGTTTGTCTATGTGTTTGGCGGCGCAATCCAAACCGGTACGGATAACTATGTGAACTACTTGTTGCCCGGCATTCTGCTGATTGCGATTGCAAGCGGGATATCCTATACGGCTTACCGCCTGTTTATGGATAAGCAGCGGGGCATCATTGAGCGGTTCCACTCCATGCCGATTGCGCGTTCCGCCGTGCTGTGGGGGCATGTACTGACCTCGCTGGTATCTAATGTGATTTCCCTTGTGGTCATCATTCTCGTAGCGCTCATCATGGGTTTTCGCTCGTCCGTAGGGATTCTGCCATGGCTCGCCGTAACCGGTATTCTCGTGCTGTTTACGCTGGCTTTGACTTGGGTCGCGGCAATTGCCGGATTGTCCGGAAAATCGGTCGAAGGGGCGGGCGCATTTTCCTATCCGCTGATCTTCCTGCCGTTCATCAGCTCGGCCTTTGTGCCGACGGAGTCGATGCCGCCGGTCGTTCGCGCCTTTGCCGAAAACCAGCCGGTAACCTCGATCGTGGAAGCCATCCGTTCGCTACTGTCAGGTCAGCCGGTGGGCCATGAAATATGGGTCTCTCTTGCGTGGTGTGTTGGGATTTTGCTCGTAGCGTATTTTTTTGCGATGAGGGCGTATAAAAAGCGGGTGTAATAAACCCAAACCCTGTTAGCAGAGATATTGGACTCCATTTTGAGCAAATCGTCATGCCTTCATCGTGAACGAAGATTCTCCGATCAATTAGCATCGAAGGGAGGGGAAGGAAAGCTATGAAAATAATACCTATTGGACTGTGCAACGAAAGCGCCCTTTACCAACACTGGAAAGAAGTTAATAAGAAGGTACCCTATTGCTTTGAAACAGAACAAGGAACCTGGAATTATTACTTCTATAATCATGATGGAATGTTTAAGTTTTTGGACGGATTTACTGCTATTGACGAAAACAATAAAGTGGCGGGCTATATTCAATTCGGGATCCCAACATTTATATATAACAGAGTCGGACAGCGGATAGAAGATCCTCAGGTGGGGGTAATAAGACATTTTGTATTTCTTGAGACTCGTGAAGATATTGGGGTGCAGTTGTTTAGAAGGACGGAGTCATTTTTGCGCCAATTTGATGATTACTATGCTTTCTACCACGCATTAGGAATGCCGAATACTGCAGGGCACGGAAAATTGTTTTGTCCTACACAGAACCATATCGGAGATTTCTTGCTTAAAAACGGATTTCAAATTGAGCATGAAAATAGATATTTTATATTCAGCGATGTGTTGAGAACCAGTCCTGATCCTGCTATGAAATTGGAGATCCAAAGAGTGAATGAGTTGGAACAAATCAATGCATTGGTTGATGGGGAGCCCGTAGGGACAGCAACAGTAATCCTGTTAGAGGATCTAACTGGCGGTGAAACTAAGAATATTATTTATTTAAAGTGGATAGGGGTTCATAGCGAATTTAGGGGCCAAGGGAAAGGATCAGCATTGCTTACTCATATTATTGATCATTATAGAGGTAAAGGCTACGATCAGATTCATTTAGACACAGCACTTAATAACGAAGTAGCGCGGAATCTGTATATAAAACATGGCTTCGAAGAGGTTGGGATTACAAGAAGCTATATGAGATTGTTCTAGGGACCTTACATTTTTGAACAACTAGGATACCGAAACAGCATAAAGTGCAGTAAAAAAAGCACCTGGAAAATACGGTTGATACCGCACTCTCTCTGGTGCTTTTATTAGTATAAAGTTATTTCTGGTTGGCGAGGTACTCGGCAAGTTGATCTAAATCGAGGCCCCGCTGCAGCATAGGTAGAACAAGGTCGATTCAGCTCATTAGAGCGAACTGGAAGCCTTTTCGAGCAATTGACTTAAAAGACCGTAGTCCGGCGAGTCGCCTTCACGGATTTTCAACCATTTCCGTTCAGGCGGTCCTTCAAATTCTTTCGGTACTTCCAGCTCGGCAGCATTCATAATCATGAACGCAATAGCGTCTTTGGAAGGGGAAATCACCGCGGCGTAATGTCCGTTCTTAAGAAAATGCGGTTTCTTGTACTGGATACGTTCTTCGACCGCCGGAATGGTTTCATGAACCAATTCACGGAGCCGGTTGGATACCTCAACTTGCCATGGTTGACTGAGGTTTTCGATAAAAGAGGTTACATCAACATCTTTATTCAATCCGATACAGCTCCTTTGTCAGGAAATTATTTACATAAGGAAAATATACAACGATCCGAATCATTCTGTAAAGAAATATATGGAAGCCGATGTGTTTACTTTAGGTAAAGAAGCCTCGTTAGACCATAATTGGTTTAACAAAGCAAGATTGGGGAAGCATAAGCAGGAATTAAGCCAAAAGAAGAAGTATACCTAATGATAAAGACAATCTGAAACAGGAGGCTATCCATGTCTAAGCTTTTTTCATCCATAGATTTTAAAGGGGTTACACTGAAAAATCGTATCGTTATGTCTCCAATGTGCATGTATTCATCATTGGATAAGAACGGGATGATTACACCTTTTCATTTATCCCATTATATTTCCCGTGCTGTTGGTCAAGTCGGACTAGTCATGGTAGAAGCAACAGCAGTCCGACCTGAAGGGCGAATCTCGGAACAGGATTTAGGGATATGGGATGAGGAGCATGTTCCCGGCTTAAAACAGCTCAATAAGGAATTTCATAGTTACGGAGCGAAATCGGGGATTCAACTCGCACATGCCGGAAGAAAAGCAGAATTGAACACTCCCATTTATGCACCATCGGCGCTGCCGTTTAATGAGACGTCAAGCAAACCCGTCGAGATGAGCGCTGAGGATATCAAAACGGCGATTGAAGCTTTTAGAAACGGAGCCAGACGTGCGAAAGAAGCCGATTTTGATATTATCGAAATCCATGCCGCCCACGGTTATTTAGTCAATCAATTTTTATCGCCGCTCACCAATAAACGCGCGGATGAATATGGAGGCAGCAGAGAGAACCGCTACCATTTCCTGAGTAAAATTATCGAGGCAGTAAAAATGGAATGGGATGGTCCTCTTTTCGTACGCATCTCAGCCAATGAATATCATGAACAAGGAAATACAGAGGAGGACTTCATCTTTTTTGCATCCCGCATGAAAGAACAAGGGGTAGACTTAATTGATTGCAGCTCAGGCGCAGTTGTACCGGCACATGTTAAAACCTACCCCGGTTATCAGGTGAAGTACAGCGAAGTAATTAGAACTAAATCAGCGATTGCCACCGGGGCGGTCGGCTTAATCACCAGCGGCATCCAGGCGGAGGAGATATTACAAAATGAGCGGGCTGATCTCGTGTTCATTGGCAGGTCCTTATTAAGAAATCCATACTGGGCCAAGGCTGCGGCAGATGAATTAGGATATGATCTGGAGGCTCCCAAACAATACGAACGGGGGTGGAACTAACACAATAGCGGCCAATATGAATTGTTCAATGACACAAACAGGCACTAATAAGTTGATTCCATGTGCGGAGTATGGTAAATTTAGTTTATTCAGTAATGAAAGGGTGACCAGAAGCCGATGATCTACTAATCCTATCCGCTAAAGAAAATCTACTTTTCAGGTTTTCGGGATAGGGGAAGTGCGGGCTTTTATATATTAACATAGAGTGCGACTGCTTTTTTTGTATAGCAGAACGTCTTATTGTTTGTATGTATGCCTCCTATCCGTTAACCGGAAAGGGAGGTTTTTTTGTGGCTAATTTTGGATTAGATAATGATTTGAAAGGGGATAAATCTAATGAAAGGCACGATACGCGAATATGCAATCGCCGGATCAGATGCGGGACCGTATGGGATAACTACCGGAAAAGATGGAGCACTATGGTATACGGAACAAAAAGGGAATCGAATCGGACGAATAACAGGCAAGGGTGAAATGAAGTCATTTCCAATCCCAACACCGGATGCCGGTGCTATGACTATCGTTTCGGATCAATCTGGAGACTTGTGGTTTACGGAATATAAAGCAAATAAGATCGGGAGAATGTCGATGAACGGTCTTTTTGCAGAATATGAGCTTCCTTCGGCGAACTCTTCGCCTTATGGCATTACGGAAGGTCCTGATGGCGCAATATGGTTTACAGAAATGAACAGCGGCAGAATCGGGAGGATAACAAAATCCGGGGAAATAACGGAGTTTGACTTACCGAATCCAAAAGCCTTTCCTTCCTTTATTATTCAGGGGGCGGATGGAGCATTATGGTTTACACAGAATCAATATAATAAAATCGGTCGAATAACTACAGAAGGTGAAGTTAAGGAATACCCAATTCCAACTCCTAACTCTGGCCCAGTCGGCATTACAAGCGGACCTGACGGTGCGCTATGGTTTGTTCAGATTACCGGCAATAAAGTTGGAAGAATTACGACATCAGGTGAGATGAAGGAATATACTATACCTACGCCTGGCGCTCGTCCTCATGCCATCGTTTCCGGGAAGAAAGGGGATCTCTGGTTCACAGAATGGGGCGCAAATCAAATCGGTCGAATTACTACAGAAGGAGTTATTACGGAGTATGAAATACCGACAAAGAATGCAGAGCCTCATGGCATTGCGGTTTGTGCCGAAGGAAATGTTTGGTTCGCCGAAGAGTGTGATCAGATTGCTTGTTTATTATTTTCGGAATAAATTTGATCGCGAGCAGGCTACAGTTGTAGTCTGCTTCTCGTATTTATAAACCTGAAGTCATTATTTGATTGGGATAAAAATAAGTTATTTAGCTGGTTTTATATGGTAATGTTAATGTATACTAATTCCGAAATTAATAGGCGGTGAGTAAAAATGAGAAACATTTTTACCAAGAAATGGCACAGAAAAATGCAAGTTGCTGGCTTTTTGACCTTTCATGAGACGAAAGAGGATTGGGATAATGATGTAGCTTGGTACGAAGCAGAGGGAAGAAATTTTGAAGAGGAATGCAGGAGGGATTTAGAGCATTATAAGCGTGATTTATTAGAATTTCTTCCAGAGTCATTTCACCCTTATATACATGACGGAACCATTAGAAGTCAATTTCCTTCACCAGAGCTTAGAGCAATGGCGGAACAATGGAAAAAGGAATACGACGAACATAATAGGAGTCAATATAGCGAGTATCGGAGCCGCTTTTTATCAATACAAGGTAGGCTTCCTAAGAATGTCGTTCAATTGTATGAGAAGTCTTTACATGATGCTAGAGTATTATCCTTTGAAATCCCTAATAAGGACACTTTTAGTATGGTTTTAGATTGCAGCGGAGCATTTCATTATTACACTGACATTAGATTAACATTTAAAGGTGTCGATATCGATTCGTTGAACATATCGGAAGTATTCGTAGGTAGTTCTTGGATATATGATGAAGTTTATTTAGCAAATACAGGATTTGAGCTTCATGTTTTATTGGAAAGTCCTTTAGGGGAATTGACCATCACGGCGCAAGACATAGAAATTGAAATTTTGGATAGATGAAGAAAATGGTAGACCAGACAAATAAAAGAAATAAAACTATTGAGTCCGATAATGTATATTATGTAAACTAATTGAAGAATGTGAGACGTACCAATAACAGGCAAGAGCCTGTGGATTTGACTTGGGAGCAAATCGATCCAGCAGCCGGCACGCTGCTGGCGTACGGAAAAGGCAAAAAAAGAACGGCTGCTGCCCCTCCATGAAATCGTCATTCCACTCATTGAGCGATATCGTACTTTGCTTGATGAGGCCGCGTTGCACCCTAAAGAACCGGTATTTGTAAACCGGTACGGCCACGCGATCGATCCCGCGGGGCCTTCACCGCATATTTAAATGGGAACTGATTAAGCGGGTTTGCCGCAGCATCGCTATTCCCTTCACCAGTCTCTCGCAACGAAGTCCATTTCATTTACACGCACTTCGATCTGGAGCAATTGCTGCGCTGCTTACGCCTAATAGATCGCTGCCCTAAACCGGGCAGCGATCTATTGACCATCTTACGCACAAAATACGTTTTTTGTGTATATAGTTAATGATATTAATAATCAACACTTTACAGGAACTAATGTTCCCGTTACAATAATTAATGTGGTTAACTATATATTGGAGGTGTATTGCTATGAATGTTATCAAGGCTCAAGACTTACATTTATTGGAGCGGCGGCTCCCCCTGTTTCCCTGGTATGTCGAGCAATATATCCAGCACAAGCTTGCTGATCTCTCCCCTTCCACCCTTTTGGAATATACACGGGATTTCGAAATGTTCTTTCACTGGATGATTCAGGAAGGCCTCTCCTCTGCCCTTTCTATGGATCAGATCACCCTATTCGATCTCGAACAGCTAAATTTGCAAAATATCGACACATACAAGCTTCATCTGCAGCTTCGAAACCAGAACAGCAAGGTGACACGTGAGCGGAAAGTCGCTTCCCTCAAGTCATTGTTCCATTATTTAAGCCAGATTGCCGAGGATGACGACCACTATCCCCTTTTAAAGCGAAATGTCATGGCAAAACTAAAAACACAACGGCTCACCAATGCGAAACTGATGGCAAGCCGGTTGCACGGCAAGATTCTTGAAGACGATACGGAGATTCATGACTTCTGTGCATTCATTGCGCGTGATTGCATTACTCAAATCTCCGACAACCCGCAAGCGCTCCATTATTATCAAATGAACAGAGTTCGGGACACAGCAATTGTCACCCTCATTTTAGCCTCTGGTATGCGCGTTTCCGAGGTTGTAAACCTGGATATCGATGACATCGATGTAACGAAAAAAGTAGCGCACATTTACCGTAAAGGCAGCAAGGATCCGGGCATCAAACAGAGCATATTTTTTACGGAAACCGGTAAAGAAGCTCTGGTGCAATATTTGCAAATGCGTTCTATCGTTTACCCTCATGATCGAACGGAAAAAGCATTGTTTTTGGCCATTCCTAGAGGTGCCTCGCAAGCCAAACGTATGTCAAAACGCGCCATTCAACAAATGGTGAGCAAATATGCTGCTGCATTCGGCAAGCCGATGCTCACGGTACATAAGCTCCGGCACTCGTTTGCGACAAGCTATTATTTAAAGAATGATATTTATAAAACGCAGCGGCAACTAGGTCACGCAAGCACGGACACAACGGAGCTGTATGCACAGCTCACTGATAAAACGATGGAAGCGGCCATCAATCGTTTATGATGATAAAATTGCCATGGGCTCTTCCCTGCCGCTAGATCAGACGTTTGGGGGTCCCGCCAACAAAACGCGGAATATGTACGCTAAGTGAAGATTTGATCAAAAAAGCCGGAATTTCCGAACACTTAGGAAATCCGGCTCGTTTTTTATTCTTCTGGTGAAGGATGTATAAGTGGAAGTAGTCAATTACGTGTACCGCATCCCTGCAACTCATTATTATTCCGGCAAATTCCCAGATCTCGTTCCTACTTTATAAGAAGGAGTGATGTTGTCGTACATCAAGTGTAAGATCATCCCTGTCGCAGCATGGTCCAAACAAGTTGGATTCCGCAATGTCAAAATCATAGTGGAAAAAATGTGGAACAATTCATACCCCCCTTTCGCGCAATGATTTGGATTTGTTAAGCTTTGGGTTGATTTTGCCGAATGGTTTGAAATAAGAGATCGCCGTCATAAAAGTAAGCGCGATGATGTTTGCGATAGCGCCTCCGAGAAGGGAATAGCTTTTATCGAGAAATGCTGCATTAGTCAGGGCCAGAGACCTTCCCAGGTCCGCTTCGCGAAGGAGCTGCGATAACCATGGGCTCAAATATGCGATCCCGAATAAAATTAAAATTATCGTCAAGATGAATTTGGCTACAATCCAGTAGTACTTAAATAATCCCCAGTTTGTCCAGAGTGACAGCGCGAGACCTGATAATAAGGCGACAAGCGCGGTATAGCGAATCAAGATGACATCGACCAAATGCATGTTTTCAAGAGTGTAATAAAGCTGTTCACCATTTTCTGAGTTCAGCATGTACAACCCGAGCATAAACATACAAAAAACGCCGCCGAACCAACTTATAATCGAAATGACATGAATCGTAATCAACAATTGCTTCTTTTTCAAAGATAATCTGTAGCTCATTGATTTAATCCTCCTATATCGTGTTTTAAAACTATGCTAACACCAAATTGTTGCGAACTTGTGATGGCATTTTTGAGAGGTTGTGATGCTTCCTTTCGTCGAATCAACCGACATATTCGGAGAACTTCAAACTCCTTCGCCGAGCATTGAACAGGTTGATTTCGAACATTCACTTCGTAAGCTTTGAGATTGAGTTCTAAATCTTTATTTTAACGGATGAGATCCGATGGTTGCATAGGTGATGACAGCGAATAAATACAAGATCTTAAAAGCTAGCCGGAAAGATATTAAAATTTCATATCGAATTGATTAACATTCGATAAACCGCACAAAAATACAACCCCCAAATTTTTATGATTTGGGGGTTTGGGCTAACGATTAAATGCGGTTTTGACAAGAACATATATCGTTTGATTGCCGCAACTATACGGGTTTTATCAATACATGTTTTTGTCGTCCTTCAACTGAGAACAGGGTTAACATTACTTCTGCACGATCTGAATCAGGTTGCCGCATGTATCGTTCTTGAATAAAACTCCAGTGCCTTGTCTTGATCTTGTAAGGACCCATTTTTAATTAGAGATCAATTCTAATTTGTATTTTTATGACGATGAAATGATTTTGTTAGTGCATATTGTTCAAAGCCAATCGACTTGTAAAGCGCTAATGCACTTGGGGAAGTACAAACGACAATTGCAGTTTTTGCCCCTTTTTCACTCAGTGCATTAAGAGCTAGCTTGCAAACGGAGCTAGCTAACCCCATTTTCCTAAATCTCGGGTCTGTCCCCACTGCTTCTAGTAATCCCACCTTGTTCAATTCATCAAACCAAACATCCTTGGACAACCCAGTTTAGATTTGCATAACCAATGTTTTTAAATGCTCCGCTTCCAATTTCATCCATTATACTTCAATTCGCCGCGACACTCGCCTGCGGAATAGTACCGATTTCTAAGATCTACATATTTCTCATCTCATGGATTTTTTGCAAGGTATTAAGGTGCATTGATTTATCTTCGGGCGACTCAGCGAATTTATACCATTCCACAAGCCTGTAGCCGAACATAACAAGGATAAGTTCATAGATACAATGGTCGGAGATATGGGACACATCCGCATATTCCGAAAAACCTCTGTAATACGCCGGAATGCATTTTTGGTAGTATTCAATCATATGACGGACGTCTGCTTCATCCGTTATTAAACTCGCGATATCCTCGCCCATATACCCCCATCCGGCGGTATCCCAATCGATAAGTACGATTTTACTGTCCGAATAGAATATGTTTGCCACCCAAAAATCTCTGTGGCAAAGCACTATTGGCAGCTTTTCAATGCGTCTGAATATTTCGTCCGCGTGGTTATCTATGTCTATGAGCATTTTACATAGGTGCTTCGGAATTTCGCAGTCATCGGAGCGTATATAATCATACAAAACATTCCATGACCGATACCGCAGATAGTAGTTTTTCATAAACTCAACCTTGCTTAAATTGGACAGATTCTGCAATACTTTCGGCCGTTCAGTATACAACCTGCCTTGAAATCGCCCCAATTCCTCGGCTATACGTTCATACATTTCCGAGGTCAGATTTAAGCCTGATACACCATCAATATATTCCATCCACAGTTGAATCTCATCGCCATTTATTTCGGCGTGATAACACTCCGGACAACGGAACGAATCGAAGAACAACTTTTGGAAATCTGATGCGTAGAGGTCGTATTCCCTTCGCCATGATTCCGGATCACCGTAACGCTCAAATTTTTTCTGTGTTTTCCAAACCATCTTATACGGCAGATTTTCACCATCGGAAGTTTCAACCATGCCTGTTACAAGCCAAACATCTCCTACTGTCCCGCCTTGCAGCTCTTTAAGTTGATAATCCGCGCGGATTATCGTCTTGTCGAGCATTTTACCCAAAGCAAGCGCCAGTATTTCGGGCTTTACAATCCTTTCATTATGGTTGTTCATTTCTTGTACCCTCCGTTTTTACCCTTATGTCGCATGGCAATCGATTTTTGCCACGCCCGTTTATCCATTAGATACCCCGATTTATCATCCACAAACTTGTTTTCCCGCTTCTGTACAAGGTAACGCTCCCATTGCTCTGGCGCCAATGTTCCATCGGCAAGGGCGGCAAGGACTGCGCAGCCCGGCTCCGTCTGATGACGGCAGTCATTGAAGCGACACTGTGTGAATAATTCCTCCACATCGTTAAATCCCGCGCTGATCCCGTCGTCCGCACCGCACAGCCCAAGTTCACGCATACCCGGCGTATCAATAACCATCGCGCCGGAAGGGAGCATGAAAAGCTGGCGATGCGTCGTTGTGTGCCGGCCCCGGCTGTCGGCCTCGCGGATAGCATTGACAGTCATCACTTCCTGATTCATCAGGGCGTTTAGCAGCGAGGATTTTCCCACGCCGGACATGCCGAGGAATACCACGGTTTTCCCTGGTTGCAGATATTCACTCAACCCGTCTAAACCACTCCCGGTGTGACTGGAAACTGCGTGTACCGGCACATCAGGAGCGGCTTTCTGAACCTCGGCTAACGGTGCGCTGAAATCCGGGGCCAGGTCAGCTTTTGTTAAGATTACGACAGGCTGGCCGCCGCTCTGCCGTGTCTGCGTCAGGTAGCGCATGATGCGGCTGACCTTGAAATCCCAGTTTAGGGACGTCACGATAAATACGTAATCAAAATTCGTTGCTACGACTTGCTCCAATATGGTTTTGACATACCCTGCCGAGTGTCCCGAATAGTCAGCGCGAGAAAATTTCGAGCGGCGAGGCAGCAATTTGGCAATGCGCGAAGCGCCGTTTTCGTTGTATTGTAGAAATACAAAATCGCCAACGCACGGAAAATCTTCCCGAGTCCCCGCAGTGTGGTAGAACGAGCCCTTCAATACAGCCTTCACTTCTCCGTGTTCGGTGATGACGGTATATTGCTCTCGCTGTAGTTCCGTAACCCTTCCGGGTATTAAGCCTATCGGCGGCGTTTCGGCTTCAATATAGCCGTATTGTTTCAAATCAATCATTGGACCTGTCCTCTCCTAGAAATTAAAGTTGTTTTTGGGCATAAAAATACCGCGAACAAGCAGCCTCCTAAGAAGCTGCTGTTTCGCGGCGAAAAGCCAAGAGTCGGCTTATAATCAAAAAAGGATACGACCTTCATCGTATCCGGGTTGCATGGACGAGCAGTTGCCGAAGGCAACGACCATCCCGCTAACAGCAGTATTCACGAAAGGTTACTGTTTATGGCATAGCAAACAAACACGGGAGACGGTGATATTCCCGGTTACTCTCATTCCAAGCTATAATAAAGATTGGAATATACTATGCCCGATATTCGGTTAAGTTAAAACCACCAATACCATATAAGCAGTCATTAAAAACATCTCCTTTCGCGGGAAAAAGCTGGAATACAATCTCACTTCTATAGTGTGGCATAACCCTTTATAAGACATCAATAGAAAATTTGATTATAAGCAAAGTTTATCAGCCAGCTACCTCTTCACATGGCGTTCCGCCAACTAACGTATTCAGCCATTACAATATTTCGATATACCCTTCGGCTCCATGCACGCGAATTCGTTCCCCATCTTTTATCCGTTTGGTAGCATTCTCCACTCCGACAACGGCCGGTAAGCCATATTCACGTGCGATTACTGCGCCATGGGTCATCAGTCCGCCAACTTCGGTGACCAGGCCTTTGATGGATACGAACAATGGTGTCCAGCTAGGGTCCGTAAAGGTGGTGACTAATATATCTCCTTCTTCCAGATCGGCGTCTTCCATGTTTAAGATGACACGCGCCCTTCCCTCTACAACTCCGGAAGAAACAGGCAGACCTACGATCGCTCCGGCCGGGAGATTTTCTCGTTTGTATTTACCCAGGATGATTTCACCATCGGACGTGATCACACGAGGCGGAGTTAGTTTTTCATATAATTTGTACTCGTCTTTTCGTTGGCTGATGATCTGTCTAATCGCTAGCCCTGCTTGCTGCTCGACCATGCAACCCGGGTCATCCGGTTTCTTTGTGCGAACGGCTTCGTGAAGTTCTTCAAAAGTGAGATAATATATATCTTCTTTGTCATGAATAACGCCCGCTTGTACAAGCTGTTCGGCCTCTTTCATTAAAGCCTGCTTATAAACGTAGTAGCGATGGACCATGGCGTATTTCGGATATTCCCGATACCCGATAAAATTCCGAATTAGGTCGATCTTTTCTTTGGTTTCTTTTGCTTTTTGTTCCCCATCCGGTAATTGCTTCAATCGATCCAATAACTCTTGTTCTTTTTTCAATGCTTCCTGCCGCCCTTGCTCAAATTTCCGTTTGCTGGCGTTAGGACCAAAGTTTTTGATGTTACTGAGAATCAATGGGATAAGCGTAATCGGTTTTTCGCTCCATCGAGTTCTGGTGATATCGATTTCTCCGGTACATCGCATGCCGTATTTATCGAGAAAAGCAAAGATAGCGTCTCGGGTTTCCTTTCCGCCATTGAATTTCATCAGTTCATCCAAAAAGTGATCATCTTTTGCATGTTGTAAATATTCAATGACTTCCGGATAAGGACGAATCACATCGGCAACATCCAATAGCGCCAGACCCATTTCCGAAGTAATATTGCCCGATACAGATTGAGAAAGCGTATCTGCCGCGTTTTGTTCACCCAACCACTCGTTCATTTTTTCATTGATCCATGATGATGCATCCATAGCAGCTATAATCACACCCAAACTTTGTGGGTCGGATAACATCTTCGTTAATTGCTGGATATCTTCTTGAATAAAATCGAATAAATCCGATCCGGATTTCGTTTGGATATTTTGTTTTAACGCCTCGATCGATGTTTGACTACGCTGAATCAAATCAGAAACGATGGTCGGATCGATTTCGAGTTGTGCTTGAGAACCCGCAGGCGGTATAGCTTCTTTGCTTTTACCGGCACTCTGTTCTTTGTCACTTGGTAATGATTTTATAAAATCTCCTCGCTCGATGACGGTCATCAGTGCGTCTTTGATGAGCGGATCGGATTGCCCCAGATTATTTAATACCATTTCTCTGCTAGCAGGTGAAGCCAGCATAGGTGTTACATCAACAAACAACCTTCCGCCAGCGTTACGCATGGGGGCACGAGTCGTTAACAGCCAAAAAGATAATCCCAATGGCTTTATGGGGTCTGTCATCATTTGTTGGTGACCGACGGAGACATAGACGTGATTTTCCTGATCATTGGCTTCAGGGATGGGGTATAAAGTCGTAATTGGCCGACTCTGGACAATGTAAAAGGTATTATCAACCAAACACCATTCGATATCTTGGGGCTGGCCGAAATAAGCTTCGATCTGTCTGCCGATGCGTGCCAGTTGCAAAATTTGCTCATCAGTAAGTGTTTGAATCTTTTGCTGGACGGGATCGATTTGCTTTGTCTCTGTTCCGCCTTCTTTTCGTGCATAGATAGCCAAATCTTTAGTTGCAATCCTCTTATCGATGATTTCCCCTTCCCGTACTTTATAACAATCGGCGGATACCAAGCCGGAGACCAGTGCTTCTCCAAGTCCAAAGCCGGCATCGATGGATAGCAGCTTTCGGTTGGAGGTGATTGGATCAGCGGTAAATAAAATCCCCGAGGCCTGCGGGAAAACCATCCTTTGAATGATAACGGATAACATGTTGCATACGGTAGATTACCGCGCGATCCGTAAATAAGGAAGCCCAGCATTTGCGGATATGCTGCAAGATGGATTCTTTGCCGATAATATTTAAATAGGTGTCTTGTTGACCCGCAAATGAGGCATGCGGCAGATCTTCGGCCGTCGCGCTCGAACGCACGGCATAAGCCTGTTCCTCGCCAAATTGGGAGAGATAATGAGTAACGGCTTTCACGACGTCAGAAGGAATTTCGGCTTCCATAATAATTTGCCTGATCTTCCTGCTGGTTCCAGCAATATCGTCTCGATCTTCTGCTTTTAGCATGGTTAGTCGATTCAACAAAGAATGATAGGTTTCGTTTTGTTCGATGGCTCTTTGATACCCCACGGTTGTCACACAAAATCCTTCGGGTACTTGTATCCCCTCAATTTTTGATAATTCCCCTAAATTTAAACCCTTTCCGCCTACAAGCAAAATCTGCGTTTTGTCGATTTCCTGGAAGCCGAGAACCAACGAACTCATCAACATCTCTCCTTAAATTAGATTGAAAAAAAACATTTGACAAGAGTTTTTCGGCATGTTATACTTAAAGTGTAAGATAAGATAATTATATCTATATCTCTTGTCGCAGTCGTGATCTGATTATATCATCATGTCTGTTTTTTTGCAATACAAAAGAACCTGATCAAACGATCCAGGTTCTTTTTTGGTTTCCGCTATCATTTTCCAGATTCTAAAATCTCGTAGTTTTTTAACGGCATACCGACATATTCGCGGAAGTATGCACCTGTGTTTCCCTTAGTATTCGCCTTTAGTGACGAAAAACGATCCCCGAATTGTTCCGGCTAGTTTAGACTTCTGCCTGGCAAACTTAAACTTCTTCTCCTCCAACTCCTTGGGGACCTCCATCCCCTCAGAAAGCTTAAAACCAACGGCCCGCTTCTTCGGGTCATCAACCGTATACATGACATTGAGTCCAAGACCATCCTCGTAAAAAACGAAGGTCCACTGGATATTTTCCACTTGAAAACGCGACGTTTCCAAAGGCTTGGCCGCAAACTCAATGTCACGTTCTTCTTTCAAAATTCGGTTTACATAATCTAGGGTTTCCTGGCTTTCGCTGGCTGGTACAACCGTAAATTCATGCTTATATTTGTTCATAAAGTAACGGGCTTCATTAGCTCGCAAACCGGCAAGCGCTTCTGCTACGGGTGAAGACTCTAAACCAACCGTAGACACGTTTTTAAAGTCAACGATAAAAGACATTCTCATCCCTCCAAAAAGTTTTGTAAGCGTTGTTCCAGAGCCTGCTTCGAGCATAAATCGCACGGAAGCAGACTCTAACCCCTATTTTAAAATAAGGACGGAGATAGCCGTTTATCCTTATTTCCTAACAACGGGAATCCACATTTCACCATATACTAAGCCGTCTCTCTGCCCCATCTCAACCGTTGCATTTGGCCCGCCAACATAGGCAATATTCTGTGCTTCCGGCAGGACTTGTCCGAAGGCAATGCCGGTAAGCATATTACTCAACTCTTCAGCCGTCTTCCCTTCCCCTTTTACAACCAGGTATTCTCCTTTAGGAAATTGAATAACTCTTGTTGCTTCTGGTAGCGAGGCCTCTGTCATGACGCCGGCATAATACATCATCTTGTTATTCACCGCTTCATTTACGGCAAAAATGTAGTCATTGGCGGCTACGGCCTTTAGAGTGTCAAGCCTTCCATCTTGTTTCACAGCTTCCCAAAAGTCTGCTTTCTCCTTGTTTATGCCGACATAGTCCGTGTAATCGCTCTGAAGCTCAATTCCAATTCCTAAAACGATAAAGCTGTCTTTTTCCTCAAGCGTAAAATTCGCCATATTCAAAACCTTCCCTTTTATAAAATTTATCAAATGATTTATCTTTTCACTTGATGGGTTTATAATAACTTTAAATCATGTCAAAAAATGATACTGTTTAGGGGGGCCCGATGAAAAAAGTTGAACGGATAAATGTCATCATGCGGTATATCAACAACCGCGCCCACTTTACCATTTCTGAAATCATGCGAGAATTTAATATCTCTCGTTCGACAGCTATTCGAGATATCCGAGAAATTGAAGCTATGGGGATGCCGCTTGTCGCGGAAGTTGGAAGAGATGGGGGTTATTTTGTCATGAACAACTCGGTCCTCCCCACGGTCCGCTTTACCGATAATGAAATTAAAGCACTGTTTATTGCCTTTATGGCCACGAGAAATCAGCAGCTGCCTTATCTGAAGAGCCGCCAGTCTTTAGCTGAAAAATTATTAGGTCTCATCTCGGAAAACCAGCAAGATGACCTTGTTCTATTAAATCAAATCTTGCT
Source organism: Paenibacillus sp. SAFN-117 (assembly GCF_051966115.1). Lineage (NCBI taxonomy): Bacteria > Bacillati > Bacillota > Bacilli > Caryophanales > Paenibacillaceae > Paenibacillus > Paenibacillus sp. SAFN-117. The sequence continues at coordinate 18,287 of NZ_JBQCLK010000033.1, forward strand.
GTTTGAAGGGACCAACCCCAATAATCCCGACCTGCTTGATTTGTCAGACCTGCCCCATCCTATGTTAGAAAAATTGATCCAAATCCTTCTTGTGGACAGCTATTTATTGGTTTCCGTTAAAGAAGGGAAGGATACAAAGTCTTATCCCATTTATCTCTTGCACCTTTATCGTGAAAAAAGCCTATGGCAAATTGAAGGCTTTGACTTAGAGGAAGAAAAACGGCGGATCATTCCGGTCGACAATCTCACCGATGTAAAACCATACCCTACGAAAAAAAGATTAAGTAAGAAAAAGATTTTAGAAAAACTACGCAAGCAGGAAGAAGTCATCAACCTTGTTCTGGAGCTTGGTCCAAAGGCGATTGCCCAGTTCAAAAAATACCATCCTTTAAAGCTTTCCATTTCCTATACGAATCCTTACCAAACCACAGCCATCTTAAAGACTTTTATCCATGTTGATCATCCAGAAGAATTAACTGAAATCACCAATTGGCTGCTGTTCCTGGGTGAAGATATCAAGGTCAGGGAGATCCCGGAAGAAGTCATAGCAGGTTTAAAAGAGAGATTAAGCTTATTTTAAACCACAACCAATGCAAATGACCCTAGCCAACGCAAGGAAATTCCCGGATAACTGAAAATATCCGGGTTTCCTCTCTTCCCGATCCAAAGTAGAGCAGGACTCGTTATTTTAGTAATCTAATGGATTAAACGAAAAATGAAAAGTTTTGGATTGTTTACCTCCTATTTTTTTGTAAAAACTTATAGCATGTTGGTCAACTCCATCAGCTTGTACAAACAAATCCTCGATGTTCTTCGACTTACATAACATAATTATGCTTCCTCGCTACTCTGGGTGGGGTAAATAGACAGCGATTTTATATGGAGAGGCGGGCATGATAAGCTGGTTAGCAACGCGAATTCCTTACCCTTCGCGGCTTTCGCGAGTACTCATGCCCGCAGAGGCTCCATGTCAAATCGCTCTATTATGCCTCTCAAACGTAGTTTTTCCCATGTAGTATAGCGAAGAGCCATAATTATTTCATTAACTAACCTACTTCCAATCCCTTTACGCTGATACTCTTTACTAACAGCTAAATCATATATATACATGGAAGATCCTTCACGATCATACATCTCTAATTCGTATGCGGTTAATCCTCCTATAATCCTGTTATCGATCTGAGCTACAATACATACAAATTTGAGATTATTCAACAGATTCCCGATGTTCTTTGTATTTACATATGTCAAACTTGGTGATTCAAATTCTTCGTTAAACAATAGCACCAAATCAGAAAACTGCGAATCGTCTCCGCTTTTTAATCTTCTATACTTGACACCTATTATATCCATTTAGATTCACCCCTCCTACGTTGATCCGTGTTCAAAAGAACCTCCTCAAATGATCGCATAATTGGATTTACTTATTTAAATCTATCACAATATCATGAGTAATCACCTAACGAAAGCAATTCGTCATGCCGGCCTTATCCAACTAACTACCGGGCACCATTTGTCAGATAATCTTTAGAAATAAAGGTAGATTTTCTAAACAACAGAAATCAATATTGACAATTACTGAATATATGAGTTAATTTGTTTCAATGAGCATTGTTATTTTCTGGGGAAATCATCTTTCACCAAGTTATTATTACTACTTGGCGTTTAAAAAGGGAGGTATCCCGGATCTTGAGAAAAAAATTGATATTTATTTTTATTTCTCTTCTGCTGGCAACGATGATTTTAGCGATCATTATATATTACTATCCGAAGCAGCAATCACTTACTTTTGAAGGTGTAATGTTTCAATTAGGTGAAGATAATAGTGATCATGTCAAACAGGTGACTATAAATATTAATGGGAAAGTTCAAAGAAATATTGTCGGAATAAAAACATTTAAAGGATTTATCGATATTGAGGGCGAAACTATACCTGTTCCTGAACAGCAAAGGGAGCTAGAACTTCGCCTTGGAAAATATGGAGAAGCAATCATTGTTTATACATACATTGTAAACGGAGTACCGAACACCTATTCCTATGGTGGAATATTTGTTAATAATAATTTCAGCAAGATAGCTATTTGGAAAAATGATTCTAACGGATACTGGGATGTTAATAATGGCTTTATGATTTCAGCACCGGCCAATAATAGGAAGGAAGCACTTGGTGTAGCAAACGAGCTTATGGAAAAATATTTGAAGGGTTACCCATTAAAATAATAGTTACTCCATCGACTAAAGCTTAGGGCTGCCATTCGGCAGCCCTGTAATTCTGTAATCCACAAGCCAATGGTTAAAAGAAAACTAATTGCCTGGCAGTTGGATGGCTCGCCATCCGTCTACATCGCATTGGCCATACCGATTATTTCCCACGGCCACCACCGTGCCATCCGATTTAAGGCCGAGAGTATGAGCGCAACCCGCCGCTACCGCTACGATATCGCGCCGGCTACTTACATTGCATTGGCCATGCTCATTCCAACCCACAGCGATCACAGAACCGTCCGATTTAAGGCCGATGGTATGATTACTACCCGCCGCTATCGCCACAATACCTCGCCAGCCGCTTACATCGCATTGGCCTTGCTTATTCCAACCTACAGCCGTCACCGTACCGTCCGATTCAAGCCCGACGGTATGAAGGTAACCCGCCGCTGCCGCCACGATGTCGCGCCATTCGCTTACATTGCATTGGCTATACCGATTATTTCCCACAGCCGCCACCGTACCGTCCGATTTAAGTCCGACGGTATGCCAGTCACCCGCCGCTACCGCCACCATATCACGCCAGCCGCTTACATTGCATTGGCCTTCATTATTTCGACCCACAGCCACCACCGTGCCATCCGATTTAAGCCCGACGGTACGACGCCACCCTGCCGCGACCGCTACAATATCGCGCCAGCCGTTTACATTGCATTGGTCATGCTTATTCCAACCTACAGCCACCACAGAACCGTCCGATTTAAGCCCGATGGTATGAGCATTGCCTGTGTTTGTCGCCATATGAACATTACCAGCCGCAACTGCCACCATATCGTGCCAGCCGCTTACATTACATTCGCCATGTTTATTATTTCCCACAGCCGCCACCGTGCCGTCAGATTTAAGACCAACGGTATGACGACAACCCGCCGCTATGGTAGCTTTAGGCCATCGTTTCCCCTTTAACGCCGCTTCTTTCGGTGTAATGCAATCCATGTTGACCTCCTTGCCGAACAGTCTGCTATCGTACCATGTCATTGGAATATAAGTGATATCATTATAAACCAACATTGGATATTTGCGGAATTGATTTTTCACCACTTGTTCGCGAACCCTCCTTGGAGGGCGTTGCTGCGGGCGCGACTCCCATTACCGACGCCATGTCGACCCCGACTTTCCGAGAGGCCAAAAAACATTCGAAACCTCCTCCGCTGGTCGAGGTCCAAAACGACTTCTCCCGGTTTAAGATCCGCGACGGCTAACCAATTCATGTTTATGGGAACTTGCCTCCCTACAGGTGATTTCTTGTTTTCAGATAACGCCGTAACTTGCGAACAACGTAATTCGCGTCCGGCCCCACCCCCCTTAATGTGGCGGAAGCAAACGAACGCTGTCCTTCCAATCCGACATAATACAGTCCCGGAACGGAAAGGCTGATTCCTGCTGTCTGTAGCGGTTTCCCCTCGGCGTCAAGCGCCCCGATGGGCTGAAGGTAAGACAGATTGGGACGATATCCGGTCGCAAAGATGACGGTCTGTATCGGTTCTTTCGTACCGTCAGGCCAGACGACGCCTTCCGAGTAAAAAGAGGTAAACATGGTCCGTTGATCCGGCTTTCCAGCCTTTAATCTTGCCCTGTAATCGTCCAAATCGGCAACGGAACTCGGATTTGGAGGCTTTTTGCCAAATCGCCAGAATGGAAAGGTATCCAAGCCGACGGCTCTGATCCAAAAATGCAGATCAACTCCCAACACTTTTGTTTTCGTAAGCTGAACGGGCCGAAGAACGGCGAGCGATGTATGGCTGTTGTCGGCAAGCTCTACCGCAATTTGAACCGCAGAATTTCCTCGCCCGACGACCACCACTCGTTGCCCCCGATAACGATCCGGATTTCGATACGCTGAAGAGTGGAGGACTTCCCCTTGAAAGGCTTCCCTTCCGCTTATTGCTGGCGTATAAGGATTATGAAACGAGCCTGTCGCATTGATGATCGTTTGCGCATGATATTCGTCTCCTGCTGCCGTTCGGATCGAAAAGCCGTTCTCGCTATTCTCCACGGCAACAACCTTCTGGTTAGTCCGGATCGGTAAGTCAAAGCGCTCGGCATACTCCTTTAGATACTGAATCACTTCATTTCGTAATGGATAGTGGGTTGCAGCTCCGGGTATCTTCATGCCCGGCAATGATGATAACCGAGCTGGCGAAAACAGCTTTAGACTATCGTAGTAATGTGGCCAAGAACCGGTTGCTTGCTCGCCTGCTTCCAGGATCATAAATTTCAACCCGTTCTTCTTCAAATAATATCCGGAAGCAAGACCGGCTTGCCCCCCTCCGATAACAATTGCATCTAAAACCGGTGTCATTCCAAGTCCTCCTCAAATTATTTGCAAATTGCAAGTTTTTCAGAAAAAAAGATCACCCACTAGGGGTTGAGCTGCATTGACCCGATTTCGCCATTGCTTCATTCAAAAGCTTGATTGAGTGAATGACGGTTTCTTTTTCAAAATCGTTCATGTGTGAGAAAATTTCGTTTAAATATTCGTTCATTTGCCGGTCAATCGACGCCGCAACATATTTGCCTTCCGTTGTTAAGGAAAGCAGATTCACCCTCCGGTCGTCCGGATCGGGCGTTTTTTTCACCAATTTTATTTTAATTAACGATTGGACTTGTCGGCTGAATGTCGTTATATCTGTCCCTAATGCTTCTGCTACTTGCTGCATGGAGGGCTTATGCTGACGATCAATTTCGTAAAGGATATGGCTTTGAATTAAGGAGATATCACAGCCGCCGGCGGAACAGCAGTTTTTATTCATAAAGCCAAAGCGACGAGTCATGATTTGAAATAGTTCACGTACATTTTCCACTATGCTTCACCTCATGAAACAGTTATATCGCATTTATTTGCAAATTGCAATTATTTAGTTTACCTTAGTCTCAGAAAATCGGTTGTGAGAGTATGATAATTTTTGTATTGACTTTTTCTCATATACAAATAACAATATGGTTATATGGTTTATAACTGCTGGGGTGATATTCATGTCAATGGAATTTGAAAAAATAGCGGATATTTTTAAAGCCCTCGCCGATCCGACAAGGCTGAAAATCTTATCCTTGCTTCGTACTCGTGATTGCTGCGTGTGCGAACTGGTTCCCATCTTTAAAATTTCCCAGCCAGCCATTTCTAAACATGTAAGCCGTCTAAAAACGGCCGAACTGGTCCGCGAAACGCGAAAGGGGCAGTGGGTGTTCTATTCGATTAACGAGAAGCGGTTAGAGGAAATTGGTTATGCTCTTTCCCATTTGCCTGATCTAACCGAGGAACTGCGGAAATTGGAGCAGCAAGGGCTGATGGTTACATGCGAGTAAAGGAGTGTACAGCAAGTGAGCAAACAAGAGAAAAAGCGCCTCTCTTTTCTGGACCGCTATTTGACGTTATGGATTTTTGTTGCGATGGCGCTAGGGATTGGGCTGGGCTATGTATTTCCTAACTTGATCGCCGCTTTGAATGAATTTCAAGTCGGAACTACATCGATACCGATTGCGCTTGGCCTCATTTTAATGATGTATCCGCCGCTAGCGAAGGTACGATATGAAGAAATCGGCCGTGTCTTCCGAAACGGCAAGGTGTTAACTATTTCATTGATTCAAAACTGGCTCATTGGCCCGATCTTAATGTTTCTCTTAGCTATTATTTTTCTCCAAGGTTACCCTGAATATATGGTTGGACTGATTATGATCGGTCTTGCCCGTTGTATTGCAATGGTTATTGTTTGGAACGATTTGTGTAGAGGGGATACCGAATATGCGGCGGGACTCGTTGCTTTCAACTCGATCTTTCAAGTTTTGTTTTACTCCGTGTACACCTACATATTTGTTACGATTTTGCCGGGGTGGTTCGGTTTGGAAGGCGTCGTCGTCGATATTACGATGGCCGAAGTCGCCAAGAGCGTGTTTATTTATTTAGGAATACCGTTTCTGGCCGGGATGATTACTCGCTATACGCTTGTAAAAGCAAAAGGCCGGTCCTGGTACGAAACCGTCTTTATTCCGAAAATCAGTCCCATTACACTGATTGCTTTATTGTTTACGATCATAGTCATGTTCTCGCTTAAAGGCGAAATGATTATCCAATTGCCTTTGGATGTCGTGAGGATCGCGATTCCGCTCCTGATTTACTTTGTCGTCATGTTCCTGATTTCGTTTTTCATGGGCAAGAAAGCCGGAGCTGGTTATCCGGTGACTTCTACACTGGCAATTACCGCCTCGGGAAATAACTTCGAGCTGGCGATTGCCGTTGCCGTCGGGGTGTTTGGTATTCATTCCGGCGCGGCATTTGCGGCCGTCATCGGTCCTCTTGTAGAAGTCCCCGTGATGATTGCCTTAGTCAACGTCGCGCTTCGATTTCAGCGGAAGTATTTTTCGAAGCAATCAACTTAACATTTGGAGGACTCGTCATGTCGGATAATAAAAAACTAGTTTATTTCCTCTGTACAGGAAACTCTTGCCGCAGCCAAATGGCGGATGGCTGGTTGAAGGCACTCGGCAATGATCGCTACGAAGTACAAAGCGCCGGGTTGGAGGCACATGGGCTGAATCCGCGTGCCGTCCAGGTAATGAAGGAAGTCGGTGTCGATATTAGCGGCCATACATCGGATGTCATCGACCCGGAGATTTTGAATCGGGCTGACTATGTGATTACGCTATGCGGCCATGCAGACGAACATTGTCCGGTTATTTCCAATAAAAACGTAGTGAAATGGCATTGGGGCTTCGATGATCCAGCCAAGGCCACCGGAACCGAGGAAGAAATTATGAACCATTTTCGAGCGGTTCGGGATGCGATTAAGGCGCGTTTGGAACGGTTTCTAACCGAGGATCGTTAAAATTGCGGGAAAAAGCGTGCAGTGTTATGGCACGCTTTTTGGCTCCACTTCGAATCGGTTTCTGTATTGTTCTTTACGCGTTTCTATAAAACTCCGTAAGATTTCAATGTTTTCAACCGTTCGACAGTAATCCCTCCCCGCCATTCCAAAGCGGCTCCTAAACTAACTTCCTGCCATGACATAGGCCATCCTCCATCTTCCTGTTGCTGCTCCACGAGATGGGATAAATGCTGTTTGAATTCTTCTTCCGAAATAAACTTGGCAGCGTAACATTCTCGTGAAGAAGCCCAATCTAGAACTTTATGTACATATCCTTTAGCCGCTGGATTTCGTTCAATGGTATCCTGTCTGCTCAACCATTTATCTACTTTAGTGGCCAGAATCGCCTCTGCTCTTTGTCGGTCCGGTGCATGCTCTAAAAAAGAAATCCACTGTACGCCATCGTGATAGCCTGATGGCTCCTCACGGTCAACATAATCCCAGAGATATTGCAGCGTTTGCTGAAACCATTCTTCTTCATAAAAGTCAGTGACTTCATTTTGTTTAAGGAGAAGCCCCATAATTTGTCCTGTTGGGTTAATATTTGCTAATGGATCTGATTTTACCGTCCACCAAGGAGCATGAGGATATTCATTAAGTTCTCGTAAAGCGATAGGGAATCCACCGGTTGAAACGGTAATTTTCTTTAAATAGCAGGCAATTCCTCTGATGATGTCCCTATCAAAGCAGCCCATCTCATCCATAACCAAGAGGGCGACTTCCGTTGCAACGGGTTGACTATGCGGACAGCGGATGTCGGGTTCGAGTGCGTTTCCAAATCCTCCGTCATGATTTTGATAAGCCTGAAGTGCGGAGATTACGGCTTCTTTACTGCCGCCTTCAAAAAAGTACTCAAAGCGCCTCCTGTCTAACAGTCTGCCATGGTTATAAATAAATGATTTTGCCCTTTCCACTATTGTTTGATTCATATTATTCACCTCGTTATAATTTCTCTTTCATTATGTATCCGCTATATTTATGATTTGTATTGATTACATAATCGTTCAGCCATTCTATAAATCTCTTTACGTAATGTTTCCGGTTCAGTCACTTCAGCGTCTGATCCTAGTGAAAAGAAAAAACGTACCGCCCAAGACCATTCTGTCGCTGGACATTGAAAGTCTGCCTCCCACTCCTCATTGGAAAGAGCGTGAACACATTCCCCGATATGGATATCCTGTTCAACTTGAAGCATGCCCCTATATGTAAGCTTTGCCTTAACCCTAAATGAGCTTGACACTTTATTTGAATTGCTCTGATCCTTATGGGAGAGGTGATTCTCACTTTCATACTCCGGGCGTTCGATGACTTCTATCTTATCCATACGATCCACCCGAAATAATCGCTCTTCTTCATGAGTAGGTGAATAGGCTTCGCAGTACCAAAAACCATGAGATGTGTATATTCTTTTCGGTAAAATACACAGCCAGCGTTGATGCCTCTGAGATCTATAAAATACTTTCAGCCATCTGGATTCCGAGGTATAATCTATCAACGCAGACAGTTGAGGGGCTTTATAATTTCGCTTTGGCACTTCAACTTCCGTTCGTTCAAGAATCGGTTCGATTTGTTTTAAGATATTTTCGGGCAGGCTGTTTTTAATTTTATCGATAACAGTCCATCGTTCTTTATTAAACGGTGTATCGGTCATTTTAGTCATCGCCTGAAGAGACACCAATATAGTGAGTGCTTCTTGGGAAGTAAACTGCAAAGGGGATAATTGGTACCCCTCCATTAATTGAAAGCCGCCTGTTGGACCGGTCATGGAGACAAGAGGAACTCCCATTTCCGAAAGGGATTGCATATCGCGAAGAATCGTCCTCTTGGAAACTTCAAATTTATCGGCTAATGACTGTGCCGTTTCCGCCCGTTGCTGTAAAGCCATGAGGATAGCCATCAGCCTATCCATTCTCTTCACAAACGCTTCCCCCTCTGAACAACTGGTTAACACATTATACCATTTTATTAATGACACCTAGTATGTCACCAATTCTAGGCTATAAAATAAAATCATTGCCTTACGACCGCTCTACAAGCCGCTAAATAAAAATAAAAGAACCCTCACGAGTGGAGAGTTCTATTTGTTTCCCGCAGGGAAGTTATTTGCCCGGTATCGAAATCTATCGAATAATTCTGTCATTGTCATCAAAATCTACTTCAAAACTGCAGGTCTTTTTGGGAAAAAGCCGCGCGTTGCCTTATTCTAAAGCGATTGTGCAGGTCTTTGGAGCGATTTTTGCGAAATGGCCCCATTTTGGCAAAAAGAACTGCACATTTGAGCGTCTTTCGCCTTATTTTTGGAAAAAGGCGGGATTTTAATGCACTTTTGCTCGTCTTTGCGATATCCTTACCGGCAAGATGCAATATGCGGCTTTGCCTTGCCCACTATTTGCTCCAAAGGTCCGATGACGACGATGAAAGTGAAGAGCGATTGTTTTTTGTGGGATATATGTAACAATCATTTGAACCTCTAATGCCTTATCAGTCTGGACGCTCCTTCTCGCGGGCATCTATTTTTGCAAATACTTCATCCACTCCCATTGCTTCCGGTCCAGTGCAGTGTCAGTACAGCGTAGCTGTCAGGCTGATTGGGTTTGTCTTCCGGCAACATATGCGTAATTTGACAGGCGGCATATGCGCCCAACTGCTCGTCCCAGAAGCTGTATACATCACCTGGTTGTATTGTCATGTCTTCTCACTCCTTTCGCCCTGTACGACATGCGTTTCAGAATTGGTCGTCTGTCCCTTGTCAGGACACGAACATCCTATCAAAATGATAGATTGGAGTTATTTCACATGCGGAAATATGAGCGATAGGGTCAATCCCGAACCAGGCTCTGATTTTGCATCCAACTGAATAGCTAAATCATAAGCCATTTTGCTCACCAAGAAGAGCCCCATACCTGTTGCTTCTCTTGTATAAGTACCTCTCCTTCCAGTAAAGCCCTTATCAAAAATAAAGGGTAAATCTTCCCCGGATACACCGGGTCCATTGTCACTAATATTTAGTATGGTGCAATCACTCTCTTTGTCATAAGCCGTTTCAAATGTCAGAATGGGATGGACCTGGTTCTGTGCCGCGTGTTTCATACTATTCGCGATGATTTGTGCTAATATAAAAGCCAATCCTTTGCGGTCGGAAATCACTTCCCTTTCTTCACCTATGAACTGTATTTGAAAGCCGGATTCGTCCAGTATCGTTCGATGGTCTTCCATTGTCTGTTTACAAAATGCGAGTAATGGTATGGATTCAAACATATAATCTTTATGAGCGGCCTCAAGCCTGGCAAAATACAAGATTCGCTCTACGTCTCCGAGCATTTGATCTCTAACATGAAGCATACGCCGTCTTACAAGGGGAGACATTTCGTCACTGCGGTTATCTAATACCAATGTTATCAAAGACAGAGGCTTTTTAATTTCGTGAACCCAGCCTTCGATATAGTTTTCATAATCGGCCAACTCCATCACTTGTTCGTTGAGTTCCGTCTGATAGGATCTTAAGACGCTACCCATTCTGCGGATAAACGGATGATGTGTCTTTGGAGATACCCGGCATAATATGTCTTCGTTCGTCTCGTTCGGTTCTAACAAAAAATCTTGAAGGGCAGCTTCGATTATTTTTTGTTTTCTCATAATTACGATGACAGGTAATGTTATCATTGCCAGCGTAAAAACTATCATCAGGCCCACTAACACCTTGAACGTTTCAGGGTAAGCCAACCAGGCGAAAAAAATAAACAGGAGATTTGTCACTATTAAAATAAGAAACCATAGCTTATAAGCATGAAAACAATTATAAATTTCCTTTATCCATCTCATGGTTTTCACCTACCCCCTAAGCCGATACCCCTGACCCCTTATCGTTTCAATTTGATTTTCCAGGTTTAATTGTCGAAGTGTTTTTCGTAAGCGAGTGAGATTTACTTGAAGGGCATTTTCGTCTATATATTGGTCTGTTCCCCATAAAAGCTCACTCAGTGTTGACTTGGATACAATCTCAGGCCTATGCTGCGCTAAAGCCAATAAAATTTTCCCTTCATTAGCTGATAATAATAACGATTGTGAGCCCTTATACAAAGTAAAGGTGTTGGGGTCCAGCCAAAAACCGCCCCCGTCTATCCAGCCTGGTTGGCTTTCAAATCTTCTTAGCAGGTTCTGAATGCGCGCTAATAATCGATCGCGATTGCATGGCTTTGTGAGATAATCATCTGCACCTAAATGAAGACCATGTAATTCATCCTGCAGCTTATCCCTAGAAGTAAGAATCAATATGGGACCAATCCCCCTTGATTTTAGACTTCGGCATATGTCAAATCCGGATTGTTCCGGCAAATTGATGTCTAATAAGACCAAGTCTGGTGCCAAAGCGGCTATTTGTTGAGCTATATCATGAAAATCCGTAATGGCTGCCGCTTCGTAACCGGCTTTTTGCAATATGTCTATTAACTCTTCTCTCATCCATGAATCATCTTCAACAATGATAATCCTTGCCACTTCGGCACCTCCTTCGATGGGATATTAAACGGTTCCTTAATCTATATTTGGCTTCCAGCGTAATTTATCGATCTCGTGATCTGCCGTACGGGCAACGGTTACTCCATAAATGGCCAAAATTACGATGACAATACAGGCAAAGATAAAGGCGATCGGATACATCAGCGCGTTGTCCTCGATGCGAATCATAACAAAAGAAATCATAGCCCTTATCCCGACCGCTCCACTGACGCAGGCTAGAGATATTGGTAAGAGAAAGGTCAACAACACCTGTCTATGCATTGATTTTTTCATTTGATGACGTTTGGCGCCCAACATGGAAAGCGTTACATAGCGCCCGGCTGTCTGCTTCATCTGTGTCAGAAATTGTAAAGCCAACACCGTACAAGCAATAATCAAAAATAAGAATCCCATATATAATGTCGTATAACTACCGGCTACTACATAGAAAAGTTTCCGTCCAAAGTTTTGTAAATAACTTTCAAAGTCGAAGCCAGAAGCTTTTAATAAATCTCTAGCCTCCATCATTGGAATCATTAAACCTTGTTCGTCTTGCAGCTTTGGCGGGATGCGGAAATTCCAATAGGACACATAGGTTTCCGTATTTATTAGTCGTTCAAACATAGGATCGGGCACGATAAATGCTGAAAGAATCTGTATAGAACGGTCTGCGACTAATCCTCTCATTGGAGTGGATGGGCGGATAAAGATTGCCTGATCGTTAATGCTCAGCAAACTTTCCCCTTCCATTGCAGCCTTTTTCAGAATATGATCCAGTACGGGCATGCTTCCGAGATCATCCATAGGCACAAAATCCGGATTAAAGTATAAAGCAATTTCATCTGAATGCAGATTCAGAGGTCTCTCGCCTATAGCTTCTAAAAGTCCATTATAGGATGTTTCAGGAATGAGGTAAGGCTTCGCTGCATCAATCTCTAGCACCCCAAGCAGATTAAGTGCTTCAGGGTTTTCCGAGCTGATACTGTAGCCCTGCATTTCTCCCGATAAAAATCGCTCTTTATAGCTGCTTGGCAGAGCCATGATGATTTGCTCCCTTAATTTGGACCAATCAACTAAAGATAAAGGCGAGTCTTCTTCCCCATGTTCATAAAGGTATTTCATCCTTCCCATTTCCAAAAGATTTAGGTCCTCAACATAGGGTACCATTTTTTCTGAAGTAAGAAATTGCTCAACCTTTTGCCGATCCCCTTGAACCGTAAAATCATATAACGAGGAATCTCTATTATATAAATGACTTCCCGAACTTAAAATCGTTGAAGCGCCGTTGGCCAGCAAAATGATTGACAACGTAATTAGAATCGATGTTACGGCAACAGATGCAGATCGATTCGCTATGTTCTCTTGAAACTGCCTTAATGTAAAGGTGTGCAGCCCTTTAGTCGTTTTGCGCTTGGACAAGCTAGCCATTAAGCCTAGTAATTTGCCAAATCCCCTCATAAAAAGGATCGTTCCCAGGCTTCCAAGCGCCAAGGCCACAAACAGAAGCAGGCCTGCAAAGTCCATGAAATGATATAAAACAATCCAATAGGCTGCACCTAACATGACAGAACCTGCCATAATATGGATTACGTTGCCTTTAAAATGCCCCATATCTGTTTTCTTATCCATTTGCTCATAAAGCAATTGATGGACCTCTTGATTAAACAATCTTCCACCAAGAATGACGAGTGCTGTACACTGAATGAATAAAAAACCGATGATGGTAGAGAAAATCGCACTCACCGACAAGCTCATTTGATGCCCGATAATTCCCTGCCCGACTAATTTAGAAACCGTCAAGCTGATGATTTCCGCCACAAATGCGCCGATTAAAATGCCGCCAAGAAGTGCCAAAACAGAAGTAACGAATCCCTCTGCCAAAAGCTGAAGAACAAGGCGTTCCTTACGCATTCCTAACATGAGATAGAGCCCAAACTCTTTGCTTCGTCGATTCAATTGGTACCGGTTAGCGAATAAAATCAAGAAAAACAATAAAAATAAAGCAAATACATATACAAGTCGCATTTGAGCTAAAAGTTTATCAATCGCATCACTTTCAAACTCCCTTAAAAATAAAATAACATCTTGTCTTCCAAGTGAAAGAATGATATAAAACGAGGCGACTGCCGTTACAAGTGTTGCAAAGTAGATCAAATTTTCCTTGCGGCTGCGTTTGGCATTACGAAAAATCAATCTAGAGAACATTTGCGCTTCCTCCCCCAAGCTGGGCCAGCACCTGCAAGATTCTTTCATAAAATTTCTCGCGAGACTCCTCTTGTTTGCGGCGCAATTCATGAAAGATGACACCATCTTGAATAAACAGGATTCTAGAGCAAAAGCTTGCCGCATTCGGGTCGTGGCTAACCATTAAAATCGTTCTACCGCTGCTTCTATTCATACCGTCCAACTTATTCATTAAAGTTCTCGCGGAGCGTGTGTCCAATGCCCCTGTCGGTTCATCCGCCAGAACGATATCCGGATCGGAAATCAAACTGCGTGCGGCGGCTACTCTTTGCTTTTGTCCCCCGGACATTTGAGATGGAAATTTGTCAAGGATGTCGGTAATTTCCAAGAAACTTGCCAGCTCATCTAATTTCGCACGCGCTTTTGTCAGCTCCATCCCATGGATGGATACGGGTAATAATATATTTTCTTGACCCGTTAGATTATCCAGCAATTCAAAGTTTTGAAACAAATAGCCGATTCGACTGCCGCGGTATTCGGCTAAATCCTTACTATCAAAAGCGCTGATGTTTTTCCCGTTTAAAAGGACACGCCCGGATGTCGGTTTGATAATGGTCGCAATGCAGTTTAGCAATGTCGTTTTACCGGAGCCGCTGGGTCCCATGATTCCCAGAAATTCTCCCGGGAGAATGTCAAAACTGATCCCGTTTAACGCTTTTGTTATATTGTTTTTCCTTCCGTAGCTTTTCTGCAAGTCTTGAACCTCTAGCAATTTTTCTTGCCTGACCATGTATAACTCTCCTTTTTTGAATATCACTTTCCGGAATAATCATCGATCGATTTGAGCTATACATATTATAACCAGTATAAAAAGCTAAAAATACTTACAGATGGTGTAAGGAAAAATGAAGAAGATTGATAGACTAGCTGCAATGATAGAACATAGGTTTGGTGAGAGGACAGGAAGTGTTTTTAAATAGCAAAAAGAGCTTCAACCTGCCGCAATGAAGAGTTGAAGCTCTCTCTCAGTTTTCTCTTTACGCTTAGATTTTCATCAGACCGGCTGCATTGCCTGCATAAACCTTCCCATCCGCTCCAGTGCCTTCTCCAAATCGAAGAGCGAAGCCGCATATGAGCAGCGAATAAAGCCCTCTCCGCCTGATCCGAATACATGTCCCGGCACGACCGCCACCTTCGCTTCCTCAAGCAGCCGAAGAGCAAACTGCTCAGATGACATACCGGTAGAAGTAATCGAAGGGAAAGCATAGAAAGCCCCCTCAGGCTCGTGACAGGCCAATCCGATTGCATTCAAGCCACTGACAAACAGCTTGCGGCGTTCATTGTAGCTCGCCATCATTTCATCCTTGGCAGCCAAGCCACGACGCAACGCTTCGATCGCGGCAATCTGGGCAATGGTGGGAGCACACATGGCCGTGTACTGGTGGATTTTCAGCATGCCGCCGATCAGCTCACGAGGACCACAGGCATAGCCTACCCGCCAGCCTGTCATCGCAAACGCTTTGGAAAAACCGCTGATGACAATTGTACGCTCCTTCATGCCCGGCAACGAGGCGATACTGACATGCTTCTTCCCATACGTCAACTCGGCATAAACTTCATCCGAAATGACAATCAAATTATGTTGGATTACGAGTTCTGCAATCGGCAGCCAATCCTGCTCCGTCATAACGGTTCCGGTCGGATTACATGGGTAATTGATCATCAAAACCTTGGAATGAGGCGTAATGGCTGCTTGCAGCGCCTGCGGGGTCAGCTTGAACTGTTCTTCTGCCGCAGCAGCCACCTCCACAATTTTACCTCCGTGCAGATAAGCAATTGGTTCATAGGCAATATAGTTTGGCGCCGGAATCAGCACCTCGTCTCCCGGATCAATCACTGCCCGCAGTGACAGGTCCACGGCTTCACTGCTCCCCACCGTCACGATTATTTCCTGCTCAGGGTCATAAGAAAGCGCGAAGCTTCTGGATAAATAAGCGGAAATCTCCTCCCGCAGCTCCTTCAAGCCGGCATTTGAGGTATATTTCGTCTGCCCATCACGCAATGCTTGAATACAAGCTTCACGTACCCTGTCCGGCGTAACGAAATCGGGCTCTCCGACCCCAAGGGCGATTGTGTCCCCGCCTGCTGCATTCAAATCGAAAAAAGCACGAATTCCCGAAGGCCGAATACCCCGTACACGCGAGGATAGAAACCGCCCTGCCCCCTCTTCTCGAAACATACTGCATCATCCCCCATTCCTGTTTCCGCTCATAATACGATCCGGCAGCTGCATGTAGGTTATACCCGCAGCGGCCGCACACTTATAAATCCTTATATTTTAAAAAATCTGCGCGCCTGTTCTCCGATGATTTGAATACCCCGTTCGATATTTTCATCCGTTACTCGTGAAAAACCAAGCCGCAATGTATTCGTCCCTTCGCCTTCTTGAATAAAAAACCTGTCACCCGGCGTAAAGATTACTCCCTGCTCTGTGCAAGCTTCCAGCAGCTGGCGTGTATCTACGCCTGCCGGGAAGGTGAGGAACAAATGTAGGCCCCCATCGCCAGTCAGCTGCGCCTCCGGGAGATGTGCTTCACAGCATGCTTTTGTCAGCTCATATTTGCGCTTATACTCTGTCCGAGCTTTTTTTACATATTTATCGAAATTTCCGTTAAGCAAATATTGATATAAAATCGACTGGTCGACTGTGGAGGTATGGATGGTGCGGGCACGCTTAATGCTTTCCAGAGCGTCGATCAGCGCCCGGTCTCCAAGCACCCAGCCTACTCGCAAGCCAGGAAACAGTACCTTGGAGAAGCTGCCGATGTAGATTACTCCGTTTCCTTGCCCCGCTGTCGCTATTAAGGGTGCAACATGCGCTCCCGAGTAGCGCAGCTCCTCGTTGAAGCCATCCTCAATCACCGGAATCTCATAGCGCATCATTAATTTCATAACGGCCATGCGCTTCGCCGGCGACATGACGATGCCTGTAGGATTGTGGTAGGAAGGGGTCAAATAGGCCAGATCGAAGCGGTTTGTCTGTTTCTGTAATACCGCCTCGAGCAGCTCCACATTAATACCGTCACGCTCCATCGGAATACCGGTAATCTCAAACCCTTGCAGCCGCAAATTTTTGATCGCGGTATGATGGGTCGGGTTTTCACAAATTGCCGCTCCGCGGCGGGCGGAAGGGCGCAATGCCGATAGCACAATGTCAAAGCCCTCTGTGAAACCTCCTGTAATCAACAAATCCTTGCCGCTTATATCGACGCCCTTATTCTCCATATATCGCATCAAGTACTCGATCAGCGGCTTGTAGCCCTTGGCATAGCCGTAATTAAGCAGAACCTGACCTTCGATGGCCATCCGATCCAGGAAGGCCCGCCTTACATCTTTTAGATCAAACAGCCGCTCATCCGGAGCGATGCTTGTAAACGAGATGGTTCCTTTGTTGGCACGAATGCCCTGCTTCATCATATCCAGCTCTACAGCCGATACAGCATATTCGTTCATTCTTGCCTTCCAGTGAATCTGCCAGGCGGCAGAGCCGTCAGCTCCCCGATTATCTGCAGCCGACTGGTTTGCCATGGCGGCCACATAGCTGCCCTTGCCGGGAATTGCATACGTAAATCCGTCATCCTCCAGGCCTTCATAGGCAGCAATGATTGTATTGCGGCTCACCCGAAGCAGCCCGCTCGCTTCTCGCGTGGAAGGCAGCTTCTGGTCCGCCTGAAGCGCCCCTTTTATAATTAAACGTTTGACGTATTCTTTGACTTGAATCGCTACCGGACGGTCGCCGACGATCTTGAAATCCTGGAACATCCTTCATCGCCCCCATTCATAATAATGGCATAGAAGAAGAGAGAAATAAAAGAACCACCGCACTGGATTTTTCATCCTTCGGTGGTTCTTTCGCGTCCCCTATACTCGGCCAGTTACTATTTCTTCTCGTAAAATTGACGATGGAGTTGGCGAACCTGCTCTGCGAGCTCGGGAACAGGGCCTTCCACCACGGTATCACGAATAACGTCTTGGATCGGAAGATTACGGACACGAGACGCGGCAACTCCCATTTCGTTCAGCCACTGGGCCAACTGCGCGGAAGAGCTTGCGTAAACGATCCGGCCTAATCCCACCCAGCCATGGGCAGCAGCACACATAGGACAATGTTCGCCCGAGGTATACACTGTCGCCTTGGCTCTTTCTTCCGGTGTCATGTTCCCCGCCGCCCAACGTGCCAGAGCAAATTCCGGGTGTTGGGTATGGTCGCCGCCGGCAACATGGTTATGATCTTCCATAAGCACGTCACCATCCGCCGAGACCAGTACAGAACCGAACGGCTCATCGCCGGCCTCCAGAGCAGCCTTTGCAAGTTCAATACAGCGCTGCAGATGCTTCAGATCCGTATCATTTATCATCATTGAACCCTCCTTGAATTTGGCAGTGAATTATCTTGCAGGGACCGTATTCAACGTCCCCTGCCCTTCTACTGTTTATGCTAACACGAAAATCACCAAACAAAAAATATATAAAAAATTAGATTTACTTAGGTTTTACATATAAGCTCAATAGTTGCGCCGATAATCTCATTCCCGTTAAATAAGAAAAGCTCCTGACGGAGCCCTATTTACACCACATTAACGCGTCATGAATGGAGCTGTAGGCCCCAGTACCGCCGGCATTGTTAATTAACACATCTACCCGCCCAATTGGGCTAATACTTGATCCCGCAGCCTGTGAACCTCTTCTGCATTCGTTACATCCGCAGGAAACACCAGGGCTCGGTCACCCGACTGCTCAATGACTTGGGCCACTTCCGCCAATTTTTCTCTACGCCGGCCTACCAAGACAACTTCCGCTCCCTCAGCCGCCATTATTGTAGTGTCTTTTTGTAAACCACAGTTTCTTGCCCCAACTCTAGCGTCCCCGAAAAATCCGATTTTCTGCTATGATTTAAACCCGGTAGGCGAAAGCTATTGGTCCAAGGCCCAAGTGAGCTTTATTTATTTCCGCCGCTTGGCGGGAACTCGTCAAAGTTCCGTTTGTCTGTCTCTCATTTTGATTAGTTGATAAGACCAAGCAGCTTATTGTCTATGAACTCGGAAGCCCATTCCTTAAATGAAAGCTCCTTGCTCCAAGTTACATTATTTATTGCGTAAGCACATCCCCAATCCAGCACTTTCCGATAAAGAATATGTATTATGAGCCGCTCCTTAAGAGCCACATTTGCATTAGTTAATTTCGCATATTCGGACAGAAGATGTCTGACGAATTCCTCTTCTCCTTTATCGAGATATAACACGGTTATCTTGGCCAAGTCGGCAATGGGGTCACCAAAATACGAGTTAGTAAAATCGATTATTCCGCATAAATTCCAGTCTTGTTCTACAGGTTGCAGTAAGATGTTTTCAGGTTTGAAATCCCCCATAACAAATGCCGCAGACTGCAATTCTTCGAAGGAATTCCTTGAACTCTCCAGCAATCCTTCCACCCAATCTTTGTCCGCTTGGCTAATGCCGGAGTATTTTTTAGCATCCTCCAACCAAAATCGGATTTCGTTGAAAAGCCAGTTTTGATAGGATCCTTGAAATGGACGCAGTGTGTTATGAATCGGGTCGAATTCGCCGAAAATATCGGATTTCCAGGCATGCATTTCCGCTAAGGCTCTTGCCAATACTCGTGCTATTCGTATCCTGTCGTTAAAAGTCATTGCCGCTTCTATCTTAGGGTCGTTAAAATGTACTCCGGGCAAACGAGGCATTATCGCATAGGGCCAGCCAAAGATGTCCTTCATCTCATCAAGGACGTAAGGAACGGGGACGGGAATGTCTGTTCTTGCCTTTAAATGATCTATGAAAAATTTTTCTTCAACAAACTGTCCTTCATAGATGGGATTGCCTTTGAGAACATAATCACCCGAGGTGGATGAAACGAAAATGGTTTGTTTCATAACTCCCTTCTCAGTCTGTTTAAAAGATATAAGTTCTCCCAGGTTATAGCGATCCAGCATTTTCTGCAATTGTTCCTTGGTCACCGAATCTATTTTCTTAGAAGAGAAAAGGATCTTGGCAGTCAATGAGATTACCTCCTGTCGTTAAAAAATAACGGCCCAATTGAGATTGGCGATTAATGGTATACAACCAAAGATCATGCGAAAATCATGCACGGTTTGGTTTTAACGGAACCCAGAGACCTTAATCGCTCCAAAAGGGCCTTTCGATCATTTTAACGGAACCAGATGACCTTATTCCCAAGAAATGCTCGCGAAAGTAGGAGAATTCCAAGCAATAAGCGCACCTGTTTCCGTTAGTCTAAAAAAACCGCCCTATTTTGACGAAATAGGGTCTCCCAGGTCCGTTACGTTTTCGCCTGTTGGACTTTTCACTAGTACAACATCCGGTTGAACGCCTTTCCCACAATGAATCGACAGCCTCCAATTGCTGCATAGATACAACAATTGGAGGCTGTCATACGTCGGCAGCCTGGCTAAACGAGCTTGGTGCCGGCCCGCTTCGCGAGCTCAAACAAGTCTGCGCCCTTAAGCGCACCCTCTACAAAGCTCGGCAGAAGCTGAGGCGTGCAGGCAAAGCACGGCGTGCCATCGCGCGAGAGCGACTTGGCTATCCCTTCATCATAGTAAGGCTCCCCGCCGTCGGATAAAGCGAGCAAACCCAGCGTCTTCACGCCGGATTCGCGCATTTCGCGCATACGCCGCACGAATGCGGCGCGATTGCCGCCTTCACACATATCCGATATAAGAATAAAGATTGTCTTGGCCGGCTCCTCAATAAACTGCTCGCAATAAGCGACCGATTTGTTGATATCGGTGCCGCCGCCGAGCTGGATGCCGAACAGCATATCTACGGGATCGTTGGCACATTGCTCGGTCAAGTCGACGACCTCGGTGTCAAAGACAACCACTCGCGTGCGCAAGGCCGGAATGCTGGCAAAAATCGAGCCGACGACCGATGCCCAAATGACCGAGTCGGACATCGAGCCGCTTTGGTCAATATCCAGAATGACCGTCCATTCCTGGCTTCTGCGTGCCCGATCGAAGAAGTAGAACTTCTCCGGAATGAGCTTGCGCCGCTCCGGATCGTAATTGTGCAAATTGCGCCGGATCGTCCGTTTCCAGTCCATCCCGCTAACCGAGGGCAGCGGCGTATGCTGCCTGCGGTTCAGAGCGCCGGTCACTGCGCGGCGGATATCGCTTTCCAGCCGCTTCGCCAGCTCCTCCACCACCATTTGCACAAGCATGCGCGCCGTATCCTTCGTCTTCTCCGGAATTTTGCCTTTGAGCGACATCAAAGTTCCGACCATCTGAATATCCGGCTTCACCTTGCCGAGCACTTCCGGCTCAAAGAGCAGCTGCTTCAGCCCTTTGCGCTCGATCGCATCATTCTGGATGACCGAGACGACATCTTCGGGAAAGAAGGTCCGGATATCGCCAAGCCACTTCGCCAGCCGCGGCGCCGACTTGCCAAGCCCCGCCGAACGGGCTTCCGGGGTTCCTCCTTCATCGCCAGTATCGTCATACAAAGAGGCGAGTGCTTCATCCATCACCTGCTCCTCTTCGCTCAACCCGATCCCGCCGCCCTGGCTGTATTCCTCCAGCTGCTGCTCCGCCGATTGGCCGAGAAGCAGCCGCCAACGCGTCAATTGCTTCTGTCTCTGTTCGTTATTCATCGCTACAGATCTCCAAAATCAAAATCGTTCAATTCGTCGAGCATCTGCTCCTCTGCCTCCTTCAACTCGCCGGTCAGCACTTCTGCTGCAGCTTCGGCGTTCACGTTCCATAGTTCGCCCAGCATTTCGGCGACCATCGTCTTCTCTCTGCTGTTAAAGCTGCTGAAGGCTCGGCGGAGAAAGACGAGCGCACGACGGAATTCCTCATCGTCAAGCTCTGCGATATACTCATTCAACTGCTCCCAGAGACTCATCCGCGACAGCAGGCTGTAGCGGTTGCGCATCGACAGCCCCTCGAACCAGCCAGCGCCGAGATCGGCCGGTACGCCCGGCGACAAGCGCCGTGACACTTCCTCCGCACATTCGCCGGCCGACAATTCGCCGCGTTCCAGCAAAATGGCGCAAGCATAGCCCGACAAACGCGGATTGCGGTCATCGCGGCCCGCGAGATGATGAAGCTCCTTCACCCATAGCGCCTCATCGACGAGTTCATGATGCTCCTGCGCAATTTGATTCAGTTCATGGATAGCAGTGAGCAGTGCACCGGAGGCTTCGTCGTTGCAGCCGCAGGCATCGACGAGAAAGAGGCACGCCCGCAGAAACAGCTGCTCCAGCAGGGGCAGGAGCGGCGCCGTATCCAGCTTGCGAATATCTCCATATCCGATGATGATGGCCAACTGATGCGCCGCACCGGCAATCTGGCCGACATCCTGGCTGTCGACGGCCAGCTTCTGCAGCGTTTCGCGAGCGGCTTCCATCTGGGACAGCATCGCACATTCGCATGCTACCCGAATAAGCGCCGAGGCTTCCGACACGGAAGTGCAGCTCTCGAGCTGCTGCTGCAGCCGGAAGGCCGCGGCAAGTTCTATAGTTTCTCCGAGCAGCGTCGACTCTACCACTTCGATTTCCACTTCCGGCGTCCACTGTAATACCCAGTGCTCCGCCCAAGTTGCGCTATCCTGCCCGCTTGCCTGCTTTCTTGCAAATGTAATGCCGAGAAGCTGCATCCGATGCAGCAGCACAGAACGGTGCAGGTCCAAATAAGCAGCCTCTTCCGACTTGACGCGGCGATTTTCCCGCAGATCGAGCGCCAGATCGGCGGCGACGGACGACTTATATTTGTCCAGCTTCAGCCGTTTGAATTGGCGATTCAGATCGTCCTGAATCGGCGTCTGGCTTACCCCCTCGGCCAACTCGCCGATGGCCGTCCCTACATCGACTCTGGCCAGCGGCTCCGCGACAACAGACAGCTCGCCGTGCCCAAAGATGGACTGGGCCGCATCATGCAGATCCCGCAGCGTCGGCGCGCTGCCCCCATGAAGCGCGGCCAGCGACTGTGCCAGACGCACCGCTTCGATCACTTCTGCCGTCGAGCGATGCGTGCCTGATTGTCGCAGCCTGCCGGCAACCTGAGACAGATAGCGGTATGCCAAGTCCTGCGGCCGCCCTGCCTCCATCGCCTCCCACATCATCTCGAAATAGCGCGGCGCCCGGTTGCCGGCACCGTAACCGGACATCGACGATAAGCGATAATACGAATAAGGCATTAAAGTCAGCTTCGTATTTCGTTTCGGCAGCAGGTCAAATTCAGCATCGGTCATCCCGGCAGGCAGCGTCGCCAATGCCGATGCATGATACGCCCCGCACACAACAACAATACGCTCCGGCGCATGTCCTGCCGCTATGGCAGCCTCAATCTGCGACAGCATATACAGCTCGCGCAAAGCGTTATAGGCGTATTCTTTACGGGCCGTTACCCACTCCTCTTCTTCCGTCCATTCACGCATTTGGGCGGATGAGGCCAATATCGCCTGCCGATAAGCATCGCGGCTCAAATTATGCTCATAATGCCGCTCCCAATACATTTCATAATCATACTCGCCCGCTAGCTCTGCAATCCGTTCATACAGCGAGCGGGAATGCAGGCGCTCCTCCTGCACTTCGCGCTCGCCATTGCCCTCATCACGCTCTACGATTCCTCCGCCCTCGTCGCTGACATCGCCTTCGCCACCCTCATTACCTTCATTGCCCTCATCGCTCTTCTTGTCCTCACCACGCTCATCGATCCTGCTTTGCCCTAAGTCCAACGCCAGCATGACAGAGGAGGGCAAATCGATGAAAGCACAATAAGCTCCCTGCTCCTCCGCCCATTTCATCGCCTGGTATTCCGGCGAATAGACAGCCAGCGGCCACATCGCGGTTCGTATGGGCAGATCGGCCGTGAAGGCGAGCAGCGCGACAGGCGGCTTGGTGGACTTGTTGACCAAGTGACGAATTTCCTGGGTGGCGTCGGAGGGCCCTTCAATTAACACTGCCGTCGGCTGGATTTCATGCAGAAATTGCTTGAGATGCTGAGCGCCGCCCGGCGACAGATGCCGTACCCCGAAAATATGTACCGCTCTCTCCGTTTTCCCGCTCGAACTCACGGATTCATCTCCCTGCACGCCTGATAGAGCCCGCGCCATTCGGCTCCGCGTTTCTTCATCACATTGTCCAAATATTCCTTCCACACGACCTGATCCTTGTCGTCATCCTTGACGATCGCACCCTGCAGCCCCGCAGCCAAGTCTTCATCGGACAGCTCTCCGTTGCCGAAGCTCGCCGCCAGCGCCATGCTGTTCGTCAATAGTGAGATCGCCTCCGCTGTCGAGATGGCATTGCCCGGCGACTTCACTTTATTCTTCCGGTCGAGCGTCATGCCGCTGCGCAGCTCCCGGAAAATCGTCACGACTTTATGCAGTGCCTCATCGGCAGGCAGTGCCGCCTGCAAATCATAGGATGCCGCAATTTCCGCCACCCGCTTCTTGACAATCTCCACTTCGGTCTGCAAATCGGCCGGCGTCGGCAGCACGATCATATTGAAGCGGCGTTTAAGCGCGGCGGACATATCGTTAACTCCGCGGTCGCGCGTATTCGCCGTAGCAATAATCGCAAAGCCCTTCTGTGCGGACACCTCCATGCCGAGCTCGGCGACCGAAATCGTCTTCTCCGACAGAATCGAGATGAGCGCATCCTGCACCTCGGAAGCGCAGCGGGAAATTTCCTCGAAGCGGGCAATTCCGCCGACTTCCATCGCCCGCATAATCGGGCTCCGCACGAGCGCTTCCGGCGTAGGCCCATTGGCCAGCAGCATGGCATAGTTCCAGGAATAGCGCACCTGCTCCTCGCTCGTGCCGGCCGTTCCCTGCACCACCTTACCGGAATCGCCATGAATCGCCGCCGCCAAGTTTTCCGACAGCCACGACTTCGCCGTCCCCGGCTCGCCGATCAGCAGCAGTGCCCGGTCGGTAACCAAGGTAGCGATCGCCATCTCTACCAGCCGGCGATTGCCGATATATTTGGGCGTTATGACGGTATCCCCGGCTTTGCCGCCGCAAATGAAGGTGAGCACCGACTGCGGCGACATCCGCCAGCCTGCCGGTACCTTGCCTTGATCTGCCGCAATCAGTGCTTCCAGCTCCGCCGCATACAGCCGCTCGGCCGGCAGACGCATCAAATTTTGTTCAGCCTGCGCTTGTTTTCCCATTAGTGATTTCCTCCCGCTCCCATGGTAGATATCAAATATTCCATTTGCTTTTTCGCGCTATAGCGGAATTTCGGCAGGACAGCCTCCAGCCGTTCCCGGTAAGCCGCCGGCATTTGCAGCATCATTTCCCAGACATGACCGTCAATGCTGTACAGATCGTCGCGATTGCGCTCATCCTCCAGCGCAGTCATGATCAGCTCCGGCAGATCCTCCGCTCCTATGCGCTTCAGGCCGAGCAGCAAATATCCGGCAAATCGGTTCCGCAGCTCCGGATTTTTGGCCAGCTTATAGCGCAAGAAGGTTTCCGCCTTGCTGTGACCAGGCACGGCCAGCAAAGAGACGAGCTGCAGCTCATTATTCTCGATGGCAAAATCCAGCCAGCGAATGTCCCAACGGCTGCGCAGCTCCTCCGCGTCAAGGCCGCGCAAGATATAGACCGGCACCTGATCGTCATCTCCGTCCCACGGCGCATCGATATATTCGTAATTGGCCTCCATGACTTGATCCTTGATGAAATCCATTAGCACGCGTACAAATTTTTTGCTGCGCTTGGCTTTAGTCGTTCCCTCCGGAGTCAGGGCAAACCGCTCATAGAATTGTGCAGGAGTTAGCGTTCGGAATGCACCTTGAAGAGCATATGTAATAAATGGATCATTTTGTCTTCCGATTTCATCCAGGAGCTCCACAGCCTCCGGAGTTCCATAATCGGCCAAATATTCCGCCGCCTTGTGTGCCATAGACAAGCATGGCGTCGATAAAAACATCGGCTCCCGCAGCATGCCGACATATATGTCATGCAGCTCTTCGCTTTGTCTATCCGCGAGCCCCTGTGACAAATACAGCAGCTGCTGCACGGCCTTTTCCTGCTTCTTCGCATCCTGCTCTGTCGCAATCAGCGCCTCAGTTCTCGCCCGCAGTTCCTCCGTAATCATATTCGCAAGCTCCTGCGACTGGTTTGCTGCAGCCGCTAAGGCTGCCAGCTCAGCATCCTTGCCCGTCAGTCCGGCAAAAATGCGGTTAACCGACGATTTCGTTTCCAACGCAGACAAAGCATGGAATGCCGCTTGGCGCACCGGTTTTTTCTTATCCTTGGTCCACTCGATCAACTGCTCTTCATATTGTTCTAGCCCGTGCAGCAGGGAAATCGCCGCGACCCGCACTTCATCCGATCCCTCTTGGGCCGCGCTGTACAGCAGCTCCTCGTTCCCATCGCGGTCAATACTGGCAATCACCTTCAGTCTGCGGGCATCCAGCTTGCCGCCGGTCGGATTAAACGACTCGAGCAGCAGCGGAATAATGTCCGCTCCGAACGAAGGCAGCACCGTGGTTTCCATATAATCGGCAAGCTCTGCATAAGGATCGCCCAAGCCGGCAATCGCCAGATCAATCATGCGCAGATCATGGAACAGCCCCTGCTCATAAGCTTCGGCAACGATCTCGTAACGTCCGCTGCCCGTTGTCGTCAGCGCCTCCTGAACCGCCGCCAGCCTCCGGTACGATGCCGAAGTCCGGAGCTTGGTCGGTTTGCTGGTTATGGGCTGCAGCTCTCCTGCAGGCGCCGTGACTCCTTGAGTGTACAAAATGGAGCCAAGCAGCGAGCCCAAATCCTGGAGCAGCTCGGCTGACGATTTACGCTCCCCCTCCTGCTTCTCCGGCTCGATTAAAGCATGGATCATTTCGCCAAGCCGCTTGAATACCGGCGCCCTCTCTCCCAGCTTCTCAAATTGCGGCAGCATGCGTTTCAAGCGATAATCGCCTGCCGCCAAATCGCTGCCGGCAATGTAGATTCGTCTTACTTCCTGGTGCAAATCTTGCAGCAATGCCGTACTCATATGCATTGTCCTCCTTTATTGCCGGCCGATTAATAAAGCAGCCGCGTAATACGTGATTGACCAATAACCGAAAGCGGCTGTGCCAGCAATTGCCCGCTGTCCAGACCATGATGAAACATGACCAGCATTGCCGAATTCACCAGCAGCTCCGGTTCCAGATACGGCAGCAGGTGAGTCGTCCGCTGAGCATTGCCGGGTGCATCGCCCAGCGTCAAATATTGCCCGTGCTCGTCCGCGATCGCATAGGTGCCATCCGCCGTTTGAGCAGCGGCAGCAACATGCATTAGCAGCACCGGGCGTTTGTCCGCGAGCGGATTCTTCAGCTGGTTCTTGACCAGCTTCACCGTATCGGCATAGGAGCGGCGGGCGCAGGCCGCAATGGCAGCATAATCTGCGTCCTGCAGCGGTCGGCTGCTGAGCGACTCCCAGCGCACCCGGCGATTCAAATCTCCGGGGTAGCGGTACAGCTCCTTGACTTTGGCCACTTCGAAGAAGCTGTCCTCCTCGCGGATATGTTTGGCCGCCTTGTAAGGGCGGTAATGCAATGTTTTATGTATATCGCCGGCACCCAAATCCAGCCAATAACCCAAATCGACAAATTCCTGGCGCGCAGCATCGTCGTAGGATTGGAAGGAAAGCTGCACCAAATCGGCATTTTCGCTGACCAGCCCGCATTCCTTCAATTCGCTCAACTGCCACGCATGACCCAGCCATTCCTCGATCGTCGTTTCATGGTCGGGCTTCATATCCGGCGTCTCCAGACGGGCGGTCAAGGTCGCTCTGCCTTTTTTGATCAATGCGTGCAGCACCGTCAACTGCTCCATCGCCTCTGTATAGACCGCCTCGCGGTCGTCTCCCGCTTCAGCCAGCAATTGCGCAAAACGGCGCAGCGCGGTCTGTGCTCCCGGCAAATAATAATTGCCCAATTGCTTGACGTGGCCGTCGATCACCTTGACCGACTTCTTATCGATGGTGCCGAGGCCGCTGCGTACGAGGGATTCGACAACCTTATCCAACAAATCCAGCCCTTCCAGCTGGGCGGCAATTTTCTTCTTCAATGCGGATTTATTGACCTTCTTCGGTTTCGCATCCGCCCCTTCAACAGCTTTCTGCGCCTTCTGCTCCTCCCGCTTCTCCGCCTTCTCCCGCTTGGATAAAATATCTTCGGGGATTGGCACTATTTCGAAAGTCTCATTGCCCGCATAGGCGTATAGTAGGCCCAATCCGTGCTTGCACGGAAACTGCCGGCTCGGGCATGAGCAGCGCAATACCGGTTTATCCGGGTCTATGAAATCGGCGGAGCATTGATAATTGGAGCTGCCGCTGCCTTTGCACTCGCCAAACAGCAGCGTCCCGTCCTCCGACTTGTATAGTTGGACAAAGCTGCGTTTCTTCACCAGCCCGCGCCCGTTTTTCACCGCCGAATCATTCGGAGCCAATGCATCTATGTATGACTCTGTCAGTGTAATCAATGTGTTCGTCTCCCTCCTGGCATCTCCTGGTTTTTCTCTCCATTACCATCATATCACGCCATAATATGTCAGCTCTCCCGGCCAAAAGTCATATTTCCCGAACGAAAAGCGAACATATTTTGAACAAGCTATCCATTGACTGCAGCTTTGGATCCGATAGAAAGTCAAAGCAGCTCCAGGGAATGGAGCTGCTTATAATCAACCTATCTCTATAGACTTGTTTATTAGCCAGAATACAAGGGATAGTTGCACTACTCTTGATCTTCTTCCATCGATAATGGATACTAAAAAAAGCTCCTAACGGAGCCATTTCGAAGATGAATAACCCGGTATTAAAGGAAGCTTTTTATGCCAATAAGAATCTATATTTTCATCGTATTAACGCTGTAAAGAACTTAAAGATTCCTATGTGGTTATAATAACCTTCGGGCTTAAACGTATTTTTGTAAAGATTTCTCAAACATGATCATCTTATTCCGCGCTCCAGCGGAAAAACCGTGAGGACAAAATGATAGATATAATGGCGACACCTACTAGAACCGCAACATCCACCCCATTCTCCCAAATCGGTGTGAAATTCCATGTTTGCCTTATTAAATCAATGACGTAGTAAAGCGGTAGGATGTGGGCGATAACACGTAATAGGTTTGGCATCCATTCAATCGGAAAGGTGGCTCCCGATAGAAAAATCATCAAATTCAAGGCAAGTGAGCTGACGGCCGAGGCCGTCCGAACGTTTTTGGCAATGGAATTGATCAACAGTCCGAACGGGAAGAAGGCAACCAGGCTTAATAGGATGGCCAACAAGGTACTTCCCAAATATTTCGGTACATGTAAATTGAAGACGAGGAATCCAAAAATGAGTATAATTACGGCGCTGATGGTAAAAATGACGGTTCCCTGCACGGTTTGCGCCGTTAACACCATCCAGGGCCGCACGGTTGTGACCTGATAGCGTCGCAAAATGCCCTTTTCACGATAGTTGGCCATCACCGTTCCGATTCCGAAAAACGCAGTGGTCAGGATGTTCACGGCAATCCAGGACGGGATGTAAGCATTGCTGTAAGTCATCCCTCCGATTTCTGTATTTCCGAACATCACTCCGAATAGCCAGATCATCAGAACCGGAAACAGAAAGGTCCAGAACACGGCCATTTTTTCTCGAAAAAATAATTTTGTTTCCATTACCGATAGCTTCACAATTTTATTCATGCTGATCGCTCCTTTAACAGGTGGACAAACAAATCATCCAGCGTGCCTCGCTCGAAACGGAATGCGGTCACTTTCCAATCGCGTTCTTCACATTCTTTTAAAACCAAATAGGCGGAACGCTGTAGATTCTCCGTTTGAATTCTCACCCGATCCCCGGATTTCTCCACGTGAATCACGCTGGGCAGGGCGATCAAAACATCGGGATCCACGTCGAAACTCTCAAACGCCAGGTAGTTAGTCGCCAGGTCTTCTAGCAATACATTCGGTTTCCCAAGTGCCCGAATTTGACCTTCGTACACCATTGCCACTCGATCACAGAGCTTTTCGGCTTCTTCCATATAATGCGTCGTGACCAGGATGGTGGTTCCTTGTTCCCTCAGGGTATGGATGACTCCCCACAACTCGCGGCGGGCCTGGGGATCCAGCCCCATGCTCGGTTCATCCAAAAACACGATTTCGGGTTGATGCAAAACGGATAAAGCGAGCGTTACCCGTTGTTTCCAGCCACCGGAAAGATCCTTGAAATACGAATTGAGTTTGTCTTTCAATTGTAGCTGTTCAATGATGTCCATCAGGACATGATTTGTGTCATAAAAAGAGGCAAACAAATTTATCGCTTCTTTGACTTTCAATAACTCCTGTATGGATGTGGCCTGGAACTGCACCCCGATTTTTTTATTTAATGGATAGCGGTCGGATTCCTTGCCGGGATCAAGGCCGAGTACGTGTTCCTTTCCAGAATCTCTTGTCCGCAGTCCTTCCAGGATCTCAATGGTTGTGGTCTTACCGGCTCCGTTCGGACCGATGATACCGAAAATTTCGCCTCTTTCGACTGTAAACGAAATCCCCTGTACGGCTCGAGTTTCCCCGTATTGTTTGGTCAAGCCTTCAACTTCAATGACAGGTTTCATCTTTTTTCTCCTTCTCTCATAACAAAAGAATGGATTTTTGCTATTCAGTCTTGCATCATATAAAATCGGTTTTGTTTTACAAAAAAAGGTTATTCCGGCAGCCATCCTTTGTTTTCGGCAATGGAGACGGCATCCATCCGGTTTCTCGCTTCCAGCTTCTGAATAATTTCGGAGATGTAGTTGCGGATCGTAGCTGGAGAGAGATAGAGAGTTTTACTGACTTCTTTGACCGAATCTCCCTTCTTCAGGTGCAGCAAAATCTCGGATTCTCGTTTCGTGAGCGGGTTTATTTCTTCCATCATGGAAAAAGTAAGGTGCGGGCTAAAGACACGCTTGCCCGCGTGAATTTTTCGCAGCGCTTCCGCCAATTCGGACACGGGCGTATCTTTTAGCAAATACCCCATTACCCCGGCCTTCACGGCACGTTGCAGGTACCCGCTTCGGGCGAAGGTGGTCACGATGGCGACCCTGCATTCACTGCCTTCATCCCTCAACTTTTCCGCTGCCTCCAGTCCGCTTAACAATGGCATCTCTATATCGAGCACGGCAATATCGGCGTTTTTTTCCCGAATCAGCCGGAGAGCCTGTTCACCGTTGTCGGCTTCCCCGACAATTTCGATATCTTCTTCCAGGGCCAACAGCTGGCTGACCGCGGATCGAAGCATTCCTTGATCTTCCGCAATGACGATTCTCATTGGATTCCCTCCGTTATCACCGGTTTCTTAACTTTCGGCACGATGATCGTGATTTTTGTCCCATTTGTTTCCCCGGCTGCCATTTCAAGTTTTCCCTCGATCAGCAATAACCGTTCTTTCATTCCCAACAAGCCGCTGTGAAACTGGTCGTGATTTTCCTTCGCAATGCCGACCCCATCATCCTCCACCTGAAGAATGTATCTTCCAGGTTCTTCTTCAATGCGGATTGTGCATCTGCGCGCGCCGCTGTGTTTTACGACATTGGTAACACATTCACGAAGACACAGGCTCAGGATATTCCGGATAATCGGCGGGGCTCCCGAAAGTTCATCCTTCCGTTCCACGTTGAATGAAATCCCGGCAGACTCGCAAATTTGAGCGGCCTGTCGGCACTCCTCATCAAGATCGATGGACTGCATATCACTGATCAGTTCCCGCACCTGCAATAGGACGGATCTTGAAATATTTTGGATCTCACGTGCTTCTTTCAAGGCTTGATCGGGACTCCGGGGAATGAGCCGCTCCACCAATTCACCTTTCAACGTAAGCAGAGACAGGGTATGGCCCAACGTGTCATGAAGATCACGGGCGATTCGCTGGCGTTCTTCATTTTTAATCAACCGGGAAATTTCATCATTGGCATATTGTAACCCCAATTTCATTTCATGTGACTTCCGGATCATTCTCACCATAAAGGGCAACAGGAAAAGTATGAAAAGAATCGAATACCAGCCTAGGTACAATGAATTCGACTCTCGCAAGAAATTGAACCCGACCGACCCGGCAAAGAGCGCAGCCATGAGTACAGTCATTGCGGTAATTTTGCGGTAGGATGAGTACTTGCCGATCACCAAAGCAGGATAAAAGCCGAAGCTTAATTCCCATGGGGAGATGAAGGCTCCCCATAAAGCAACCGCGACCAGTTGAACAATGATGAAAAAGGTTCGGTGTTTCGCATTCATAATGCTGATCAAATGAGCCGTTGCGATTATAAAAAACAATAGATAGTTGTACCCCGTCTGTTGCGGAAAAATAATCATAGAAATCAATGGAGGAAGCAACATCATTGTTTCCAACGGCAGTCTGACGCGAGCCATTTTTACCACCTCCATCATTTTGCTCTATCATACCATATGGCTTAATAACCCTTTTCTCATTATTACTTGTGCCTCCTTCATTTATTATATAAGAAGCATATCTAAAAGCCGACGGGGCCGGTAGTTATGTATATCACTTCTTTGAAATGATAAATATCATTTTTCTAGAAGGTTTTTCGGATCGATTCATGTTATTAAGTTGAAAGGGAACTGGGAGTTAGATGCTAACTGATCACTCCATCCTCATGCCTGATGAACAAAAAAACAATATGGACCGTTCTTCCTGCATTGTCGATCGGCTCGCAGCGAGGCAAAAAAATAACGGGTCGCGTATGGTTCCGCATACACACCCGTATTTTAGTCACTGGCTTTATTTGATCAACGCAAGCGTTTATCTCGTTTATCCCGAGTACTCTCACCTCATCCAATGAGAACGACCGGCTTGGGAGCGACCAAGCGCAAACCCTGTATCAACAATCCTTGTATTTCTTCAGGATGGACAAGGTTCATCTGAATAAGCATGTAATTAAGCTTCGAGAAACTTTCCGGTAATTAACGCACCTTTGCCGTTGTTCGCAGAACCTCTCTCCTCTACCTAACCGTCCCCATAAATGTCGCGATGTACCAATGATTGCCAAACGGATCTTTCACGCCGGCACTCCGCTCACCATAAGGCATATCCGCGGGTTCATATAGAGAAGCGGCTCCAGCGGCGATCGCTTGTTCATAACATTTGTCAGTATCTCTTACATACAAGTGAATTGCACTTTGCATCGGGGGATATGGATCTCTGCCTTCCGAACATTCAATGATGGAGCCCTCCAGACGAATTTCTGCATGCCGGATACGTCCGTCAGCATCTGTCGAACGGTTCAATTCCTCCGCCCCAAAAGCTTGCTTAAGGAAATCAATCAATTTTTCCGCTCCCTGTACATGAAGATAAGGTGTGACGGTATGAAAGCCGTCCGGCACATAATGGTTCGCCTTCATCAATATATTCCTCCTTCAAACTTATTAGGATAACTTGCTATGCTCTTAATAATATCCTTCTCTCACGGTCAAGTATTGTAAATTTTTGACCTTACGTGACATACTTAGCATGATTATGGTGCCTTCCCAATATCGGACGGTATTCACTCGGATTGATGCCGGAGAAAGAACTAAAGTCCTTTATAAAATGCGCTTGATCGAAATATCCGCAAGCTTGAGCGATATTGACCCACGAAATATTTTCCCCGGAATGAACGAGACGCAGAACTTCCTGGAATCGATAAAGGCGGTTTAGTCGCTTAGGTGTCATACCGACTTCTGCTTTAAAAATTTGGTTGAATCTTCGATGACTGATCCCGGTCTGCTCAATGATCTCAGCGATCTGGCAACCATGAAGGTGGTTCAATACGAATTGTACTGCCGGGTCCCATTTCAAATCTTTCCTCGCAAGAGACAGCAAGCTGCGTTCAAGCACTTGGAACATCTCATCCGGTCCAGGGGAAGCCAGCAGTTCGTCGCGAATCTCGCTTACTTTGGACCCCCACAATATATCTAATGGAAAATGTTTATTGTGAAGCTCTACGAGCGGTTCTTTAAGGAACGGGTGGATACCGCCTTGTTTAAAGTGGATGCCGATCACTCGCGACTCGCAGGCCGTATCGATAACAAAATATTCCGAGTGCGGACCGCAGAGAATTGAATGGCCGAAAACCAACTCGCGATGATTGCTATCGAACAGTCGGATTTTGTCCTCGCCAAGATCGATGATCACATCCACAGATCCGTCCGGCAAAGCCAGTTCCTTGGAATGCGAAGGATTATAATCTTCCATATACCAAAAATAATCGACGAACAACGATAACGGCATTTTCGGAATGTACGTACGATGCAGCAAAGGTGCCCCTCCCTTCATCATTGTAATAACACTAGCAGATTCCTCGTAAATTCGGAAGAATCTCATGGATCGATCCCTACTATTATTGTTTGTAATATTCTGGCTTGCCGTAGGAGCCGGGGTACCCGGGTAATAATAAACAATTATAGTCATATTCTTTATAAAACAAATCAATGAAAAAGGAGGGTAAAGTTATTTGATAAAGGCTAAAGTTAGTTTGCGGCCCATTGTCAGTAAGCTAAATTTACCCACTGTTTTGAAAACGGCTATACTTCCTGGCGATTCCATCGAACGATTGTTTATTGCAACCCAGGTAGGAGAGATCTTTTACATAGGAAACGGAGTTATAAGGACTTTTTTAGATATACGTCCACGAATTATTAAACTGGGTGTTTCTAGTGGCGGATATGATGAACGGGGATTGGTAGGACTGGCGTTTCATCCCCAATTTTACTATAATCGCCTGTTCTATCTCCATTATTCAATAGCTGGAACTCAAGGTCCGGGCGCTCTTCCAGGGGCGTTCGAATCTTTTAAGCCTAATCCGTGTGATCCCAGAACCTTAAGCCAAAGATGGACAAATAGAGAAACGCAATATGATCATATTGATACAGTAGAAGAATGGATTCTGCAATCGAATGGCCGGCCTCAAAGACGACGGACATTACTGAATTTAAGAAGACCATTTTTAAACCATAATGGTGTCAATAGCTTAAACTTTTCACCTGAAACAGGAAAACTTGTTTTGACAACCGGTGATGGAGGGTCGGGCTATGATCCCTTTAATTTAAGTCAAGATGATATGGAAATAGCAGGTAAAATCATCGAAATTGATGTCGCTAAAAATACATTTATCGATAATCCTCCCATAGTTACACGTTTTAATGAGCTGCCCGTAGCTATTCAAGAAACGCTTACGGTAATAGCCAAAGGAGTTCGCAATATACCGGGCATTTCATATCAAAGATTTTATAATCGGTATATCAAATACGTAGGAAATGTCGGACAGGATCTCGTAGAATCGATTTTTTCATTTATACAGTATAAACCAATACCGGTTACTCAGCTTGTTCAAGCTTATTTAATGAATTCAGAAATTGACCAAGAAGGATTTATTAACTTTGGCTGGCGAGGCTGGGAAGGTGCTTTTCCTACCTCCATAATAACAGGCTGCTCTGCAAATCCCGCTTTGACTCAGAAAACAATGGCTTATTACGATGAAGCAGTAAAAACTTCGGTGCAGCGTCTTCTGCCGCTAATCAGTTATTTTCATGAAGATCCCCGAACGGATAAGTTTAAAGCAACTGCACTTACAGGAGTCCAGCCCTATATGGGAAATGAGATCCCCGCTATATCGGGAAACGTTGTGTTTACCGATCTGGCCCGGGCCAAAGAATCCCAACTTCCGGTTAGAGGGGCTTTAGCATATACCAGGATAAGAACAGATTGTAAATTAAATGATTTTAGTGTTATTGAAACCGATTATAATTTTGGGTCTCAATCCGCTTATTACGTTAGTTTAGGGACGAATCTAAATCAAACCAGACTATATCTGGGCGTTTATGGCTCTACGAAAGTGGCTGATGCCAACCAAGGTACTGTTTTAGAAATTGTTCCATGATTCCGGTTTTTTGGGTCCGGACGGAAATCGGGCTTTTGTGGGACAAGGCACTGCCGAACCCAGAAACGGAAAATTGAAATCTGCAAGTAATATGTCACTATCTTCTAGTTACAGAGGGGCATTGGAGGAGGTATTATAAAAGTTACGCCATCAACAGGGCGCGTTCCCCGATTACAACCAGAACTTAAAATATATTAAGCAGCTAAAGGAGACAATGTATGTATGAAGTTTCCTATCTCTGAGCGCATTAAAATTCCGCCAGGATTTTGGGACGGATTACGTCAAATGGGGATTGCCCCCCACGACGCAGCCCGCAAAGCGCAACTGCCGCTTGCCATTATTACAGAACCAGTAGTCAACACTGCCCAATATTTTGCCATTTGGCAGGCATGGATGGGGGAATGATACCCACAATTTTTTAAGCTTGGGATGTGCACCTCTTCTGTCTTTCGCTTTCCGATCCTTTGTTTTTCGTGATGAATAATCTCATATTGAATACTTTAGCGAAATGGCTGGGCGGGCAAGCTCTCCCCTATCAATGGGAAAGAGCTTGCCTTTTGTATTACGAGTTGTGACCGATTAGCGGCGAACCACTTTTGTGATAATCCTTATATACATTGCTCTTTAAGTGGGAGGATTTCAAGGTGTTGACTTTCATGACCGGCTATTTCATAATTAAAATATTACATCATTTGGAGCGCTCCCAGATTAGAGAAATCTATCCTGCAGCCTACACTGGAAGCTATATTGCAGGTGCTGAGGTGTATTCTTCGTCGGAATACGAAGCTTTCCAAGCTGCGTCTTCCTTTCCTTGTTACTGTAATGAGAAATCGGATAGGCACTTACATACGAACAGGCAAAATGACGCACTCATCCCTTTCCTGTTCTCGGGATTGGGAGCGCTCCCATTGGATGGTTGATCTGGCCTATACCTCATTGAGTGATAGAACAGCAGGCTCTTGGCTGGAGAAGAAAATGGTATCTTAGGTGGTGATAGTTCCTCGCGTTCAAAGGTTTGCTCGAGATACAGCTAAAGGGGAATATATAGAAAAATTTGCGGGTAATTTCGGATCAGTCATTCATTATGCTCCAATTACAGGTCTGACGATTCGAGTTAAGCTCGAACGATATAACCACTCATACGCCCCTCTCCCCTTTGCCATCGTTTCATGGTTAGTAATATTAGATGATTTCATATGAGGTGATCCCATTAATGATGAAAGTAACTAAACGTTACCTTTCCATCTTGCTCAGCTTCTCGATAATTTTCGGGATATTCCCGTTGTCTGGGGCTTCGGCAGCGGATATGGGAAATGGCGGTATCGTAAATCCGGGGTTTGAAATGGATTTGGTAGACGGAACTATTCCCGGCTGGAGCCTGATTACGCAAAACACGATCAGTACAGTAACGGTCAGCACCTACAAGGCTCATAGCGGGTCCAAGAGTCTTCATTTCCATAACTCGAGCGCCGAGGAACAGCTGCAAGTATCCAGCCAAGCGATCCCTGTTGTTCCGGGGGGCAAATACAATGCCAAAGCGTTCGCGTATGTCGTCAGCCAAACTCACAGCATCGGTTATGAGGTGCATTATTACAATAACCAAGGCGATAAAGTCGGCAAAGCGGACTTTATCAATTTTGCCAAAGGCAAGCTGAAATTAAACGAGTGGAATGAGTTGGTTGTGCGTTTCGAAGTGCCCGCAGAAGCAACACAAATTCAATTGCGTTTTAATTCAGGCAGGATTGCGGTCACCGAAGTATATTTTGATGATGTTTCCATAGAGCTTTTGGAAGCGCCTTCAGATACGGAATACCCTCGAGAAGTATTGAATCCCGGGTTTGAGCAAGATGCGGTTGATGCCCGAATCCCTCACTGGGCTATTGACCCCGTAACTTCCGGAACGGTGGAATTAAGTAAAGATCGGACTCATAACGGGACATACAGCCTTCATTTTGTAGATTCGGTTGCGGATGCGGGTTCGACAGGCTTGCGGGTATTCAGCGATAAAATTGCGGTTGCCCCCAACGAATCTTACATTGCTTCAAGCTTCGTAAACGTCGTGAAGCAGACCCATAATATTGTATTGGAAGTTCATTATTATAACGCTCAAGATGTTAGGGTTGCCGTCAAGCAGGAGCTGTTCTCGGGGAATTCCCTGGGAACGAATCAATGGTCAGAGATGAAATTGTTAACTACTGCCCCGGCAGGAGCCGCTTATGCAAGAATAGGTTTATATTCGGGAGGAATCAGTTTGACGGAAGCTTACTTCGACGATGCTGCCTTTGAGATCGTGCCGCCGGAAGTTCCATTAGAGCGTGATTATCAGGAGCCTGTTGATCTCGGTCCGATGGTAAGCGTAAGCTTGGGGCAAGCGGGGGCGATTCAACAGAATGTTTTGGGTGACAATGAAGTCTATTTCCACACGAACGGCAAACCCGGAACCTTCGTAGTCGTCGATGGCGAAACCGGTAAGTTAAAGTTCTCTCAGGTCATCCCCAATACGGAAGCGACTTGGGCGATGACGATAGGTCCCGACCAGAATGTCTATTTCGCCGGCACTGGAGACGGGAAGCTGTACCGTTATCTGCCTGCGAAAAAGGAAGTGGAGCTGCTCGGTGTCAACCCTTCCGACAGCTGGGTATGGGATCTGGAAGCTGCCCCTGATGGGAAAATATACGGCGCAACGTACAATGACAAATCGTATGGCAAAGTGTTCGAGTATGACATTCACACCGGGAAATTCCGTGATTACGGCACCATTATGGACGGACAAGATTATGTGCGGGGGATAGCCGTCGATGAGAAATACATTTATGCCGGATTAGGGACCAGCATCCATTTGTTTAGAATCGATCGGGTTACGGGCGAGAAGACGGAAATTATTATTCCGGACAATGAACTCAATTTGGCAACGGGAGACACGGGAACTATTGCCGATGTGTTCGTTGTAAATGGAAAGCTCTTTGTTTCAGTCAGTACGATCAATATGGTCGTCATGAATATGGAAACATACGAGATTGAGCATACTTTCCAATACAGCAACATGATCTCGGAGCCCTCCCCTTTTAACCCTAACCTTATTTACTATAAAAATGGCACGGAGCTCTTCCAATACGACTTCAGCACGAACCGCTCGAGCCAAATAGAGCTGTCTGTTCCACTCCCGGACACCATTCGGGTTAAAGATATGCAGTGGATTAAGCTGCAGAGCGGGCCGAAAGCAGGACAAACCGTACTGACAATCATTACACAATACGGAGAGTACATCTTGTATGATCCAACGGATCAATGGCTGTCCTTTATCGAACTGGAAATTTCACCACAGCCTGTCGCCATTCAAGCGTTAGAAAAAGGCACCGACGGCCGCATCTATCTGGGCGGATATCAACGCGGCATGAGCATTTATAATCCTTTTACTAACCAGATTGATCTAAATATCTCTTCCTTCGCTCAGCCTGAAGGAATCGGGTTCCTTAACGATCATGTCTATTATGGAACGTATGTTGCAGCGGTCATGTATCGCCTTGACCCGTCGCAACCCATGGAGCTGAATACGAACCCGAGGATGGTCTATCCTTTCGAGAACATGCAGGATCGTCCATTCGCCATCACATCCGGAGACAATAAGCTGTTTGTCGGCACCGTCCCCGATTATGGTTTGTTGGGAGGATCCCTGGCTATCTATGATGAGACCGCGGATCATTGGACCCAATTCGATAACTTTGTTGAGAACCAAAGTATTATGGCTCTGGCCTACAAGGATGGTTATCTGTACGGCGGAACTACGATTTGGGGCGGATTGGGCATCAATCCTTCGGAGCCTGCGGCTAAGCTTTTCATCTGGGATGTGGCTAAAGGCCGGAAAGTTGCTGAATTTACGCCTCAAATCCCGGGCATTGATGAAGCTCCGAAGATGATTGGCGAGCTGTCCTTCGGGCCCGATGGCTATCTGTGGGGAGCCGTAGACGGAACCATCTTTGCGATGGATGTCGATACGAATGAGGTTGTAAAAAGCAAGCTCATTCGCCCAAGCTTGTACAACAGCAGCAAATGGAAGCCATACCGCTTGGAATGGAGTCCGGACGGTATGCTCTACACGACCTTATCGCGCAAGCTCATTGTCATCGATCCGGAAACATTGCAGCACAAGACGATTGTAGATGGTTTTGTCAACGATATGGCTATAGGGATCGACGGCAGCATCTATTATTCACCCGATGCCTCGACAAACATGTCCCGAATTGCCATACCGGAGACCGATGCCACTCTGTCGGCCATTCATGTCAATGGAATGCCGCTGGAAAGCTTCTCTCCGGGAATTTTACAGTATACCTATCCCCTGTCGTCCGCGGACGATGTTCAAGCCGTTGCGAAGCAGCCGGAAGCTGTAGTACATGTAGAATCTGTTTCGGAGCAAAAGCAAACCATTATCCATGTGACGGCCAAAGACGGGAAGTCCACATTGCAGTACAAAATTAACTGGAAGCCTGCCGATCCTCGGGAGACGGCCATTCAGGAAGCTATCGCTGCGATCGCTGCCCTGCCGGCCAATATAACCTTGAAGGATAAGCCTGCTGTGGTGGCGGCACGTGCGAAGGTGGAAACCGCGTTGAGATTGGGCGCACAGGAGGCCGATATTACCAACCTCAAGGTGCTCATTGCCGCAGAGGCCAGAATCGCCTTCCTTGAGAAGCCTGCCGATCCTCGGGAGACGGCCATTCAGGAAGCCATCGCCGCGATCGCTGCCCTGCCGGCCAGTATAACCTTGAAGGATAAGCCTGCTGTGGTGGCGGCACGTTCGAAGGTGGAAACCGCGTTGAGATTGGGCGCACAGGAGGCCGATATTACCAACCTCGAGGTGCTCATTGCCGCAGAGGCCAGAATCGCCTTCCTCGAGAAGCCAACTGAAGAAGAGCCGCCGCAGCCCTCTTGGGGAGGTTATGTCATACCGAAGGACAACAGCAGTAACGAGCAGCAGCTTGTCCTGCAGATAGAGGATCTAAGGCAAGAAGCGGAGAATGGAAAAGTGACGGTGGCTGTACCGAAGAAGGTTAATCAAGTCATCCTTCCCGGCAATGCATTCGAGGCTCTCGGACAGAACCGGCTGGTGATTGAAACCGACACATTTGCCGTTGAGCTTCCTGCAGATTTGTTGAAGCAATGGAGCGATAAAGCGGCCATAACGGAAACGACGGATTCCCAGGTCGAAATAAATATAAATCGGTTGCCGTCATCTGAAGCTGAGAAGCGGCTTGGCGAACTGAGGGATGACCATCATGCAGCGATCAAGCTTTCCGGGGAGATTATTGACTTAAGCTTAATTATGGTCGCGAAAGACGGACAAAGAACTAGCTTATCCCCCTTCCATCCGCCGATGACGATACGTGCACAAGTTGACTCTGCCCTGAACCCGAATTTGGTTGGCCTTTACTATATGACCGAAGATGGAACTTTTGAGTACGTAGGCGGAAGTTACATCGAGGGAGAATGGGTGGCCGACATTCATCGTGCCGGTACCTATGCCGTCCTTGAATTCAAGAAGCGGTTCATAGATATCCAGCCCTCCCATTGGGCCAAGGATGCCATCGAAGAGCTGGCAGCGAAGCAGATGATTACCGGTACGAGCAGCACGACTTTCGAACCCGATCGTTCCGTTACCCGTGCGGAGTTTACCGCTCTGCTTATCAGAGCACTGAATTTGACGCAGGCCGGTGTATTGAGCTTTACGGATGTAGAAAAAGGCGCCTGGTATGAAGAACCCATTTCCATTGCAGTTCAATCCGGCATTGCTAATGGAAAAAGCGCCACGGTATTTGATCCAAATGGAGATATCACGCGACAAGAAATGGTGACCATGCTAATACGGGCTTACAAAATTAGCAAGGGAGTCGAGTGGCCTGACTCTATGGAGTCCGGATTTACTGATGAATCGAACGTTTCCCCTTGGGCTCTCGAATACGTTAGAGCGGCCGCCGCGCTTCATTTGATCGAAGGACGTGAACAGGGTAAATTCATTCCGGACGGCATATCCACCCGAGCTGAAGCAGCTATGCTTCTGAAACGGCTGCTGCAGCAATAAATGATGGATTGGGATACCATGCTTAAATAGAGGGTCACATAACTTATATACAATGTTCCATGAAAAGCCCTCGGAATCGCTTAGTGCAATTCCGAGGGCTACCCCACTTTATGGTTCGTTTGTAATCCATTACACAATTTCGTCCTGAATCTGATTCAACACCAAATACCTATTTTCCACGAACAACTTGTTGACAATAAATCTGTAGCATTGTATATTGATGTCAGTGACAACTGACATAAAAAAATGGATTGAGGTTAATTCATGGCCGGATTTCAGAAGCACGAAACGACCGACAAGTTAATCCTAGCGGCGATTGATCTCATGGCGGAGTATGGCTATAACGGGGTCACGACGCAGGAAATTGCCGAGCGAGCCGGATTCAGCGAGAAAACGTTGTTCCGTCATTTCCAAAGCAAACAAAATTTACTCGAGATGGCTTTCCAGCGATACCACTATGCAGACGAAATGAAGCTTCTCTTCGAGACTCAAATCAAGTGGGACCTTCACACCGATCTATTGATGATCGCCCGAAGCTACCACGAGATCATGTACCGGAATCGGAAGTTGATCATGATTGCAGCTAAGGATGGCGGTAATCTCCCCAATTTCCGGGAGCGGACGCATCGACACCCGCAACAATTAAAAGCTTTATTGGTCGACTACTTCGAGAGCATGATCCAGAGAGAAAAGATGGTCGCAACCGACCCAGAGACGAAGGCTCTGGCGTTCATTTATATGAATTACGGCGCGGCCATCGGACGCATGAACGATGATCCCATGCTGAGGAACGTTCAGTTCGATAAATTAATCGAAGAAGAAGTGTGGCTTTTCGTTAGGGCTTTGTTGCCCTAATTTTTTCGAGCGATATGTCAGTCAGTCATGACAGTCATTCAATGAAAGGGTGAACCGGTATGGAAGTTGGTTTGCAAAAACAAGAAGGTGAGAAGCTGATGTACGTCGTTATGGCCACACTGGCCTTATCGGCGATGAGCGTGCTTATGTTCAACTTGGTGCTTCCACAAATTCGCGAACAATTCTCCGTTACAAACGCACAGGTGAGCTGGGTAACCTCGTCCTACACGCTCATTTACGGAATCGGAACGGTTGTTTACGGCAAGTTGGCCGACCGTTTTCGGCTGAAGAACCTGCTAACGTTCGGACTGCTGTTATTCGCCGCAGGCTCGTTAATCGGTCTCGCTGCACAAAGCTTCTGGATGGTTCTTGTGGGAAGATGTATCCAGGCTGCCGGCGCCGCCAGTATTCCAGCAAGCGCGATGCTGATCCCGCTCCGATATTTTCCTCCCGAACGCAGGGGGACCGCTATGGGGACCGCATTCATGGGATTGGCGATTGGCAGCGCGCTTGGACCGGTGTTGTCCGCCTTTATCCTTAGCATTCTCCATTGGAAATGGTTATTCTGTTTTCCCTTCTTCCTTCTGTTGACCCTGCCTTTCTATCGGCGTTACCTGCAAGAAG
Source organism: Paenibacillus sp. SAFN-117 (assembly GCF_051966115.1). Taxonomy (NCBI): domain Bacteria; kingdom Bacillati; phylum Bacillota; class Bacilli; order Caryophanales; family Paenibacillaceae; genus Paenibacillus; species Paenibacillus sp. SAFN-117. Next base: position 61,590 of record NZ_JBQCLK010000033.1, read on the forward strand.
ATGCGCGACAACCACAAGGGAGTATGGATTGGCTGGGTGGGGCGCTGCTCGCAGCTGCCGTGACATTACTGCTGCTTACCGTTACGTCCGGTTCGCTATGGTCGGCGATTGGCGGCATCGTCGCCTTAACGCTGTTCATCGTTAGAATCCGTACCTTCACGCCCCCCTTCATTGCGCCCGGGTTGTTCCGTAACCGCAGCTATACCTTAGGCGTTACGATTACTTTCTTGTTCAGCAGTATCGGCTTTTCCTTGCATTTCCTCAGTCCGTTGTTACTGGCGCAAGTCAACAAGCTTCCAGCCAGCTTGATCGGCTTCGCGCTCGTGCCCGGTGCCGTCGCATCAGCCATTTGGGGCCGAAGAGGAGGGAAAATTGCCGACACGAAGGGCAATGCTTCTCTTTTCAGTATCGCATCCGGGTTGTTAATCGCTTGCTTCGCATTGCTGTCTACGTTAATCGGGTTCTCTGCCGTCTATATCGCCTTGATTCTTATGCTTGGTCACGTGGGTCTGACCTTCGGCATGATCGCGATGTCGAACTCGGTATCCAGAACGTTGTCGAGTGAGCAGAGCGGGGTCGGAATGGGAATGCTCAGCATGATGAATTTTATCGGCGGGTCGGTGGCAACGGGGATTTACGGAAAACTGGTCGACTTTGAACAAGTTAAGCCATGGAACCCTGCGGCTCATCATTCGGAAGGAGCGATCCACGGCAACATTTTTCTCGTCCTTACGATTGCTATTGCAGCAATCTTATGGATATATCAAATCAATTTTAGGAGGAATGCTGTATGATGAATATCGGTATTATTGTAGGAAGTACTCGCCCGGGGCGCCACGGAGAGGCCATCGCCCGTTGGGTTTATGAAATCGCGAAACAACGTAAAGACTCGGTCTATGAAATTGTAGATATTGCTGATTATCGACTACCGTTTCTCGACGAACCGATGCCGGCTGCATTCGGTAGCTATACCAAGCCGCATACCAAAGCATGGTCGAAAAAGATTCAACAATTCGATGGTTTTATCTTTGTTACACCCGAATATAACCACTCGATTCCGGGCGCTCTTAAAAACGCCATTGATTATTTGTATTTGGAATGGAATAACAAAGCGGCGGGGATCGTCGGATACGGTGCGGCCGGAGGGTCGAGCGCCGTAGAAAGTTTGAGAATGATTCTGGCGGAACTGCAGATCGCCGATGTACGCAGTCAGGTCCGTATCTCGCTCCAAACGGATTTTATCAATTTTGAGACGTTCCATCCTGCACCGTACCAAGAAAAATCGGTCACATCGATGCTGGATCAAGTCGTTTCGTGGGCCTCGGCGCTGAGAACGATAAGAGTCTAGCTCAGCTTACATCATTAAGGAGCGGTTGCCCTAGGGAATCCGCTCCTTTCGTCCGTCTCTGCAAATTCAATGCATCGAGTTGTAATGATAACGACTGATCTTCTCGCTTATTTCATTCTCTACATATTCAATTGCCATCCATCGGGTACTTTTTTAACCATCCTTTTTCCCCAGGGTTTCAAATATGAAATAATAACTAAGAAAATTAATATCGAAAGAGATCTTCTCCAATAGTTCTTGTGTCAACCAGTCTAACCAATCTAACTCCATTTCGTAGTATGACCTGAGAAACCTTATATTGGCTCGCCTTCCAAATTTGAACCCCTTACATGAAATTTCGGGGCTTTATTATTTCGCCGGCAAAAGCCCCCTCCTGATACCGCATTTTCAGTTCAGTATAACAATTATAATCGTAATCTGGTAATATATAGCATTGAAGGAAGTGAAGCTGAGAATCGACATTCTCAAGCTGTTTGTCCGGATATGAAATTAATCTCTGAATTGGAGTGTATAATGGATATATTTAATAAGATGATTCCGATTAGAATGGTGAACAAATCAACTACAAATCAAAAAGTCTTTTCAATAGTAATTGCAATGATTACCGGAATTATTATGGGTTTGGCAGCAAAACTTGTGGATGATCCTAATATCAACCCAATATTTGACGATATCGGTGGACGTCTTGGTATATGGGTATTTGCTGCGACAATTTTATCGGTTTACAGCTACTCACCCAAACTGGCTGCTGTAAAAGTATTCGCCTTTTTTGCGTCGATGCTTACGATTTATTATGTTTACACAACGTTTGTGCTGCATTTTTTTCCAGAAAGAGCCATTATCTTTTGGGGGATATGCGCGGTATTATCTCCTATTTGTGCTTATATCATGTGGTATGCGCGTGGAAGAGGATGGTTTTCTAATTTTATCTCAGCCCTTCCCATCACAATATTGCTGTCAGAAGGGTTTAAATTACGCGACGCTTATTTACCCATTCACCATCATTACTATTTAGTACCATGGCTTATGGGAGTATATCTAATATTGATCGTTGTTTTGTTACTTATCATTCCGAAAAACAAAATGCAAATTTGGGTCATTCTGCCAACAGCTATTATATTATCTTTAATCATGTTAAATTTTAATATTTTGGGCCGGATATTTGCCGGAATGAACGGTGTATTGTAAGGCGTGTTCTGATTTTCATCCCTGTCAAATGGAGTTGATGAAATGGAGTTCGTTGAAGATAGATTATATGCAGAGCAATTGTTGAATGCTGCGGCAATATCAAATCCGGGAACTTGGGTTCAACACTCAATAAACGTGGCAAGAGCGGCGGAATATATAGCTATAGACTTACAAAAGTCAGGGTGCGAAATTGACCCCAATATAGCTTATACCAGTGGACTATTACATGATATCGGTCGGTATGTAGGTTATACCCCATCGGTTATTCATTCGTTGGATGGGTATTTATTTATGATTAATAAAGGCTACGAGGGAACAGCAAATATTTGCGTTACGCACTCATTTCCATCAACCAACTTAGAGGCAGTTAATGGTTGGAGGGAAATTCCTTCACACATACAGATACAATTATATGAAATACTTAATCAAATCGAATGGACTATCTATGATAAACTAGTCACATTATGCGACGCATTAGCTGATGATAAAGGATTTTCAACAATAGAAAAGCGAATGGTTTCGGCTGCCATTAGAAATGGAATCAATTCTAATTCGCCAATTTTATGGAAGGGTTACTTCAGTATTAAGCAAGAAATTGAGAAAGTGATTCAAAAATCAATTTACAGGCTGCTTCCTAATATTGAGGAATCTATTTATACGGATATCGCGTTAATAGGAACAGTAAGTAAATAACAAATTTCTTTCAATATCTCTTTTTATATGCTATGTATTCTTCTTGTTTCTTTTATTTGTTCAATGTGATGATAAGAATGATTGATATCGTGATTTAATGCGTCCCTTACAGTCGCCGTTCCATTCTGATGAACTAGGATACGGTCCAAGGAGTTAGGGATGATCTCGCATAAGTACGATATGTATTCCCGAATAGTACTAAACAGCTGAACTTCGATTCTTATATCTCTTTGATTATGATTCATTGATTGATTCCAAACGTGTGCGTCGAACTCATTAAAGAAATACTTCTCGCCGGTATTAGCAAGTGCATATCGATTAATTTGGAAATAGTTTAGATCGCATTCAACAATATGATGCACTATTTCCCTTATGGTCCACTTGCCTTCCCCTCTAGATAAATCCAATTCTCTATCGCCTAAGCCGTCTAATACCTCCATGAGTATCCTGGCTGCTTCCCTATACGTTTGAATTACTTTAAAATCCTCTTCTTTCATAAAAATAACTCCCTTGTTCGGTTTTTAGGATTTATGCCGATTTCACATTACGTTTCGTATTCATGAACCCTTGAAAATTAAGGTCAGCATAAGTATTTATTACCGATAAACGTTCAACTATTCTTCTTCCATTGTTTGAATGAGCTTCAAGGGCTTCGAACCCATTGATTGGGTAATGTATTCCTAAGGATGGCCCAATTCATAATAAGACCTCATTACATGATCTTTTAATGAAATTATATCATAAGTTTCAGAGCTTAACCTTCGTGAACTTTCGCATAACGTACTGGGTATTCACCAACTTCAGCGACTGAAAACGTCCGCGACGCCGTTGTGGGTACTAGTATTGTTTCCCGATTCTACTTCCCCGAAAATCCTCTTGGCGACCGAGGGAATAATGGACCCAAATTGCTCCTCGTTATATGTTTCCAACGCCTCGCCAGGTAAATATTCCGTTAATGAATAGCCGGTTTTGGACATTAACTCTTTTTCCTTTGTTGGAATAAGCCTTCCTTGAATCCATCCTAGATAAGGACAGCCGGACTTTCATCGCCCACCTCTACCCTGCTTGTGAATTGGAATATGTCCTTTGATCCCGACCAACTTCCTCATGTTCAATCCAGCCATCCCAATTGTTGTTAGGAATTGTTATTGACGATGATGATGTTAAGGATGTATTATAAACTTAAATCAAGATATTACCCTGTTTTCATATTCCATACTATATATTTTTTATCTTTTCAACTCAATTAAGTATGGTTTATAAACTTAAATGTATCTGGAATTAATGACGAAAGAAGTGTGATCACTAGCAATGCAAGTACATTTGCCCAGTACGATTCGGAAGATGAACAAAGAAATCGTTCTGAACATCATTAAAGATTCAGGACCTCTATCCCGCACTGAAATCGCCAAACAATCGGGCATTACGAAAGCAACCGTATCCGACATCGTCAAGGATCTGATTGAGGAAAGACTGATTTATGACGAGAAAGAGGAAACCGATTTCAGCAAACGGGGCACCAAGCTTCATTTTTCCAAGAATGCCGCCTATGGGGTTGCGATTGATTTGGGCGGGACATCCATTCATTTCGGACAGTTCAATTTAGCCGGGGAATGCATCGCGGAACAGACCGTCACTACCTATCCCCTCTCGACCAAACAAGCTTTCTTGGATCAGATGGCAGCGGATTTGAAAGCCTTTCTCCAACAATCGGGACAGCCGATAGAGCGTCTTTCCTTTATTGGTATAGCTACTCCGGGGATTATCGATCCCGTGAACGGCGTCGTTTTGGAAGGCTCCCCTAATTTGCCCGAATGGAAGAACGTTCAGCTAGCGCAGTATTTTAACGAGGTGTTTCATGTCCCTGTCACGATTGAAAATGATGTGCGCGCAGCGCTTGTCGGCGAGATGTACGAAGGAGCTCTTCAAGACTTAAGCTCCGCTGTATTGATCGGGATCGGCACGGGATTGGGTTCTGCCGTGCTTATTGATGGCAAGGTGATACGCGGCGCCAGAAACGCTGCCGGAGAAATCGGATACATGGTATTTCACAACTGCCATTTGTATGCCCCGTCGGATAAAGGACATTTTGAAATGATCTGTTCCGGTTCCGGGCTGGAGGCCGCTGCCCTGGCTTTATACAACAAAAAACTCTCGGCCAAGGAAGTGTTTCGTCTAGCGGAGCAAGGCGACTTGCAGGCCAAGTATTTGGTCGATCAATTTGAGGATCATTTGGCGATGGGCATCTTGAATATCATAGCACTATTGAATCCGGAAAAGATTTTGTTGATGGGCAGCGTCACCAAATCATTATCTCTGGAACAACTGAAGCGTAAGGTACGTCTTCATGCTTCCGATGTAACGGACGTAGCTATTGAAATTTCTAATTTGCAGCATCATTCCGCTTTGCAGGGCATGGCCTTGTTAGGCTTGAATCAAGCCTTCCCATCTTTACAATTTCTGAAGGACAAACAACTTTATTAATAAGGAGCGTGGGTTCAAATGTCAGGCATTCAATTGCATCCTCACGATATTATAGATGAAGGTATGCCGCAAATTATCGCCTACATTCATAAATTGAAAGATGTTAAATATGTTTTTCCCGAAGTGAACACGATCTTCGAAAGAAACCCTTATCCCGTTGGAAAATTGCCCCGAAATCCAGTACGCGATGTCGTCTTCGGTACAGGCACAATGCATGCGATTCTGCCTTCCTATGAAGCTTCCGGGCTCGATCAACGCCGGGAGCCGACACTGTCTGCAGAACGCGATCCGCTGATGATCATTAAGGAAGCGATGCAGGACGAGCCATTCGAAGTGATTCCTTGGTTGAATATTTTGAACGGCCATTTCGAAGGGGATCTGCTCGCCAACAATTTGGTCACGGATGTTTACGGGCAGGTCATCCCCCACTGGCTGTGCCCGAATGCACCGGATGTCATTGATTTCTGGGAGAAGGCGTTCGTGGATTTGTATCGGCGCTATGGCTTCACCTCTTATATGATCGATCGCATCCGTTATCCGGATTGGGCCGGCGAGGAAGTGAATCCCAGAGGACTGCTTACCTGCTTCTGCTCCCATTGTCAGGAGAAGATGGCCCGGCAGCATTTAGATGTGAATGCGATTAAGGAAGCACTGCAAACCTGGTCTATGAAATTAAAAGAAAAGCAGTTTGATGATGCCGTCTCTCATGCAGAGCAAAACGCACATATTCAGGCATGGATATCTTTCCGCCAAGAAAGCGTTTCCGGTTTTGTGGGACGGTTGATCGAGCGGGTAAGAAAAGTCAATGACGCCTTTACGATATGGTTGGATCTATGGCCGCCCGCCTACAGTTGGATGCTCGGGCAGGATTATGCCGGCTTAACGAAGCTCTCCCCCGCCTTGAAGCATTTCCCTTATCACAAGCTGGGCGGTGGTGCCGATGTGCAGGGGTTGATCGGCTATCTGGCCGATACCGAGCAGGAGCAAGAGGAAGCCTTCCGCGCGTTCAAAAGGTTCTTCCATCTGCCCTATGATTTATCTTACAAAACCTTTCAAGAAGAAGGCTTCCCCATTCGGTTCGTCGCCGATCAAAATAACATCGTGCGTGCTCAATCCGATCCGAACACACGCATATTCAGCGGTATTCAGATGTGGAATCTATCGCCGTCCAATTTGATAGAGGCGGTGAAGGCCGGCGAGAACAGCGCCGCGGACGAGCTTCTCTATTATTGTTACGGTTGGGCTGCGGACGAATTGTTCGACGCCATTCAAAGTTATCGGGAGAAAGGAACGAACTAATCATGCAGAAAATACAACGGCCCATTATATTTTTCCTCATATTCGCCACCATGTTTGTGTTAGGCGGTATCCAGAACACGAAGGGCATCATCTTAGAGAAAGTGCAGAACGATATCCAACTGGATATCAGTCAAGTGGGCGTCATGGTTTCGGTGTTCCAGATCGGATTTCTGCTGGCCAGCCTGATCGCCGGCATTTTGGCGGACCGCAAAGGCATTAAAGTGGCCATGAGCATCGGTACCGCACTAATGATGATCGGTTTAATTGGAACGGGGGCTGCCTTTACCGTTGCCTTCTTTCTAGGCTTCTATCTGATGGTCGGGCTGGGCATCGGGGCGATGACCGTGTCGGTGGCTACGCTGATCCCCATTTATTTTAAAGAACGCGCAGGCGTGATCTTCAATTTGGCCAATGCCTTGTTCGGCGTAGGAATGATTGTCACTCCGCTAATACTCAATGCCATCTTTGCTCAAAATATAAGCTGGCGCTTCTTTTATATCGGAGTTTCGGTTGTGATTGCGATTATTTTATTCGCGCTGCTCTCCTTTAAACCGGCACAACCCTCCTCTGCTCAAGGTCAAGATAAAGTGACGGTCAAATCCGTACTGCAGCTATTTCAAGATCGCCAAATTTTGCTTGTTATATTATTCATTCTGTTCTATGTCGCGGCAGAAGCCGGGTTCCTGAATTTCTTCCCGATTTTCTATTCGTCGCTCGACATTGCCGGGATGGATGCCGCGCAGAAATCGTCTACTGCGGCCTATATCATCGCAAGCTTCGCTTTCCTGTTTACCATCGGCCGTTTTGTAGGCGGCATTATCATTTATAAGCTCGGCGAAAGACGCACCCTTATTGCTTTCTCGCTATTCGCGCTGCTGTCTCTGATTGTTGGACGTATATTTATGACCGAATTCAGTTATTTAATGATGCTGTTCGGTCTCGCCATGTCCGTCCTGTTCCCGACTGCACAAGGCATTGCCTCGAAGCTGACGCAGCAAGCCGGTTCCTTGCAAGGCCTCATCTATCTCGCCTCCGGACTCGGCGGAGCCGTCGTCGGCGTTGTGATCGGGCAAGTCTCCAAAACGTTCGGCATCGGCAACGGGTTTAATTTGCTTATCCTGTTTACCGCCATCATATGTCTGCTCGCCTTCCTGATCCGAACTCCGAAGGTGACCGATCAGTAAAGAAAAGATCATACGGAGCATTTTCATAATGCTTTAGCCCGACGAAACAAGCTAAAGACTTATCCCAAGAAGAGCGAGATTAGTGGTCAACATCCGCTAACACTCGCTCTTTCTCTAACCGACTGGCTGCAAACTTATGTGAATACATACTGATAAAACTGTTTCTGGATGTCTCTGGACCAACGTTTCGCCATTAACGTTGAAATAACTTAAGGATATCGAGATTATCAGTTACACAAATAAGTTTTTCTTTATAATCACAGTTTTTTATAAAATGTGGAAGCTTCTCGAGATTGTACTTTTTGTTCCACTCTATTAGGTTTCTAACACTTTCAAGAGACTCTCGTTTTTTACTCCCAACACTCCCTGTAATGCGTTCTTCATATCGTTTCCATATTCTTGTTTCTTGGACAGACAGTGGAGTCATAATTACAATAATCTTGTCGGCAGCTAAAAAACTCGGTTCTACCCATGATCTGTATACACCTTCAATGATCCAAGCGTCGTGACTCACAATCTCTTTAAGTTTTTGATCCCGTAGTTCCTCTGAAGCCTTCACCCCATAAATATCTGCTTCATTATCCCAAAAAATATCGTCTAAATCATAATGTGGAATATTAAATTGTTGACTTAATAATTCTGATACATATGACTTACCGCTTCCTGAACCACCAATAATATGTATTCTTATGACAGTCCCCTCCTATCAGATTTTTAATATATTTATCATTTTACCCGACTCTTTTCCTTTGCGGCCTAGTTTTCTTAGTCCATTATAAAGCACTTGATCCTTACTTCCAAATGAAGTATATTCATTTTAGATTGACATTACTGCAGGTCTAAATAAGGAGGAGCCATGTCACCACGTACCAAAGAACAGAATGATGCGATCCGGGAGATGCGGATGAACCAAATTATGCAAGCGGCTGCGGAAGTATATTTGGAGAAGGGCATTCAATTGGAAATACGCGATGTTGCGGTCAAGGCAGAGCTCGGCTACGGAACCGTGTATCATTACTACAAAAATAAGCACATGCTTCTGGAAGATTTACTGTGGGATGCTCTGAATCGGACAGAGTCGGCAGTAATGCCTGCTTTGACAGGAGTCGGCGGCGGTTTGCATAAAGCTGAGTCGTTCTCCAGGCTGCTCCTGCGGGAGTGCATCCAGGATCCTTCCGTCTTTATTTTGCTTAAAACGGTTGCGGATAATTTCCACCACTTCCCGGGTAACCGGTTCAGCAAGCTGTTTGCCGATTTTCAGGAACGGATTTATTTGCCCTTTGTGGAAATGATTCGTGAAGGAGTCGGTTCTAAATCGCCGGAGAAAACAGCTAATCTGATATTTGGCTCGCTTGTTGGCTGCGCAGCATTGAACATCCACCACAATATGCGGAACGAGATGGATGTGGAAGGGTTCGTCGATATGATTTTTTCAGGCATACAGTTAAAGGAGAGATGAATGGAAATGGTCATTCTGAAATCGAGAGCAGAAATTGAAGAAATGAGAAAAGCCGGCCGAATTGTCGCTGCTTTTCATCAAGCAATCGCAGATATGATCCGGCCGGGTGTCACGACGCTCGATATCGAATCTTTCGCGGTGCGGTTCCTGAAGGAGAATGGCGCCAAGGCTTATACGATAGGCTATAACGGCTATCCGTTTGCGACATGTGCGTCTGTCAACGACGTCATTGCGCATGGTTTTCCGAGCGGGAAGCCGCTCAAGGAAGGCGATATCGTCAAAATCGACATCGTCGCGGAGGCGGATGGCTGGATCGGGGATTCAGCTTGGTGTTATGCGGTCGGCGAGGTGTCGGAAGAAGCCCGTAATCTGATGCGGGTAACGAAGGAATGCTTATATCTTGGTATCGAAAAAGCTGTCGTCGGAAACCGGATCGGCGATGTGATGCACGCGGTTCAAACCCATGCCGAGCGAAACGGATTCTCGGTAGTGCGTGATTTGCTCGGTCATGGCGTAGGAAGGGAGATGCACGAGGAACCTAATTATCCCCACGTCGGAAATCCGGGCAAAGGGTTCCGCTTGAAGGAAGGGATGGTTTTTACGATCGAGCCGATGCTAAATGCCGGAACAGCGTTAATGACGATTGATGCCGACGGATGGACCGCCAGAACCGCTGACGGCTCACTTTCCGCACAGTACGAGCATACGATCGCCATTACTGCGGATGGCCCGGTTATATTGACCGCACAATAGAATTTTCAATCCTTTTCATGGGATATTTCTTGAGATATGATTACTGTTCAAATCCTTCGAAATTGCATCGCCAATCAGACACCCATGCGGGAAAGTACCCTATTCGGTGAGCTACTCTCTGTGAAGCAATGTTACTGGCGATTACGTCATAACTCGGTATCTCTCCACGCCCCAATATTTCAAAAGTTAACCTGTTTACAAGATAACTAGCCAATCCCAAATTACGATATTTGGGTAATACTTCTATGCCAATTTGCCACAGTTTTGCACAGGTTTTGCTTGCTCCAGCCACACCAACAATTTCCCCATCTCGCTTTGCAAGCACAGCTAGATCCGTCTGCCAGGGAAGATTCGTATCGTATATAATAGCTTCATTGAATCTTGTAACATCAAATAAACTGACCACTTCTTCTCGCTTAATCCGTTCAAATGAAAAAAAATTCGGCGGTGATATTGGCTTTATTCTTTTTACATCAGGCAGAAAATGCAAGTAAAGACCTCTGATAAATGGTAAGGAGAACACGGTATCCCTGTTTTTGCCCTGCATCTGTGTTTTGGCAATTAACAACCGTTCGGGTGTAGCCGATACTACAATTGATTTCCCCATAGACACAATTTCGAAATAACGTGCCTTCCTTGGAAATGGTCTGCGTCCGGGATTTTCCTTGGCTTCAACAAAAATAATGCTGTCCTTTTCCCCGTTCAGGTCATCGATTGAGCAATTAAGGTCAATGGCAAGTTGTGATTGCACAATGAACAGCATTTCTTCTTGTGTCATAATCATCGCTACCCTTCCTTTCGTTTCGGAACTCAACGTAGCTCGTTATTCTTCTGATACTTCCAAGTTAAATATGGCGTGTCGGTTTTCCCCCTCCCTTATCGTTTTGCGCAGTCGTGGTCGCATAAATAACATACAGTTTTAACCCGAAAATGAATAGACTAAATTTTTTAAATAAGCGATTATGGAACTCTTACTGATCTACCGGGTGGAAGGTTTTGGGTAGAATCGTTTATACAAAAGTGGTACATTATTTGGGAATCAATAGCGCAGAGTGTTCGGGTTCGATACGTGTGGTTGAGATAACGCGCAAGTCGGAATACACTTTTAGTTTGGGAGGGTTCAGTATGGACAAGAATTCGGTATATAGAACAAATATTATAGGCGCCGGCGAGGTTGGCAGCGCTGTCTCGGTCGACATGGATAAGAATTATGTGCATAAAACTAACAGCTTTTATTGGGATACAAAAGGAAATGACTTCTTAGGAGCAATCGTGCTTCCTTTATATGGAGCATATGTCTCAGAAGAAAAATGCCGGCTTTTTGGCGACGTCACAGGGAAAAAGATGCTGGAGATAGGCTGTGGAAACGGTCAATCCTTGCAATATCTGGGGGAACGCAAAGCATCCGAACTGTGGGCTGTGGACATATCTGAAAAACAAATGGAGGAAAATTATGGACAGGGTTTTGCATGAGATAGCCACTTCGGTTAAAGGAGAAGATAGAAGATTTATCATTGGGATTTCGGGTCATGGTGCGTCTGGAAAGACAACGTTTGCCCATAATCTTGTAAAATTTCTGGGACATAACAATGTAAATTATATCAATACAGATCCTTATATTATCGGTTCTCATCTTAGGAAGTATACCTTAATTAGTTATGAATATAAGAATGAACAGCATCAAGATATAGTGGCACAAGAAGTCAAGACAGTTTTTTTTAATTTTTAAGGTGTGAAATCATTCACGAAGCGTTCTTTTGATA
>NZ_JBQCLK010000034.1:0-71375 GCF_051966115.1 Paenibacillus sp. SAFN-117
ACAAAATACAGTTAGACGTGCCGCTCCGCTTGCAACGATGCCTGCAGACGGTAAAATAGACGGATTTTCAAGGTAGTCTCCCTTTTTCGCTCTCAAGGAGCAAACTAACTGTAGGGAATCCATCCACTTAAACGTAATACTTTAAAGGAGATAATTCCATGACTCACACAGCAGATAACCGTGCTCACTTGGAGAACAAACAGGACAGCGCAGCCTTGATTGAAACGATCATGGGACTGGTCGGTCAAATCAAACAGAGGGCGGAAGCCGAGGATGATGAAGAGAGACAGTGGATGGTACAGAACTGCGGCAATCCTGCCGCTACCGAGCTGCTGCAGGATATGACGCTTATGGAGCTGCACGTGCTCGATGCCGTTGGTCAGTTAGAGCCGGTGAATGGCATCACCATTTCGAAGCATTTCGGGATATTCAAGGGAACGGTATCCAAAATTACACGGAGACTGGCCGCCAAAAATTTAATCCGGAAGGAATTCCTCCCCCACAATAAAAAGGAAATCCTGTTCAAGACGACCCCCCTCGGAAAGGAGATTTTTCATCTCCATCAGGCTCTGCATAGACAGATGAAAATCGGCGTCGTCCAATTTCTGCAGAAATACGACGACCAGGAGCTTCAATTTCTTGCCCGGGTCCTTCGGGAAGCCCTCGAAACCTCATGGGTTCGCCCGGAATCGCAAAATCAGATGAACGAGTGAGCGTACTATTTAGGCAAGGCGGGAAATGACTCATGCTCCCCGTCGCAGGGCGGGGCACTACACCTTGAGTCAAGTGGAGACTGCATTAACCTCCGAGTCCCCCCAACCCCTTTCTTCCTCTTTGCAGCCTGCAGGACGAACCTCCATTCTCTTTCGTTAGGGCCCGCCTCCCCTCCCTTCCACGCCTCGTACTTTTTTTCAATAGGTTATTGACCCTCACACGATGTCATCCTTTAATCTATGGATAAGCTAATCAGAAAGGAAGAGATACCAGTGCTAATTAGCGAATTGTCCGATAAAACCGGGGTCAGTATCCGGTCCCTTCGTTATTACGAGGAAAAAGAGCTCATAGCTCCGCAGCGCCTGGAGAACGGATACCGGGAATATGATGATACGGACATAGAAAGGGTGAAGATGATTCAGCTATTTCTTGATCTCGGACTTCGTACTGACGAGATCGCCCCTATCCTGGCCTGCAGTTCAGGGATCCCCTCCGCGGTAACCCGCCACGCTGACGCACCGGCCGCCTGCGCTTCCGAAGCGATTGACTTATACGAAGGCAAGCTGAGGGATACCCGGAAACAAATCGCGGCTTTGAAGGAAGCCGAGGCCAAATTGGAAGAACTTCTCGCTTTCTGGAAGAAATTTAAACGCCAAGGGAAGGTTAAATAAGGGTCCGTTAAAAACGAGAAGAAGTAATATCGAATGCAGACATTTCCATAAAGAAGATGGAGGGAATCCTATTGGATATTAGTAGCGCGTTGTTTCAACCTTTCAGCATCGGAAGCTTGACCCTTCCGAACCGGATCGTCATGGCTCCGATGACTCGGGCCTTCTCCCCTGACGGAGTACCGGGACCGAATGTAGCGGCTTATTACCGCAGGCGGGCGGAGAACGGTGTCGGGCTTATCGTCACGGAAGGCACCTTGATCAACCACCCGGCGGCGGGAAGCCATCCCGACTGGCCCAATATTCACGGCGAAGACGCCCTGCAAGGCTGGTCCAAAGTTGTGGATGCCGTTCACAAGGCAGGCGGACGCATTATACCGCAGCTATGGCACATTGGCATGATGCGCAATATCGGCGACCCGCCGAATCCGGAAGTTCGGCCGATCGGACCGTCCGGATTATCGTTATCGGGCGTTCAAGTCACAGAACCGATGAGCGATTCCGAAATCTCCGCGGTTATTGACGCTTACGCTCAAGGGGCGGCCAACGCGCAGCGGCTTGGCTTCGACGGATTGGAGATTCATGGAGCCCATGGCTATCTTATCGATCAATTTTTGTGGGAGAACACCAACCGGCGCACGGACCGTTATGGAGGCGACCTGGTCCGGCGGACCCGCTTCGCCGCGGAAGTTGTAGCAGCGTGCCGCCGTGCGGTGGGACCCGGCTTTCCTATCGTCTTCCGATTCTCCCAGTGGAAAACGGGACATTATACCGTCAAGCTGGCTGAGAACCCCGATCAGCTGGCCAAGCTGTTAGCGCCTCTTACAGATGCCGGTGTCGATATGTTCCATTGTTCCACACGCCGTTACTGGGAACCGGAATTCGAAGGCTCACCGCTCAACCTCGCTGGCTGGACCAAGAAGCTGACCGGCAAGCCTACCATTACGGTCGGCTCCGTCGGTCTGGACGGAGATGTGGTGAGCAGCCTCAGTGAAGGCAAGGGAGCCCAAGCCACTCATATCCAGCTTCTTATGGAGCGATTGGAGAACGAAGAGTTCGACCTAGTCGCTGTTGGCCGCGCTTTGCTCGCTGATCCGGAGTGGGCGGCGAAAATTCGCGAAGGCCGACTGAGCGAGCTCATTCCCTATACACCGGAGGCATTGAATACCCTGGTTTAGAAGGTTCGCTAGCAATAATGTTGGAGAAGGCGATATGGGATTCATTAAGCTATAAAAAAGTAATATGGAAAAGGAACATATAGAAACAGGAGCACCCTTGCGCTGCCAATGGGTGCTCTCTTCATGAAAAACAATCCCGCCGTGATTCATTTCAAATAACAAGTCTATCCAACTATTGTGGTATGATGAAAAAATATGGAGGTGTAATCTATGCCCTACGAGGAGCTAAACGAAAAAATACGCAATGAAGCAAATGATCTGCTAAATGCGTTGGGACTAATGAAGATTTTGAATCAATATGGACAACCTTGTGTCCACGGCAGTTATTCATTAAATTTAATGACTTGGAGAGATTTAGATATATATCTTGAGGATAATGAAATGAGCGTATTCAAGTTCTTTGACCTGGGTAAGGACTTGGCTCATAGTTTAAATCCTTCCAAGATGAATTACCGCAATGAATGGAATGGTGCGTCCCCGCATTTGCCAAGGGGGCTTTATTGGGGAATATATACCACCATATTAAATAATGACTGGAAGATAGATGTATGGGCGCTTGAATCAACACAATTTAAACAAAAGCAAGAACAATTTGCCGCGCTGCAATCAAAGGTCAACGAAACAAACAGGCCAATTATACTGGCACTTAAGAACTACCTTCACCGACATCCCGACTATCGGAAAAAATTTTTCAGCGTAGATATTTATGAAGCTGTATTCGAAGGTATAAAATCAACGGAACAATTCTCGTTATGGCTCGAAAACAATAGAGGATTAAAATACTTATTCTGACTAACCCCCCAGGCTAAGGGGTTATTTGATCTTGATATTCGCCATCCACCCCAGGATGTCCCCATAAACTTCTTCCCGGCCGATTTCATTCAAGATTTCATGCCGCATTCCGTCGTACAATTTCATTTCAATATTGGTTAAACCGGCGCTCCGGTAAGAGTCATAGGCCCGCTTTACCGTCTTTCCGAATTGGCCGACAGGGTCATCCTTGCCGGAGATTAAATAAATCGGCAAATCACCGGGAGTCCGCCGGATGTTGACCGGGTCGGTAATAAATAACAGGCCGTCGAACATGTCACGAAAGCCGCCGGCCGTGAACACAAATCCGCAAAGCTCATCCTGAAGGAACAAGTCCACTTCCGTCTGGTCCCGCGATAACCAGTCCTGCCTGGACCGCGCCGGCTCGAACCTTCTGTTGAAGGAAGCGTATGTCAGCTTATACAGCAGCATACTGCGATGTTTAATGCCCTTCCTCCGGATTTCCCGTTCAGCGAGAAATCTGCCCGCCCTCAGAGAAAGCCTGTCATAATGGGCGGATCCGCTAAGAATCAATCCCGCCAGCTCCCGGCCGAACAGCATCGCATAATGGCGCGCTAGGAACGAGCCCATGCTGTGGCCAAACAGGACGATGTTCTTATCGGGATACTCTTCGCGAATAAGCTCCGTCACCTTGTGCACATCATCGACCATCCCGCTCCAGCCGTCCTTCTCCCCGAAATACCCCAGATCCTCCTTCCGGGATACCGACCGGCCGTGTCCCCTCAGGTCACCGGCATAGACAGCCCATCCATGCTCCGTAAGGTAACGGGCGAAGCGCTCATATCGGTTCGCGTGCTCACACGACCCGTGAACCACCTGAACGATCCCGCAGGTCTTCTCCCCTTCATCAGGCTCCCATTTGTATACGTGTATGTTCTTGTCCGTCCATTGAATTTGTGAGCTTCTCATCATAATCTCCCCGGATTGGATTGGACCGGAGCCTGGTACCGCCGGTTTACCGGCTGTATGGTCAGCCTTTGTGCTCCCCGGCTGCTTCAAGCTCCGGCCACTGCCGTAATAATGTCTTTGGCAACATAGTAACACGATCTTGAGCCCTGCGCCAGAGCCCGGATGAAGCGGAGTATTACTTCCTTAGAAATTCAAACGCCGCCCTCGGGATATCTCCGAACGGCGGCGTTCATACAAGACTAGTCACTGCCTCTTCTCTGCTTCAAAGGTGATAATTTCTCCGGGATCGGTCGGGTATTTGCCGTGGACATAACCGGAGGAGCAAGTGATGTTCGTGAAACCAAGACCTTCCAGAAGCAGCCGGAATTCCTCTACCCCGTACCATCTTAACCCGAACTCCTGCAGCTCGGTATCTATCAGCTTCCCGTCTTTCCATTTTTCGTACTTTAAAATGCTATTCGTTCGCTGGTTAACCCAATCGATCGCAATCGATTTGCTTTCCAGGGTGATTCCTTCTCCATGGGGCAGAGCGAAAACCTTGGTTGCAATCTCTCCCTCTTTAAAATCATGGGGAAGCAGCAGATCCACAATGATGCGGCCGCCGGCTTCCAAATGGTTGAGAAAGTTTTGCAATACCCGGATCGAATCCTCTCTGTTCTCTATCAAACAGAAGGAGCCGGTCGGCATAATGATAGCTTTATATTTATGCGGGAGCTGAAAGCTTTCAAGCCTCATTTCATATAATTCCGGAGCCAAGCCCCGTTCCTTGCAGCGTTCCCGGCAGGAGTGCAGCATGTCCGCCGAGTAATCTATTCCGTCCACGACGAATCCCTTCTCCAGAAGCGGGATCAGAACTCTACCCGATCCGACCCCGGCTTCCAGCACTCTGCCGCCCAGGTTTTGCAAGCGACTGGTATAATATTCAATGTCGCCGGAGATAGACTTGCCGACCGGCTTGGTGAAATCATAGAGTTCTGTGCTCAATTTTCCATAATAACTAAACATGTGATATTACCTCCCGATAATCATAGCGGAAAATCCACTATCCCGATACTTTCCATAGTTACCAACTCTAACCCGTGCATTATACTACATCCTCATGAGGAGTTGTTGGAAAAAATAGTTTTAAACAATTTCCCCCTCAGGTCAACTTCATTTCGCGCTTGGCCGGTACTCCGTTCCAAGCCGGCGGTTAACCGGCAGGGTAGTCCAGATGGTGCAGCTGCCGGTAATGGGCATTCCGTGCCATTAATTCGGCGTGCGGGCCGCTCATCGTAATTTTTCCGTTTTCGAGGAAAATCACCTTATCCATCTGATGTACACCCAGCAGGTGATGCGTTATCCACAGGAGCGTTTTCCCCTGCAGCGCATCGAATATGGTGGCCAGCAGGCTTTGTTCGGTCTTCGGATCGAGCCCTACCGTCGGCTCATCCAGAAGGACGACCGGCGTATTCTGCAGCAGGATACGGGCCAGGGCAATCCGCTGCCTCTCCCCGCCGGAGAACCGCTGTCCAGCTTCCAGCATAGGGGTGGCATAGCCTGCAGGCAAGGATTCAATCAGCATGTCCAGCCCGACCAGGCGGGACACGTGCCGAACCTCGTCCTCCGCTGCATCCGGTCTGCCGAGCCTAATATTATTCGCCACCGACGTATCGAACAGGTACGGGCTCTGGTTCAGCATCGCCATCACTTCAGGAATATGCTCGCCGAACCGGTCTGCACTCACCCCGTTAATGGTCACCCGGCCGCTCTCCGGCGTAATTGCTCCCTGAATCAGCTTCAGCAGGGTAGATTTCCCGGCCCCGCTCCGCCCCAGAACCGCCATCTTGGCTCCTTGCGGGATATGGAGGGAAATCCCGTTCAGCACCCGATCCGCTGCGCCATCGTACCGGAAACGGACCTGATCCAAGCGGATGTCCGCGTGCTGCCGTGCCTGCCGCAGTGCTTCTTCCGGAATGGATGGCTCGGGCACCAGCCCCCGGGGAGCAGCCTCTCCCGCCTGCACCGGCGACGGATCGCTCAGTCCTGCCAGCCTTGCCCTGGAATCCTGGTACTCGGGAATTTTCTCTACAGCCTCAGAAGCGGGCAAGTAGACATCCATCAATGGAAACACGACGAGCACGAAGGCCGCGATCCAGACAGCGGGAATATCCCCGCGGACGGTCAGCTGCTCCGACCAGCAGATCATGGACACCACAGCGATGCCGACCACACATTGCCCGATCAAAAATCGCCATCTGCCCCAGCTTTTCAGCTCGCTGTCGATGGCAGCCACCTTCCGTTCATCGTTCTCGTACGAACCGACGAATTGCTGTGCCCTTCCGCTGATGACCCAGTCGTTGATGCCCAGGACGGCATCGGTCAGCTTCTGATACAGCCCTTGGCGTTCCTTCTTCATCCTCCGGTATTTCTTCCTGGTCAGCCATAGGGACAAGCCCGGCAGAATAAACACAAGAATACCGACATATCCTCCCATAAGCAGCGCATAGGACAGGTCAAAGCAGCCTAAGGCGGCTATCCATAGTCCGTACATAATTACGGCCGTAAGCATCGGGAATACCGTGCGGAGATATACATTTTGCAAGTGCTCGATATCGTCGGCCAGAGTGCCCAGGAGCTCGCCCGTCCGAAACCGGGAGCGGACAAACAGCGCCTGCGGTTCCAGAACCTGATACAGTCGTACGCGCATTTGGGACAAGATACGCAATACCGTATCATGGCTGACCAACCGCTCGATGTAATGGAGGGCCGCCTTGCCGATCCCGAACGTTCTGACAAGCACGATAGGCACATAGATCATCAGAACATTCTCCGGACGCAGCGCCGCCTTGGAGATGAGAAAACCGGAGGTGAACAGAAGCAGGCTGGCGCTAAGGGCGGTTAACAAGCTCAGGACGGCTATGGCCGCGATGCGTCCCGAGTAAGCCTTCGTGTAGGGACGCAACCATTCCTCCCGCTTCATAGAATCCCCTCCCGTTGCGATGCAAGCATCTGGAAATACAAGCCCTTCTGTGCGATAAGCTCTTCATGAGTGCCTGTCTCAGCCACTCTTCCTTTATCCAGCACAATGATCTGGTCCATATCCGGCATCCAGTGCAGGCGATGAGTGGCCAGGAATACGAGCCGGTCAGCAAATAAGGACAGCATCGTTTCCTTCAATTCATATTCCGTCTCTATATCGAGATGGGCGGTCGGTTCATCCAGCAGAACAATCGGCCGGTCGCTCAGGAAGGCACGGGCGAGCGCGATACGCTGCTCTTGTCCTCCGCTCAGTCTCCGCCCGCCGTTGCCGATCGCTTCATCCATTCCGTGAGGCAAGGCTTCGACCAGACGGGAAAGTCCGGCGGCAGCCACCGCGCGCTCCACCTCCTCTTGCGAAGCATCCGGCGCATAGAAGCGGACATTGTCCGCCAGAGACCGGTTGAAGATATAAGGATGCTGCGGAAGGTAGACCATCTGCTGCCGCCAGAAATCTCCGTTAAGAGCACAGACGTGATGACCGTCCAGCTCGAAATACCCGGAAGAAGGGGGCAGGAAGCCGCCCAGCACATCGATCAGCGTCGATTTGCCGGCACCGCTCTCACCGATGATGCCGATTTTTCGCATCCCCTGAAGCTTGAAGGAAACATCCTGCAAGGAATAGGGCCCTTCCGCTTCATGCCGGACATGAATCGAGGCCAGCGCCAAGGTGCTCTTGTGCGTCCATGCATAATCGGGAGGCGGGCCGGATTCCGAGGATGCTGAAGATACCGATGCTTCCCGGGTATGGCCGATGATCGCATGAATGGCTTTGCCTGCCTCCTTGCCCCGCAAGGAAGCATGGTAATCGGCCCCGATCATCCGGACCGGCAGGAAGTATTCCGGCGCCAGGATAAGAACAGTCAAGCCGACAGCCAGCGTCATATGTCCTTGAACCAGGCGCAATCCCAGACTTACCGCGACAGACGCCACGGATAGCATCGCGAAGAAGTCCAGGGCGAAGGAGGACAGAAAAGCGACACGCAGCGTGCGCAGCGTCGCTGACCGGTACTTGTCGCTCACCTGCCCGATCGTATGGCTGTGCGAGCGGCTGCGCCCGAGAAACTTCAGCGTCTCCAGCCCGCGCAGCGAATCAACGAAATGATTCGACAAGGTCCGGTACGATTTCCACTGACGGTCCATTTGCTTGCGCGCAGCCAGCCCGACCAGAATAAGAAAAGCAATGAGAATAGGCATCGTTACAACTAAAATGATGCCGGATACGCTATCCAGCAGGAAGATGTATCCGAGCAGGATAACCGGTATAACCGCCGTTCCGATCATCCGGGGCAAGATCAGCTCCAGGTAGGTGCGGAACTGGGAGACGCCCTCCAGCACAAGGGTCACCACATTCCCGGTTCCTTCCGCCCGGATTAATCTTGGCCCATGATGAAACAACCGCTCCATCAGCTTCCTGCGCATATCCGCCGCTATCGCTTGAGCAAAGCGCTGGGCCGTCTTCTGCTGCAGCAGAGACGTCATCTGCCGGCCCAGGAAGGCCAGCAGAAATACGAGCAGCGGACCTTTTTGCTCCCGCAAAGCGTGCCCTTCAAACAGCGCCGAAATAACCTCCGCCAGCCCTTTAGCCATGTATACAATAGAAATGCCTTGTATCAGGATCAGGAGCGCAAGGACGATTACGGTCCCTTTGGCCCCCTTATACCCCAGTAAATGTTTATCCATCAGTATTCCAGATGCCCCTTCTCATGAAGGCGTTTATGAAAGACAAAATAGCTCCATATTTGATAGCCCAGCACGAAGGGCAGCAGAGTGACGGCCACAATGGTCATGATTTTGAGAGAATATGCGCCGGAAGCCGCATTATGGATGGTCAGATTGAACGCGCTGTCCAGCGAGCTGATCATAACGCGCGGGAACAAACCGATAAAGACGGAAGCAACGGACAAGACAATGACCGTACCGGTCATGCCGAACGCCCACCCGTCCCTGCGTTTGGAGATGAAATAACCGGCCAGTACGAAAGCCAGCACTCCGACTACGGCAAGAGGGATTAATATGCCCCCGCGCACCGCAAAGATATCGGTCATCCAATAGGTCATGAAACCAAACACAAGGAGCAGGCCGGCCAGCGGAAACAACAGGCTCCTCGCCATCCTGCGGGCGCGTTCCTGCAGCTCGCCCATCGTGCGCAGCGTCGTGAACATCAGGCCATGCACAAGACAAAGCATGACGACCGTTATTCCGCCGGTCACCGTGTATCCGTTGACCATATCCAACCACCCGGCATTCATCTCCATATTCTGATCAATCGGCAGCCCCTTCAGAAGACTGGCGAAGACGACGCCGAACAGAAACGGAGGCAGCAGGCTGCCCAGGAAGATAACCAGGTCCCATGTTTTCTTCCAGCGTACGCTGTCCACCTTCCCCCTGAATTCGAAGGCGACGCCGCGGCCGATCAGAGCCAGCAGCACAACGACGAGCGGCATGTAAAAACCGCTGAACAGCGTGGCATACCAGTGAGGAAAGGCGGCGAACATCGCCCCGCCTGCCGTCAGCAGCCACACTTCATTCGCATCCCAGAACGGGCCGATCGAATTGATCAGCACCCTGCGTTCCCCGTCAGTCCGGGCCAGAAGCTTGGTGGATAAGCCTACTCCGAAATCGAATCCTTCCAGAAAGAAGAATCCGATAAACAAGACGGCAACCAATATAAACCAGAGCTCATTTAGAGACAGCATGATATCCCTCCCGATCGAACGGATCATAATCCCGAGATTCAACTGGCGCAGCGGCGTCAGGTCCTTGCTTGATCACCCGCAGGAACAAATACACCATGACTATGGCCAGTACGGTATAAATAGCCGAGAAAGCAATAAGCGAGAACAGAACCTCCCCGGCGGTCACACTGGGCGATATGCTGTCCTCTGTGCGCATCAGCCCGAATACGGTCCACGGCTGTCGGCCGATCTCCGTCATGATCCATCCGGATGCATTGGCAATGTGCGGCAGGAAGATCGAGAAGATCATAAGCCGCATAAAGACACGGTTTCCCTGGCCGAGCTTCTTGCGCACAGCCAAGTAGACACCGTACATGCCGAGCAAAATCATCAGCGTTCCGGCCGCCACCATGATGCGGAAGCTCCAGAACGTTGTGCGTACCGGAGGAATGTAGTTTCCGGGCCCGTAGCTCTGCTCATACTCGGCTTGAAGCTCCTTCATGCCCCTTACTTCGCCGGTAAATTTACTGTAGGACAGGAAGCTGAGCAAATATGGAATTTTCCATTCCATAGAGTTCTCCTGCTTATCCGGATCGATGGCGGCGATCACCGTCCAGGGGGCGGGGTCCTCGCTCGTCTCCCACAACCCTTCGCTGGCGGCCATTTTCATAGGCTGCGTCTGGATCAGATACTGCGCCTGCTGATGACCGAAGACAGCCACCAGAACGGAAGTAACGAGAGCAACGACAATACTGAGCTGAAACGATTTTCTGAAAAATGACGAATCGCTTTTCTTAAGCAGCTTCCAGGCACTGATCCCCGCCATCAGGAACGCGCCTGTGGCCAAAGCTCCGAATATTGTGTGCGGAAATTCCACCAGCAGTTGACCGTTCGTGATCAGAGCGAAGAAATCGTTCATCTCCGCCCTGCCGTTATTGATCGTAAAGCCGACCGGTCGCTGCATAAAGGAATTCGCGGCAAGAATCCAGAAAGCAGACATGACGGTGCCGAAGACGACAAGCCAAATGCAGGCGAGATGAACCTTCTTGGACAGCCTATCCCAGCCGAAGATCCACAGGCCGATGAACGTCGATTCCATAAAGAACGCCAGCAGCGCCTCGACCGCCAGCGGTGCGCCGAAAACATCGCCCACAAAGCGGGAATAATTCGACCAGTTCATGCCGAACTGGAACTCCTGGATAATCCCGGTAACGACTCCGACGGCAAAGTTAATCAGGAACAGCTTCCCCCAGAACTTCGCCATCTTCTTGTATTCTTCATTCCCTTTAACTACATACATGGTTTCCATGATGGCAATCAGGAAGGCCAATCCGATCGACACCGGAACGAAGAAAAAGTGAAAAATAGTCGTCGATGCGAATTGGATGCGCGACAGAATAACCATATCCATTGACGTTTCCCCCAACTCTTCTATTTGTATACCGCCTTACCCCCATTATGACCGATCCCCCTCGCCATACATGTGATGTTTGTCACACTTATTCTGACTTAAAATGACAATACAGCGAACTTTCCTAATGGCAGCGTTTTCGCCTTCTATGAGCAGAACAGCAGGCAGAGAAAAGCGAAAAAAGGCTTGAATGCTGCTCAAGCGGCCCACAACCACAATGAAGGAAAAAGCGCAAGTTTCCGAGGCTGCTCTAGCCTCAGAAATTGCGCATTTTCATAAAAGCGACGACGGAACATGAGTTATCCCCTCCTGCAAAAAAATAAAGGCTGCAGGAAAGTTACTACTCTCCTGCAGCCAAAACCGTGGGTTTTCTAAGGATTTCAACTCAACCATGAATCCGAAGCGGCACAAAACATTCCGGTCGGGAACGCAACATCTTTATAACGGACAATGCACCCGTATTCTTCTCCCGACGCGACGCAAAGCCATCCGTCTGCCGGATCGTAAGCGAGGGAGGAGATGTAATGGATACTTGCCCACTCCGTATCCATGTCGCGCAGCTCAATGTTGTCTTTAACGACACGCGGCCTGCCCAAATCGACGAAGCCGCATTCGCGCGAGAAATGAAAGACATGCCCCGCGTCCTTAGTCCCACCGTACACCCCAATGACTTCATCGTGATTCCGCTTGATGAAATTCCGCAGTTGACCGCTGGAATGCAGCCTGCCGTACACAGTCGTTCGGCGGAGGTCTGACGAGAGCGTAAACAGCATGCCGTCGTACGTTCCAAGCACAATCGTTCCGTCCCCTAGAACAGCTCCCCCTGTTATTGTCGCTCTGAAGGCCCTCCCTCTAATAGAAGGGGTTCGAATGGCGAGCGTCTCAGAGCGCATTTCGCTTATATCATAGATCCGCATTTCGTCGTTTTTGGCAGACAGTAATACACGATGTTCACTCAGCTTCACCGGTTCCGCGTCATTAGTCTCCATTCGTATATTGTGCAGCATACGGAAGCCGCCGCTGCCAAGGTCACAAACGTATACGGCTCCATCATAATCGCTGACGAGCAGCTTGTTCCCCTCCAACATGAAGTGGAGTCTCACAAGCTCGATACCTTGAGGAACCTTCAGCCTATGCCCCACTCTGTTCCGTTCGAGCTCGATAAGTACGATGCTTCCGTCTGTTGTTAGCAACGCAGCCTTGTTCTTGCCGGCATTCACACAGGATACCGGAGCGCCTTCGTCGTGGACGACCGCGATTTCCTTAGGTTCCTCACCGCTATAGTCGGATTCGATTAGATACACGCTCTCTTTACCGCTGATGGCATAAACCTTGCCGTCCATCGCATAGACATGCTTAACCGCAGTGTCCTTCCAACCCATATACTGGTGAAGCGGCAAAGTGCGAACCGTCTCAGCCGCGATATGCATAAATGCCGGACTTCCGACCCCGTTATAATCCGGTTCGGTATAAGGCCGAATCTGCACGTCTGGCGCATCTTCCCCCGGAGGCTGCAGCTTGTTTACATCAACCGCCAATACGTACGGGGAAAATTCCCCGCATACGTCGACCATGTGAAGCCAACCGTCGCGGTCGAAAAGCATCTCGCAAATGTATTGCGAATCTTTGCCGCCCGGAGTGATGAGTCCCAGATTTTCCGGCTTCCCTCCTCTTAAAATATCCCATCTGACCAGCCGAATCGGGCAATACTCGTCGTATGTTTTCAACCCGTAATACAGAACGAAGTTGTCGTCCGCAGCCAGCCCTCCGATCCCGTAAGAGTTCCTCGGTATTTGATGGCGCAGATGAACCGGACCGTGCCTGGTCACTTCCAGCGTTTCCGGATGAAGCTCGATCATTTCCCCATCCATATTATCGACCATAAACAAAGTGCCTCGGGGGGAGCGAAGTGCAAAAATAAACTGCCTTCGTTGTTTGGTTCCGTGTGGCGACATGAATCTTATCTTCAGGTCTTCGATGGCGTCCCGTTCGGGGTCGTATCTCCATATACCTCCGGTAAAAGAGCTGCCGTACAGGCGTCCCTTATCGTCCTTCGCCAGTCTGCATGAAGAATATTCTGACACCTTGCCATAATCTTTAACCTCATTCGTTTCCAGATCCAACCGGTAAAAATGTCCCCTCATATACCCGAGAAAATAATAGTATCTCGGATCGTTTCCCAACATGCCGCCATATATACTTTCCCTCGGTACGGGAATTCCTCTGACCTGCACTTCGTTCGTGTCGGGATTGACGATCATCACAATGGACCCGGGATACCCTTCCCACTGGTCTTCATAATGCTGCTCGAACATCCATTGCTTATGACCGGGAGCCGGCGCCGTGTTGTGGGTTGCCATAATGAGCCGGCCGTCCGGCAGAAAATCGATGCTCGTGTGAATTTTGCTCGGCGGCATATGCGCCGGATCGACGATCCAGACATCCGCCACATCGAAGATCAGCCGCAGCTCCCCCGTTTTCGGATAATACTCATACAGCAAAGCCGTCAACGGCTTTTCGTTCTCGCCGCATACGCTTATATAAAATCGGTCGGCGGGCGATCGTACGAAATCCCATACCGCATTATGCCCCTTCTCGTTCGGCAGCTGCGTGTACCGGGTGTGCGCTTCCGGGATCCCGGCCAATAAATTGTGTTTCATCCCCTTCTCCCCCTATAAAGGTCCGTCCATAGCTTAATTTTTGATAATCTCCAGTTCTTTTAACTGCTTTTCCGCCGAATCCAGCATCAATTGGTATTTAAACGTTGTCAGCAGTTTTTCCAGAAAATCGTCATATTCGCTTATAGAACGCTTGCCATAGATAAATTTTGCTATTTCCTCTTCCATGAAACGGTAGGCATCCGCAGGATTGTACCCGTCCGGAATGTCCAGGTACCCGTTAAAGATTTCTACACGCGGGGTATTTGCAGAAAATTCGATGGCCTCTTTCGGATATCCGGACTTCAGATATTCCATTTCGTTCCTTCCCAGCAATTGATACATGAACACGACTTCTTTCGCCCTTAATTCCGTACGAACGATTTTTCCGTTCTCTCTGTTCCAATGCCTGCCTTCTTCCCCATGTGCAACTAGCGAATTCCCTTCTTACCAAATGCCTTCCCCCCATTGCTTCGCAATCTTATTTGCTCCCAGAACAAGAATGAGCCCGATTACGGATTTGAATAAACCGACCGCCGATGCCAAGCTGTAATTCATTTGCTGGAGACCGGTACGGAACACCCAAGTATCGATAATATCTGCTACCGGATAAACTTGAATGTTATAAAAAATATAAATTTGATCGAAACCGGCGTCGAGCATATAGCCAAGTCTCATAATTAACAGCAGGACGATAACGTTACGTATTCCGGGGAGCGTAATGTGCCAGATCATTCGCAGTCTGCTCGCTCCGTCTACTCTGGCAGCCTCATAGAGAGTCGGATCGATTCCCGCCATCGCTGCCAAGTAAATAATCGCCCCCCATCCGGCATTCTGCCAAATATCCGAGCCGATCAGGATACTGCGAAACCAGTCCGTTGACTGAAGAAACGGAATCGCGTTCCAGCCCCACTCGACGATCCAGCGATTCAACAGCCCGCTGGATTGGGAAAGGAAGGCCAGCAAAATCCCATAAATAATGACCCACGACAGGAAATGAGGCATGTAGCTTATCGTCTGAATCAGATTTCTGAACCAGTTCGTCCGGCATTCGTTGAACAAAAGCGCCATCAATATGGGAGGCACCGTGCCAAACAACAGTCTGTAGAAACTGATCGTAATGGTGTTGATCAGCAGTTGGGAAAAATAGGGCGATTCATAAAATTGTTGAAAATACTTGTACCATGGATCCGCCCATGGACTGGACAGGATTCCTCTCAACATATCGTAATCTTTGAATGCTATGATCGCGCCATACATCGGAACATACTTGTAGACGACGTACCATACTAAACCAGGAATCAGCATGAAGTAAAACACTCGATGCTGCCATGCCTTTCTTGCAATGGCTCCCCCTTGCATTCATTCACCTCCCCCTGACGCTCTTTTACAAATTCATTGTATCAGCCTCCTCCTTCGCACATAATTCACAACGTTTTGAACTTGGTAGAACAATATTATGCATTTCGGCATTTCTCCGAATGCCTGTACATATTCGGGGTCATGTTCGTATATCGTTTAAATATTTTGATAAAGTAATTATCATGCAGGAACCCGACCCGTCTTCCCACTTCACTGACCGTCATATCCGTATGGTCCATGAAATGCTTGGCTTTCTCGATGCGAAGGCAATGCAAATAATCGATGAAATTGGCCCCTGTTTTTTTCTTGAACAAACTGCTCAGATAGTGCTCCTCCAGAGCAACAAATTGCGCAAGTGATTTCAGAGTGATATTGGTGTCGTAATGTTCATGTATATAATCCAGTACTTTGTTGATTTCATGATGATCGGTCATGGAAGGTTCCACCCTCCTGCCTCCTCCCATTCCATCCCTTAATCTGGCCAACAGTTTGGCGAGCAAGTCCTCGTGACTTGTACAAACGGAAAGATCGTCCGTATCCGCCTCCGAACGTTGCGCGATGCGGAACATCAATCGGCTGAACTGATTCGCCGCCTGTTTCACCACATGCATCGGAAATACTCCCCGTTCCATCCGCTCCCATATGTCTTTGATCAAGGCTTCACATTCCTCTATTCTGATTTGCTCGAAAGATCGGATCAACTTTCGCTCGATTTTCCAGGATACGAAATGACCGCTTTCTTCGGTTGTATCTCCCTGTTCGAAATAACGAAATCCTTGTTGCCCGCTATACCAAAATTCGTCCAGCTTCCGCAATGTGCTTTTCCACGCTTGCGGCAATTGCGAGCCGGGTACGGATGCACAGAGGACCATGGGGAAGGGCGCATCCCTGCCGCGAAGCGGATTCACTTTAAGCTCTTGCCGGCTCCAACAGAACATAGTGGTGTGACCGAGAGCGGAAAATTCGTGGATAACGGCATGTTTGTCTTCCTCCACCAGCCTCAATGCCTTAAAATCTTCAACCGAAAAAATACCGGTGCCATTCAGTACCGAACAGACCGAAACGAACGGCATCATTTCTCCCGCTCTATTCTCAATCGGTTTTCCCTTCTCGGGCTTAACATCCGTCACCTTCTCCCACATTTCCCGATAATATTGCCGATATTCGTAAAATAATCGAAGCGATGTTTCTCCCGCCATTCGCTTTAGCTGCTCATCCACTTTCGTTAATATATCCCGCAAGACCTCGGCATTCATGGACAGCTTCAACACATAATCAAAAGCCCCGTTATGCAGTGCCTGTCGTGCATACTCAAATTCATTCATGCAGGTCAGCATGACAAAGAGACAGGGCAGGCCTGCTTCCCTCGTCTTCTTCAAAAGGTCGATTCCATTCATGATCGGCATGACGATATCGCAAAGCACAAGATCCGGCTGATGTTCTTCTATAAACTCCAGTGCCCTTAATCCGTTGCTTGCCTCGCCGATCACCTCGAATCCGCTTGCATTCCAGTTTATATTTGACCTCAACGATCTTCTTACATGGACTTCGTCTTCAACAATTAGAATTCTCCACATGACTCAACCCTCCCAAGCTGTAAGGAATCGAAATCAGTAACGGAAACGAGAGCTTTACTTTCGTCCCCCGGGTAAGCGGAATGATCTTAATTTCCGCATCCTCTCTGAACAAAAGGCGGTATCTTTCCCGCAAGTTGGCAAGTCCGATGCCCCTTCGACCGCGTTTGAACGCGACCTGTTTCGCATATTCCAGACCGATCCCGTTGTCCTCGACTTCAATATGCAGCTTCTTATTTTCCGTATAAGCACGAACAACGATGATCCCCCCCGACTCCATCTGGTAGAACCCATGATGGATCGCATTTTCCACAAGAGTTTGCAGACCGAGCTTGGGCACCAACGCATAATCTAGGGTGGAATCCACCTCGTATACGATGTCAAACAGATTATCGTAGCGATATTTTTGAATATACACATAAGAGCCTACCAAGTCGATTTCGTCTTTCAGATAGATCAGTTCGACCTCCGAATTCAAGCCGGATTCCAACAATTTACCCAGGGATACGCAGATCTCCGCGATGGTCTCATTTTTGTCATCCAAAGCAATCCATTTGATGGAATTCAGCGTGTTTAGTAAAAAGTGGGGATTGATCTGGTTCAATAGCATCTGGGAATGAATCGCTTCCTTCTGCCGTTCTTCAATCTTCAATTGGGCCACTAAATGATTAATATCGTAAACCATTTGATTGAAGGCTTGGTGGAGCCCCAGAATCTCCCCTTTATATTGATCCTCGGGAAGATGCAGCTTCAGATTTTTGCGGACCATTTCCATCATTTTCACCTGCAGCTGCTGTAGAGGGCGAGTAATGGAAGCGGAAATAAGCAAGGTGATGACCGCGAAAATACCGAACATGATATATAACGTAACTAATACCTGATCCCGCATGGCCTTTAAATCTCCCAAAAACAAATCCAAAGGGAAAAGGTTGATAATATACCAATCAAGTGATGGAAGATATCGGATGTTAATGAGAGCATTCGTTGTTTTGTCAATGTAATAAGTGGGGAAGCCGCCTTCGCGCTGTTTGGAAATAAGCTGTTGAACGATGCCGTTTTGCAAGGGCAGCCCGTTTTTCGTCTGGGCGATGATCTGTCCGTCGGCATCCGAAATGAAGTACCTTTGACCTGTGGATATTTCCTTGGCGATGGACTTGAACCATTCTTTATAATCAAGCCGGATCCGCAACATGCCGATCGGTTCATTGTTCGCATCTTTAACTACCGAGAATAAGGTGAACAGGGGCGAACGATCCCATAATTCGTTTCTGTCTGTTTCCCTTAGCAGCAAGTGATAGGAAGTATCCTCATGCAGCAGGCGATTAAATCCCTTCTCCGGGATGACCTGATTGCCGTTCTCAGCCGATTTGGAGGAGCTGTAGTGGTTGCCGTAATTATCCGTTAGCGAATATTGCACATATGAGCTGTACTCATAGGTTTGCAGCGTGTTGAATCTTTCCTCCAGCATACTGATTCTCTCCACTCGCTCGTATTGCGAAGGTGTTTTCAAGATGGCCATGACGTTGTTATCATTCTCCAAGGTCAGCATGGACAGGATGATGTTGCTTTTCATCATTTCGAACGATTGCGCGATTTGTTCCAACTGGTTTTCATTTAGCTCGCTGATTCGATATTCAATCAAGCTTTCCAGCTTGTTGAACTGATAGATTTGAATGCCCCCAATAGGGATCAGTACGAACAGGATAAATGCATAAAAGAAACGATACTTCAACTTGGCAGGAGTTATCCGGTTTATAAAACGCTTCACAGCATGCATCACATCACCAATTTTCCTTCCTTTGTAATTATCGCTATTTTATTACTTTATCCCGACCGTTTCCATCATCCGCGCTGATAGAAAGTTGACAAAAGCCGCTCTCCGAATAGGAGGCGACTTTTGCCTGATATCAAGCGTATGTGCGCGATTCGATGAACCTATGAAGGCGGATTTCCGCGCAGAAGCAGGTTTCGGATATACTTTTGACGTTGATCGTCAACGTTGTAACGAAGCTCCATCCAATATGGAACATTCTGAAACAATTGATTGATCTGTTGGGCATTCAAACGATCCAGGTTGCGCATTTTAGCTTCATGCGCGTTTCCCTTGACCAGCAAGGGCAAGACACATTGGCGATAGAAAGCCGTCTCCGATGTCTCGGGGTTATTCAACCAGTATTCTGTCAGCGCCTCGGAAGTTGACCGGAACTTATTCCATGCCTTGGTGAGCATGTGCTTCTGGATGGCCATACGCTGATCTGTTGTCGGCTGTTGGAAATGAAGCAGATTGAACTGTCCCGTTTGATGTACTTTCCCGCCCCAAGTTTGGCCATCTACGGACGACCAGCGGATCAAGTTGAACTGCCAGTTGCCTCCATCTATCGGAATTGCGTCATATACAACCTCCCAGGGCACGATAACGACCGTTCCCCAGCCGCCGGGGATTGGCTGCGAATTTATTTGTACACTGCCCTTCAGCGGTCGGTTATGCCGGAATTCGCTCTGCCACTCATAATATTCTATCGGGGATCCGGATGTCGGTATGATGATCTGATGATAAGGAAGATCTCCTTCGCCGGTAGCGATAAAGATTTCCAGCGAATTTTCTACCGGCTGGCCGTTCTCATCGATTTCCGGCTCCTTGGACTGGACGAACATATACAAGCCATCCTCGCGGTATACCATGTAAAAGGCCGTCTCATGCTCGCCGCCCGGCGGAATCGGAGCAAGATTAGTATAGTTTTCAAACCGTGTATCTTTGTATTGCGGATTGTTGAAGTAGGAGCTTTGCATCCAACGGTCCGGAGTCGATAAATCTTCCGTCGCATAGGTGACTTCGTAAACTTTTTTGCCGTCGGAGCTCGCATACCCCGTGTTTATCCATATCGACCCGCATAATACAAGCACCCACAGAATCGCTATCCATCGATTGGTCGCTTTGATCATCGTTTTCTCCTCCTACTGCCCATTTTGCAGGTCGAGCATGTGTAGAATATGGCGAATCATCTCAAGCCTTAGCAAATCCTGATTCGTCGAGCGTTCATCGACGGATTCGAGCCAGTTCAACGCATGATTGGCAGCCGTAATGCGCTCTGGAACGCCGGAGGACAGCGCGTCAGCCGCAACCTGCTTAAGCTTAGTTGCATAACGGATATCGTCGATTCCCTCACGGTAACCTTCCCATGCAATGGTGTCGATCACATTCGTTTTGGTCGGATAAACCAGGTTGAAGGCGCGGAATTCGGAGGATGCGTTGTCATTCCAGATATTCGTGGGGTTTTCGGAATAGATGTAATTGTAGGTGGCATCATAGTTGGCTTTGTACGGCCACATCCCGTGCCGCTGCCGCATCAAGTCCGGATTCTCGGGGCCGGTGTGCGGGTAAGCATAGTTTGTAATGAGCCGATCACCGCCCAGAGCATGCCACTGATCCGCTTTCTCGCGCGTCGGTTCCCCGACCCAGTTCAAGAAATTTTCCGGAATGCCCAGAGCTAAATGTGACGCATGACCTGTGGCATAAATCTTACCTCCCTTGTCCTGAATATACTTCCACATCTCTTGCTGGAATTGAAGCATGCCCCAACCTGCTTCATCCCAACCATCCAGGTAAAGGTTCGTATGACCGGCCGCACCGGAAGCAATGGCCAAAGCTTCGTCAACTTCGAGCTTGTGATTGTCAATGCCGTTGCGCCATGCATTATAGAAGGTGTCCATCTTCTGTTTGTTTTCATCTGTCGGGTTCGCTTCATAAGCTGCTTTGGCATTCAAATAGTTGTTGTACTGTACATAGATACTGTACGGAGGAAACGCTTGCTTGACGCCGAATAGCGGATTCAATTCGAGTCCGGCCTGCCGCATCAGCTCCAGCTGCCGGAGGAAGGTATTCTTGTCTGCGGCCGAATAATATGGCCCGGGGAGATTAATGACATTGTGATCGACCAGATTGCGATATTCGTTCAGAAGTCTCGTTTCAGCCAGTTCGCTGTTCCCGTTGGTCGCTTTCAGTGTTTCCTTCAATCTGCTGTGGTGGTAAAGCATGACGTAAAAGTCCTTGTTCAAATCGTAGTACGTCTTCGGTTTGGGAAGCTCGAACGGCAGCACGCGAATGATGAGCGTGATGCTGCCGGCCGGAGCCCCGTCTGCGGCAATATCTATCGTGCCCCTGTAAATTCCGGCAGGCGTCTCGAGCGGCACCTTCGTTGTCACCCACATCTGCTTTGATTCTCCGCGCTTAAGCGTAACAGGCAGCAGCGTCGGGCTATCCTCAACCGGTTCCGAGTAGAAGTCAAATTTCGCAGCCGGGATGCTGGAAATGTCCACATATTCCGATCCGGACGGGTAGTCCACCCGTAACAAATTCCTTTTCCCAACCCGGTCTACTTGAACCAGATTTTCATCATGCAGCAGAAGCTCGGGCACCAGCACGCTCTTGGATGGGTCGCTGAAATAGCTGTACCATCCCGTTCCGCCCTGATACCAGGTTTTGACCACCCGCAAATCAACTGCGCTGGAGGGGATCGAACCTCCCTTGCCATGCAAATCGGTTATGGTGAAAGTGAGTGAGCTTACGTCGCTCAAAGGGGCGAGAACGAAGGAGGCGGCCTCAAATTCGCCTTGCGCCGAAATGACCGAAACCCGATCACTGACGACGCCGTCTTCCGGAATATCATCGGGCAGCCTCGGCAGCGGACTTAGCGCCGGAACTTCATACACGATAAACGGAGAGTCAGCCCATACATCTTCATTCTCGATATCCGCAGCCAGCTTCAACGCGTAGTTCAATGCCTTCCGGGTGACCTGGACATCTTCCGGTAATATCTCGGAGGAGCCTAGCAGGGAAGTCGCTCGATCACGCACACTTTCAAGAAACTGTTTCAGAAGGGGCCGGGGCGTTAATCCCATCCTCAAATCGATCTGAGCGACCTGTTCGGTCAGCTCTTCTCTGTATTCAAGACTCGATGCGGATGCCTTGACCGGTAACGCGACCATAAGTAAGCTGGACAACATAATGGTTCCTAGAAGCACATGCCTAAACATCGATATATCACTCCTTCCTAATGGTTATTGAATGGAGCCGAAAGGCCTGAAGACAGCCAACGCTCCGATATATAGCCATGAGTACCCATCCGGATACGATTTCTCGGTCGCCGCAGTTCCTGCCGGTTGATTCGAACTGCC
This sequence comes from Paenibacillus sp. SAFN-117, assembly GCF_051966115.1. Taxonomy (NCBI): domain Bacteria; kingdom Bacillati; phylum Bacillota; class Bacilli; order Caryophanales; family Paenibacillaceae; genus Paenibacillus; species Paenibacillus sp. SAFN-117. Next base: position 22,176 of record NZ_JBQCLK010000034.1, read on the forward strand.
AGATTGGCCTGTAGCCGTGCATTTGTAGACGTTGCCCGCAGCATTGACCAAGGTGTTGATTGTATACTGACTGCCGGATGTCCATTCCGTATCATTTGCAATTCCCGTCGTTGTACAAACCCATCCGATATATCCGCCCGGGGCAGGAGCGGCATGATATAGGATTTGCCCTACGGTATATGCCCCGGAGGTCGGGATTCCGGCCATCCGATCGCCCGTTCCGACCGAAGCCGCGTTGATATCTGTGGAAATATCGCCAAGTAATTTCAATAGCTGAGCAGTGAATGTGCTATCCTGCTGAACAGTCATCTGATGAACGAGGTTCTCACCGATATATGCTGTTAATTTCGGCACCTTTGCAGTGTATACATTATTTCTAAACGCGCCGAACAGCTCGATTTTGTTGCCGCTATAACTTGATTCAAGATAATTATCGGTTATTTTTAGAAGCTTTTCGGCATATATCGTGAACGGTCTGTTGAGCTGCGCCGGATGCTGCATAGACACCTTATTTCCTTCAATGAGCACGTTCTCGAAATTGGTTAGGTAAATTCCTTCGTTATTCGCACCAAAGACTCGTTTTTCTTTATTCAGAACGATCCGGTTATTTTTGATCCGGGCGGTTTTGGTAAATGAGTTCGGAAGTCCAGATAGCTTCATGTCAAAATTATGAAGGATACAGTTCTGTACAAGCGCGTCATTAACCTTCCAGAATCCTGCTGATGCCCATCCGTCCTTGTCGCCATACAAACCGCACCCGACAATAGATAGTCGGTTCAAGGACAGTTCTCCAAGTTTGGCAGAAGAGTTAATGAACCGAAAGTCGCAATCCCGAAAGATCAAGGCGTTCTTCCCGATCAAATCCCAGCCTTGGGAATTATCACTGAACAACCTGGAAGAGGTGTTTAATGTAAATTTACAATTTTTAAACTCGGCGAGTCCCCTGCGATTCAACCAACCTCTTGCAGCTTCCTTTTTGTTATAATTGAATTTGCAATGGCTGAAGGTAACTGTGTCGTAGGGAGCATCATATGCGAACGCCTGCCATATACTACCTGTTATTTCTGTCGTATAGCCTCCAGGGATTGTTGCCCATGCCGGCTCGATCATGGCGCCTGCAAAAGACCACGTATAGCCGTCTGCGTATGTATGATCGCCATTTGCATGAGTCGGCGCATTCGCAGCCTTGCCGCTCCCTGCCTGTGTACACCGATAGACCTTCCCCGCATGAGTAACTTGTTTTCCGACCGTATATGAGGTGCCGGAGGACCACGGAAGGGCGCCCGGAGTAATAAGGACGTGATACAACGGATTGTTTAACCAAGCGGCATTCTTGACGGAAGGAAGTACGGCAGTGCCGACACTGCCGGCATAATTCGTTCCTGCGGAAAAATCCGGATGCGCTTTCATCATCAGGAGGAAGGAAACGTCCTCAAACATGCATCCTTCGTAAACGGACTCATAGTTAATGGACATCGTTGCGTTTAAGAATGTGTCCTGTTTGAAGTATACGGAACCGCTCGCTCCTTGTCCCGTACCAACTACGCAATTGTATTGATTATATTGGGATACTATATTCGTGCCCCTGGAACCTTGGAAAACAACACCGCCGCTTAAGCCATTCCTCACGGAGTCGAACTTGTTGTTTTCAATCAGAATATTTCTTCCATGCACAATACTTATATGAAGACTTTCATTGTCCCGGAATATATTGTTTCGGATGATGATATGCTGGTTGATATTCGTTCCGTCCTCGATATCAATCCCCATCGGAAACGGATATAGTCGTCTGCCCGCCACTGGAGTCGAATGGCCCATCCGGTAAAATTCACAGTTTTCGATGACTACTTGCTGCGCACCCGTTATGGCTGCTCCAAGAGAAAAAGAATCGTGGATATTGCAGTTGAGCAAACGAATGCCGCGTGAATATTGGAAAGCGTTGATCGTAATATAAATCGTGCTGGGAATGATTTGAGACAGATCATAAGGTAATGAAAGTTTAAACAGAAATATCCTCCATTCGTCGAAGTGTTTGGTCTTCCGCCTGATGAAGTGGCCAATGAAGCTAACGTAATCATTTCTTTCATTCTCATGTAGTCTGCATTTGCAACGTCGGTACCGGTGACCGGATCAAATGTGCCCGCTTCCCAATCCGGGGAAGTCGTTACAACCAGTTGACTATACGTCCCTGACAGACTTACGCAATATCCGGGGAAATTCATGACTTCTACGCCATTTAACGTAATATTTCGCGATCCGCGCTCTACGATGATTCCGATACAACCTTCGTGAATGGAGTTTGCCAATGTGGCATAATCATGGGCAAGATGATCGCCGACTATTTTTCCACCGAGGATCGTCACGTTTCTTTTTTCCACAATACTTATAGCAGCATAGTAATCCCAGCCATTGGCCTCTTTCTGAATGACACAACCGTACAAATCCAGAGTAGTATCGTTTTGCAGCAGGATACACGCGTTTTCACTGTAATCCTTGGAAGCCGATCCCTTCGATACGGTGTATACGCCTTCCGGCAGCTTTACATAGGAATACCCGTTCTGATATGCCCATTGCAGAGCGTTATTGATTCCTTGTGTCGTTTCAAGCGGATTCGTTCCATCATTACTGATCCCCCATTCGTTAACGTCAATGAGATAGTAACTCATTACTCTGGCCTCTCTTTCCAAATGGTTGGATAGCGATCCTGTCCACGAAGCGGCATCTCATTTATGATATCGCTTTCAATCCATTACTTATGATGTGATGCACTGGAATCCATCCCCCCCCTCCTATGTCCTATTTTTCAATTTAATTGTATCATTCCGTGCATACGTATTTTATTAACATTGTTTTGATCGATATAGAACAAAATTATGAACTTCTTCACATCGTCAGGATGAATTGCTCGAGAGCATATGCAAAATCTTGTCCGAATCTTCGGCTGTTATCCGGGGTAACGGCGGTCTGGCCGCTTCCGAAGTAAGGAAATTCAAAGCTGCAGGCCAAGGAGGCCCCCGTTCCTTCGAAAAAGTTAGCGCATGTTGTGCTGCCCGGCAGATTCCAGTCTTCTCCCATGCTTATGTTATGGGCGGATGAATGCCTGATGGCGTCCTTGTCGCGGCGTTCGCCGCTTGCCTGTTCCAATAATCCGCTGAGCGCTTCGATTCGCTCCTTGACCGGCGAGTCTCGCTTGACAAAGAAAGGGACGTCGTTCCGATCTCCCCACTTATACGGACTATGACAATCGATAGTTACGGCAGTCTTTAGTCCTTCCGCGTAGTTCATTAATGCTCCGGTTGAACGGTAAATGGGCTCCTCTATATAATCTCGATTGTGATCATGGGGAATCCTTGCTTTGCCTTGGTCGCCGTTCTCGACTCCATCTATGTCCATGAACGGAATATAATGAAGCAGAAATCGTTCCAACACCGGAGATGAATCAGACGCAAGAAGGGAATCGAATAAACCTTCCAGCATATAGGAAGGAGCCGATTCGCATGCATGATGCCTTGCCGTGAAGAAAATATGCCGATCCGCATTGCGGTTGCCCAGCGTTAATATTGGAATCGGCCGCAGCTGTTCAGAATGCGTCAGCACTCCCCGATTCACTTCCTTGCGGCCGGCAATGCGGGCATAGTAACGTTCGAAATGGTACAGCTGATAAGGGATGCAAAAGCAAAAATACGCTTTCTCACCTCCATGCCGAAAGGTGTAAGTAAAGGCTTCCCTCGATAAGAGAGACTCTTCGCCCAGCCATCGCCAATTAACTCCGTCTAAGCTAACGGCAGGACCCCAGGGCCCGACCACCTCCCCGTTCACAAATTGAAATCTTATCGTCTTCCCGCTCGAAGCGATAGCAGAAAAATTCCAATAAAACCACCAGTTTGAAGAATCCCTTAAATCCTGCTCCAGCAACACAAGATCATCTTCAATAGACAGAACACGAATATTGCCTCCGGAATGACGGCAGTCAATCGAGACGGATGCGGTTGAGAGCGGCATCATAGATGCACCCCGATGGCCGGGTTGATGCCGATAGGATGGATGTCGCATCCGAACAGAATGGCTCCCCGCTCCAAAAACATCGCCGGCGCCGAACGCCCTGTCGACCCCAGACAGACGGTTAATACATTATCTTGCAGCATATTCAATGCTATCATCCTTTCTGCACCCGAGCATGGATGCTAACAGCATTCTAGCTCCGCATGCAGGCCCAGTCAATGCAGATGATCGTTTCTGCGGCCCCTTCGGCAAATTCCATAAATTCGATAACTAATGATGTAACATATTTTTGTACTAAGCCCCCACGCTGGATCGATCCGTCCAAATCGTGAAGCAAGGGAACTTACGAGCATTTGCCGAAGCTGGGGGGCCTGTATGCCAAACTGTATCAATCGCAATTTGCCGAATCGCTCCTTTAATACGTTTCCAAAAGACAAAGACCTGCTAATGTGCAGGTCTTTGGAACCGATTTGCTTCTTTTCTACGTCCCTTTGGACTACTATCCCCTTCACTCAGTTTCATCTGGCGGTTCAATCCTCTTTCTATGTTCTTTTGACTGGTATCCCTTATACTCAGTTCCTCCCGGAAGGCTGCCTTCCTTTACTTCTCCCTTTTTGACTGCTATCCCCTATAGTCAGAAGTCTGCCCTGCGGGGTAACCAAACGTCCCTATTTTTGATCAACCCGTGTTTTTATACGGATATCTCTCAACGAACTTATGTAAACTGTCCTACACTCTGTAGTGGACTTATTCCGGACATGCCCATCTAAATAAATGTCATTCCATTATAAAAATGTTGACCGACTCAGAAGATAAGATCCGGTAATTATCTGTCTGAGCGAAGGGGATAACAGTCAGAAGCTTGAGAATAGCAAGATTAAGTGAGCGGTCCGGCTCAAAACGCGAGATTGATTCGATACGAATAAGCGGGTCAGGGGAACATTTGAAATCTTGGGATGAGATGAGGCAACCCATTTTTCTTAAATGCATTTGCTTTCTTTTGAAAATAAGCTAATTATTTGCGCTACCAATTCTTCGATAGACTTATCATCGGCCTCGATCGTGTAATCGGCATATTTGCTGTATAATATTTTTCTTTCATTATATACATCAAACAGTGTTGTCCCATTATCCATAACTATCCCGCGGCTTTTTATATCTATATCGGCAAATCGTTTTTCTACGTTCGGATATGAAAGATTAATATAGACTATAACTGCTATTTGCTTTAAAAAGTTCATAGCTTCATCGGAATAGACAGCGCTCCCACCCGTTGCTATACAACAATTTATGCAATCAAGCGAGCAAATCACTTTGGATTCTTTAATAATAAATTCTTTACTTCCGACATCCTCAAGTAATTGCCACAATGGCTTACCGTATTTTTGTTGTATGGTAAGGTCTGTATCAATAAATGTCATATCCAGTTCTTTGGCAATCAAAGCTCCAATGGTGCTTTTCCCACAGGCTGTCATACCTATTAGAACGATATTTTTCCTATTATTAACTTTATCCATTAGAACCCTCTCTCCCCGAAAAATGTTTAATAGTTTAGTGTAAAGGATGGTCACATGATCGGGGAAATGTCCTTTTCATAAAATATGATTTCCAGATCATTCCACAATTTTCGTCCTGTCACCTGATAACCGTTTCTTTCAAACAATTTTTGGGCCGGCTGCTGGCTGCTTGTCGTGTCCAATCTAAGCTTCCGATAGCCCTTTTCCTCGGCCGATTTTTCCAGTGCAGATAAAATCTGCTGCCCAAGCCCTTTTTTCTGAAATGGCTGATCGACCCGAATCCTCTTGATTTCTGCGACCGTTTCCGTCATTTTGCGAAAAGCCGCCATGCTTACCACTCGGTCATCTATCAGTCCCACAATAAAGTCCCCGTTGTTGTTTATGTAGATCTGCTCGATGTTTTCCAAATCTTGATCTATATCGGGCCCGTCCATCCTTGCATTGAATTGATCAAGTCCTGCCCAATGCAGCTTTTGGACAGCTTCCTGATCCTTGGGTTGATATGGTCTAATTTTCACCTAAATCCTCCTTGCCTCTTGCGATTAAAGCATCACGACTGGTTAATCCGATTTCATATCACTTCCCATACTCTCTCGACGCTTTCCAACCGGTTACCGGTGAAGGTCAGCTTATAGATGTCCGGCATCGAAATGCTTCTCCAAAAATCAAAGCCAAACTCTTTATTATAATAGTTCATTATGATTGTCATGATGTTTCCATGAGTACCGACCACAATATTTTGGCCGCGGTGATCATTAAGGAGCTCCTCGATGACCGGAATGGCTCGTTGTTGAGCTTCCCTCGTCGATTCTCCGCCTTCCAGTGCAAAATCCGGATCAGCGAATGATTTTTCAATCGCCTTCAACAAATCTTCCCACTCCGCCTCATATTCCAGCCCAATAATGGCTCTTTCTCTTAATTGGTCAAATTCGATAACGGGAAGCCCTTTTCTCTCGGCCAAATTTTGAACCGTCTGCACGGCTCTCCTATAATTGCTTGAAATAATATAATCAACTTCCACTTCTGCTAAAATGTCGGCTACTTTGCGTGCGGCGGCCAGACCTTCCTCAGACAACCCTCTCGTTTGCTCCTGTCCGAAAATATACGGGGCTTTCGCATGTCTTACCATATAGATTGTGGTTTTCATATAAACCCTCCCTGAAGGAAATTTCACGGATAAATGGCTTGCCAAAATGAAAAAAGCGCCTCAGAAGGACAAGGGATGACGCGGATACCCTACTAAAAATGCCCATCTAAGAGGTCGCTTTCTATGAAGTTTAAACGACGCCGCAAGCAAAATCAACGGAAAGATGGGATAATTTCGCTCTTTGCAGCAGCAGACTCTCCCGCTATGCAAAAAAACCGCCAATAGGCGGTTAAGTGTTCAATATTCAAACGTATTAAACGAATTCAATCGGGGAGCTTGCTTCTCATTATACTAGCTCTACGTCTACACGGACATCCAGCTCGAACGTTCGGTTCCAGGGCAATTGCACAAGAACGAGTTCAGCGTCCCGGATAGCTGCCGGGATTTCCCCCACTCCACGATCTCCGGCACAAATCAGCGGCTTCGTAGCCTCAAACAGCTCCTTTATCCGTTGAATGATCCTGGCGTTTACCTGATCGTACTCTGTCTCCAGATCCCAAGGACTGACCGACAGATTCGCTTCGATCCATCGGTTTGCTTCCCCGCGTATCTGTGCCTGATAGCCCCATTCATCCATAAGCCGGGATATCAGGAACGAGTAATGCGCCTTCTCAGGCCTGCTCGCATTATCCACCGTCTCATTCGCCGGAAGAGTCGGCGCTCCTCCTGGTCTCTGCAGCTCATACATCGTGCGGGCAATAGCGTGGGAAATACACGTACCGAGGCTGTTGCCCGCCGTATTCCAGCCGGCATAGCCGGACAGCCGGGTGAAGAGGCGCTCATCGAGCAAGTAACGGACCAGCTCAATGTCAGAAGCGTTGGGCAGAGCCACATCCGCAATCGCCACTCGCCGCCCCTGCTCTAAGTGGTATCGGGCATTCTCCGCCAGATCGGTGATCAGATGCCGCGGATTGAATAAAGCATTCACCGGCTCCGTCTCGCTCCCACCATTGTGAATATTATTCAATGGGGAGTTCACCGCTAATATCAAATCCGCCTCCAGCGGCGAATCTACGATTACCGCGCCCGCTGCCAGCAGATGCGCCTTGACCGTTTCTTCCAGAGGACGATCTTCGAATTCCGGAATGACCTGCTTGCCCGCCTCGGATGTAAATCTCGGAAACACTTTCGCCTTGCGTCTGTTTAACCTCTGCACCATACGGGCGAGCAAGGTTTGGGTTCCTTCGTCCGCGCCGGGATATATCATCGTCTTGGCCTGAACATGTCGGTCGTAGATGTAACGCTGCAGTTCCCACTGCTCCTTAATGTGAACGCCTACAGGGCTGGCATCCTCCTGTGTGATGCTTAAATAATCGATGATGCCTTCTGCCGTCCAATCAATCAGCAGCTTGTGGATGCACATATTTCGTTCTCGCGCCTGGAAGAAATCCAGCAAAATTTCATTCGGAATCTGAGCCTTGACATGCAATATCTCTTGCTCAAGACCCGGCTCCTTTAACCGCAAATGCCGGTCGGACAGCTCCGAATACCGCTGCACAAGGTGTTTATATTTTACGTATTCGGCATTCCTTCCTGTTATTGTAATACGCATGAGTACACTCGAGACAAATAGAGGCTTGCTTGGGTACTTTGCCTTAACGGCACGTAATGCCTCCAGCGTTTCCCGGGCCTGCTCCAAAGCCCGTTCGTTAGTGCGCGAAGCAATCAGGCCGCCGAAGGCGAGCTGGTCGGCAGCTACAACCAAACCATCGACCGAATCTGCCGCCTCGAGCAGCCAACCATGAATGCTCTCACAGTGTCCGGGGGTCATGAACTTTCCAAGCATTTCGATTGGTGGCATATGCAGATCCACGTCGGCGATCTCTGCAATTTTTCGCGGGAACCACTGACAGCACGGCCGGCTATCCAGCGGAACAAGCGCAATACGATGTCTCATAACTCCACGCTCCGATCCTGCGTTCATTACTTGGCTTGCGATGCCATTTATTCGGAACCTCCGTCTCTCTTATACCAACCGTCCAATTATTCAGTCAAGCGGTCCAATTCGCTCCGGAATCTTCTCGTCGCTTCATAGATCGAACTCGCATCGGTTCCGGTCACAATCGCTCCAATCATGATTCCCCTCACCCCGGTAAGTTGAAGGGCCTCCAGCTCCTCGACCTGAAGGTTCCGTTGACTTGGAACGATAACCGGCTTCCCTGAATTTTCCACAAGCCAGCGGTAATTCAGCAAATCGTCGATGGATAAAGGATCGCCATATTCCTGAGGTGGAATAATAGAGGCCTCCAGCATCTCGATCGGCAGGGACCGTAATGCGGTGACAGTGCTTTCTCTATAATCGGCGCCTACTGCCAGCATCTTGTCAATCCTCTTGTCGCTAAGCATCCAACCAGGCGCATGCCGGGAATACAAGGAAATAAAATCGACTCCGAAGGAAACCAGCCGGTCCACTTCTTCCTTCGTTACTTTCTGAGGCGAGTCCCCTGCCACAGCCCCGATCGATCCGGCGAACATCCCGCGCATGTTCGATAACAAATCCGTATATTCCGTTGTCGGACCAAACGACGTTCCGCTGGCACGATGCTCAATGTTGAAGTGAATCTTGATAGCATCCGCTCCACCTTCCGCTGCCGCTTGGAACAATTCCAAGGAATTTGCGGGGAGACTGACGATCAACGCTGTCTTTTGTTGCAGCAACTGAACAAGCTGATTCATTGAAACCTCCGATATATTATCGACTGAGAGCGCTCCCAGTCGGGATTGACCACATTGTATCAGCACACTGCGAATAACGTCAATCCTTTTTTGCTAAAAGGACACAATCCCCCACCGGACCACGGGAATTGCCATCCTACCAGCTTATTTCTTCGTATGAACAATAAAGAATACCTTAGTTCCAACGCCTGGCATGCTTTCTATTTGAAGTCCCTTGCCATAGTACCGTTTTAGTCTTCGATCCGTATTAATCAAACCGACTCCCGACTTGCTGTCCGGTTTTCTGTCCAGTATTTGCTGCAATCGGGCTTCATCCATCCCGACACCATCGTCCTCCACCGATATTTCTGCATAAGTATCGAAGTGAGAAATCCGAATAACAATATTTCCTCCACGGGAACGCTTCATGATGCCGTGTTTTATTGCATTTTCGACCAGGGGCTGGATAGTTAGCAGCGGGATTTTCAAATCCTTGCATTCTCCGATCTCCCAAGCGACGCGCAGCCTGTCATCATATCTCACCTGTTCAATATAGAGATAGGATCGGACGATATTCAGCTCATCTTCTACCGGGGCAAGCTCATCCTTGTATTGAAACTGAAATTTATTTCGCAAAAAATTGCCCAGCTCATCAATCAGATCGCGCATTTTCCCCAGATCGATTTCACTTAGAGCCGTTACAGCGTTCAATGTATTGAATAAGAAATGGGGCTGAATTTGCGCCTGAAGCCATGCTGCCTCCATTCGCAGCCGGTCCCGCACCGACTTTCTTACCTCGGTTAACGCATGTACCCTGGACCTTAATTCCAACGCATCTGCCGGCTTCGTCACGTAGTCGTTGGCACCGGACAGAAAGCCGTTTGCGATATCTTCGGGCCGGTTCCTGGCCGTAAGGAGCAGAATGGGAAGCTCCGTGACCGGATAACGCTCGCGGATGCTGCGCGCCAGCTCATACCCGGACATATTAGGCATCATGACGTCGGAAATAACTAAATCCCATTCCTTGGTATCCAGCATACTGAGCGCTTCCGAACCGCTCGTTACCGCCGTAATATCGAATCCTTCCGATGAAAGAATATTATAGATCACGTTCAGGTTAACCGGATCGTCGTCTACGACTAATATTCGGGATGGATCAGACTGATTTTCCTGCCCTGGTTGCAGCGAGGAGATCGAGCCGGCCTCGGAAGCAGCGGCCAATACCGTTCTAGCGTCATCAATCGATTTAAGGACTCCCGTCTTCGATTCTTCTTGTGCTGCGGCGGAGTCGGAAATCTGCAAGCTGAAGACGAATTTCGAGCCTTGTCCGGGTGCAGAACTAACCTTTAGCGTTCCTCCGTGCAATTCTACCAGCTGTTTGCAAATGCTAAGCCCGAGGCCAAAGCCTCCCTCAACCATCGTCTTTCCGGGGTCGCCCTGCTCATAAGGCTCAAAGATATATCGCAGCGTGTCCTCATCCATCCCGATACCCGTATCCGTAATCGCAATATGCGCCCTTCCGTCTTTTACTACTCCCCGAATCGCAATTTCACCTTCGTTAGTAAATTTGACCGCATTGTGAAGCAGATTGTATACGATTTGGATGACCCGGTTTTCATCCGCATACACATCCGGAAATTGTTCCGGAATACGATTGACCAGGCGCACCCGCTTCCCTTCTGTCATGAAATGAAGCATGTCCAACACTCCCGTTGCTATCGTTCGCATGGAAAAGCTTCGGAGCTGCAGCCGGGCATAAGAACGACCAGCAATGCGGCAATCGCGCACAGGACCGTATATCCAGGTACGATGATTCGCATAATTACAGGAATCTGCGGCTTCACATATAGCATCAAAGCAACGGTAAGACCGATAAGGGCCAGCGCGACAAATTTAAAGCTCCAATCGTAACTCATCGGGAACCAGTACTGCAATAATTTGTCTTCGCTTCCCGATAAAATCGTCAGTACCGCGCTAATAAGGGTTAGGGAAAAATATAGCGGTTGCTTATCCTTGGAACTCAGAATGTACAATATAATCCCGAAAGCAGCCTGTACAAGAAATACGGCGGCAGAGATTAGCTGCATGTTGATCGATAGCTGCGTCTCGCGTGCCATTGCCGCTTCCGTACCGAACTTGATCGAGCGGATGATCCCGCTGCCACGGGAATCCTTATAATTTGCCGCTTGTATAACAATGTCGATCACTTCACTGCCATTCGTGGAGAAGGAGGCGGAATAAGGAACATTCCTCGCCACATACTCCTTCTCCTCCGCGGCGGGCTCCCCGGATTGGGCCAGCAGCCGCCCATTGACATACAAGGCCGACGAGCTTCTAACGCTTGGAATACGGATGGTATAGGTGTATTCATCTTCCGGATTTACGAGAATTTGCAGACGATACGAGCCATAGCCATAGGGAGTGCTCCCTTCCGGCTGCATGGAATCATTCCATTTTCCCGGTACCGAAAGTATATGGGGTTCGACTCCAAGGGGTACCCCCGGTTGATCCGCCAACATTGCATGAGGATAAAATTCCCACTCTCCGTCCAGCTTAATCGTCTGGCCTTCCTCGGCATCCCAGCCGCGCAAGTCGAGCCGGCCGTTCACGGCATGGGGCTGATCCGCATGATAAAACATCGCTATCCAGAATAAACGCGCACCAATAAGGATAGCCAGAAATAGGATTACGATGACAATGGTTTTCCATGCTTGGACTCTGTTTCGGCTAATAGGCAAATGACTCGATCTCCTAAGCTCAACCTTTAAACCGGAATGGGAAGAACCCAATAAATGGATGCTCTCCGTGTTTAAAAATTTACCTAATATTTAACTATAAATCATTATAAACAAGTGTTTAATTTATGTAAAACATTGACGGTTCCTTCAACGATTTCCCTTAACGATTAACGAATTCCTCTACCGCCAAAGGAAAAAAGCTCATGCCCACAGTCCCGGCATGAGTTTACGTATATTGGGAGACGGGTGCTTTTCTCCGAAAGCTGCGGATGATCGTTACCTCTACTTTATTTTAAGCAATAAGACCGTCTTATCTTCATCCCCGCTAAAGTATTCGAAAGTTGAAAAAGCAATGCCTCCCTCCAAACTACAGCAGCCTTCATTGGCAAAAATAGCGACCGACACATGATATGACGTTTCATTCAAAACGTGCCGGACCTTTAACAAAATTGTGTTTTCATCGCCAGCTCCGTCATGACGATCATCGCCTTGTAGGCTTCCAAAATATCCTTGGCTCGATAAGAGACGATCGTTGTCCCTTCCTCGATGTGAGTTCCCGGGAGCAGATTTGCCCATTCCGCCTGGCCGTAGTTCGCAAATTCGATCCGGAGCAGCGGATTGTCGGGTGGGGTGAGCGGCTTCACCTTCTCCAGATTTTGCAGGGCCTGCGCCGTTTTCTCGCGAAGAAGCCGGCCGCTTTTGTGAGGGGTAAGACAGACCGCTGACGTGCGTGAAACCTGCTCCTTAACGATGGCCGTTGTGATTCCCGGAATAAGAGCCTCCGCTTCTTTGGCTATTTCATCATCCCCTGCAACCATGACGACAGGCACTCCGTAATAACCGGCCAAATAGGCGTTAAATCCGAATTCACCGATCACCACATCATTTATGTACATATGACGAACGCCGAAAATCATCGTATGGCTTAAAACCCCTTTCATGGACGCACGTGCATGATAGCCAAGGAACACCGCAGCATCGAAGCTGGCATCCAGCCCTTGCATCATCGAAAATGGTTTGACATTTCCGGAAATCAGCTTGGCCTCCGGGTGAAGCTTCTCGATCAGAAGGTTATTCATCTTGGAATGACTGTCGTTAACTATGACTTCCCGGCATCCGGCTTGAAATGCCGCATCGATTACGTGATTCGCTTCATCGGTCATCAGCTGCTGGCCTCGGGTATAATGCTGCATGCTGGAATTGACGAACGTCGGATCCACCAGCCCCGTAATGCCTTCCATATCTACGGTCATAAACAATTTCATTGCTATCTTCCTCCGATTTTTCAAATTCTTCCCCATATTTGAAGGTTCCCCATCCAAATGATTTCTAGGTTTTTCCGGAATCCCCTTCTTTCTCAAAAAATAATCCGGGCCATCCCCTGGAGTGACTTTTACACCGTTCAACGCAAATATCCATTTACAACCATGTCAATTTAAGTTAAAATATACGTAAACACGTAATTACGTAATTTTAAATCAGCGAATCGATAGCGTGTTTAAATCAGCTCTCAAGGAGTGGGGATGCGTGGATCGAAATTATGGTGCTGAGTTGGATGATTTGAAAGCAAGGATGGCAGAGATCGAGAGGCTGGTTCGGCGAATGGCCGGGCTGGAAGAACAGCCTGTTTTCGAGGGAGGGAATGACCGTGCGGAGAAGCCAGAGCTTCTGCAGGAAGACGGCATCGAATCCTGCTCAATTTACTTCTCGGGTTCTTACCGGAGCGGTGACCGAACGATACGGTGTGAACCGCAGCAAAGGCAGGCGGACGAACTGCTCGGCGTTAACAGGGCGAAGGCGGCCAAGGTGCTTTCCGCCCTTGGGCACAAGCAGCGGCTGGAGCTGCTCCTGGAGGTATGGAACGAGCCTCTAACCGGGGCGGAACTGGTGGAACGGCTGAACATGGGGACGACCGGGCAGCTTTACCACCATTTGAAGGCATTGACCGGGGCTGATTTACTGATGCAGGAAGAACGGGGCGGGCGCTATACGATTCCGGTCCACCGGCGCTTTCCTGTTCTGTTCCTGTTATCGGCCGTCGCGGATTTAATCGATACCAGCGATTATATCGCCATGACGGAAGCTCGCAATGAAGCCCACAGCTATTTAGGCGCTCCCGCGAAGGAAGGCTATGATCCCCACCAGCTTCTGTGGGCGGTTGTCAGCAATACGATTCAGGAGCATCAAGCCGGCTTCTGCAGCGAGATGGGAATCTACCTGCATGACGATGGCAGTGTCACCGTGGCGGATAACGGCCGGGGCATCTCGACCAAGCTGCTGCCGCAAACCGGCCAGCCTGCCGTGCAATCCGTCATGACGAATCTCGACCTGTTCAGCGATCCCAAGCTGTCGTTCTTCGCTCCCGGCGCGGAGAAAGGGATCAGCATCGCGGTGGTCAATGCTTTGTCCCGCTGGCTGAGTGTGGAAATCCGCCGAGACGGAGGAATTTATCGGCAGGATTACCGGCACGGCATTCCGCAATCCGGGCTAATGACCGTTGGCGAGACGAACGAGACCGGAACGAGCGTTACATTCAGCCCCGAGAGGGAGCTGTTTGCAGGCCGCTTTGACAGAGCGGAGATCGAGGCGCGAGTTCACGAACTGCATGAAGCCTACCCCGGGCTTCGAATCCGTGTGGAATAAGCAAGAAGGGCGACCGGCCCGATAGTCGCTCTCGGATGGGTGTAATGAATACTGGGCATAGCGATCCTCGACGAAACGGGGCTGTCTCAAAAGCTTTCGCATAAAACGGGAAACATCCCAAAAATGAAGCAAAAAGGACCTCAAATCCCACTATAAGTGGAAACGGGGTCCTTTTTTAGCAGCCAAATTTAAACCCTGGCGGGGCTGATAAATCATAGATCGACTGATGAGACAACCCCGTGCTATCGTTTGTCTCTTAATGGGCGTTGATTCGCTGCCCTTCCGCTTCCCCCTGCGGGGAAGATGAGCGTCTAAGGAATAAGACCGCCAGAAGAAGAGCGACTATGACAAGCCCCAATGCGAAGAGAAAGGCCTGTTTCATTCCTGCTGCCGTGGCCAATGCTTCCCATTGCTCCTTGGACACGGTGCGCTCTGCCCCCGCCTTGAAACGGTCCGAGCCGTTCGACATGACGGTGACAAGCAGCGCCATTCCCATAGCACCCCCTACTTGCTGAATCGTTCCGGAAATCGCGGTTCCATGGGGGTACAGCGATGGAGACAAAGCGTTCAGCCCATTGGTCATGAGCGGCATCATCAGCATCGATATCCCCAGCATCATCAAGGTATTCATCCCTGTAATGACGAGATAGGAAGTCGACAATGTCATGGAGACGAGCCCGACCAGAGCGACAACCATCAGAATCAGGCCGGTCAACGCCAATCCCCTCGCTCCGAACCGATCGAACATTCTGCCGGTAACCGGAGACATGATTCCCATGACTACCCCGCCCGGCAGCATGACCAAACCGGCTTCAAGCGGGGAGTAACCCAGCGCGGTCTGAAGAAAGATCGGCACCAGCATCATCGTGGCGAACATCGCCATCATAACAATAAGCATGATAATTGCGGAAAGTGAGAACATGCCGGATTGAAAAGCCCGGAGATCGAGCATCGGCTGCCTCATCCTCAGCTGACGGCGGATAAACGCTATAAGCGCTATTCCGCCGATTGCCACGGGAAGGAGCACATCCGCATCAGACCAGCCCCCGTGTCCTTCCCCGGCGCGGCTGAACCCATATACGATGCCGCCGAATCCGACGGCAGACAGCAGCATCGAAACAAGATCCGCCTTCTGACGGCTGGAATCCAGCACATTCGTCAAGCGCATATATGCGAACAGGATCACGAATGCCGCAATGGGCAAGACTCCATAGAATAGTAACCTCCAGCTATAATGGGCGACAATCAGGCCGGATAGTGTCGGACCGATCGCAGGGGCGAAGGTGATGACGATCCCGATCGTCCCCATAGCGGCTCCCCGTCGATCCATAGGAACCATGGCCAGTACGACGTTAGTCAATAGCGGAAATAATAGTGCCGTTCCACTGGCTTGAACGAGCCTTCCGACCAGCAGCCATGCAAAACCCGGAGCCAAAGCGGCAACAAGCGTACCGGCGGCAAACAGGACCATAGCGGTCAAAAACAGCTTTCTTGTCGTAAATCTCTGAATTAAGAAGGCGGTGGCCGGGATCATGACGGCAATGACTAACAAATAACCGGTCGACAGCCACTGCGCCGTATTGGGCAATATCCCCAGGTCATTCATAATGGGGGTCAGGGCTACATTGAGCAAGGTTTCATTCAGAATCGCGACGAACACTCCCAGCACCATGACCCATATAATCAGACGGTTGCTTTTAGTTCCGAAGGCAGACTTTCGTTGGTCATTCATTTCGGACATAGCTGAATTCATTTCTCCTCTCCTGACCGGAGGATATCCCTCCGGCTTCTTAAGAACTTCCCTATTTTAGCATGCGGCCGTAGTTCAGATTTCTTATCGATTGCTATTTGACGCTCCCCTTTTCGAGCCCTTGAAAGGATTGCAAAAAAAAGAAAAAACTGACATTCGGCATGTCAGTTTTTTAAGCTCCTATTCTTTTATCCGATCAAGTTCGGCCGGGAACCGATTTATTTGCGCCCCTTCACCTCATCCACGATGACGGAGTACTCCTCCGCTATTTTCCTGATAAATTGTACCGCATCTTGATCCGATGTCAGAAATTCCGCGGACTTCGTCGCGATAAAATCGCTGAAGCTTTCATCGTACGGCGAATACGGCGCCAGTTTGGCCAAAGTTTGAGAGAATGGTGCCGTCACATTATATTCTTCCTTAACATGCATGGATGTAAATTCACGGATCGCTTCCTCGCTTTTGATAACCGGCGGGCTTCCTGCCTGCGATAACGCGATTTGCCCCTGCTCTGAAGCCAGGTAGGAGATTACAGACCATGCCGCATCCTTGTTCTTGCTGTGCTTGGTAATGTTAAACGGCAGGGCTCCCCAAGTCGGTGCGATGTTCGGCATATCGGCCCAGGTAGGAACGGCGGCCATGTCGAAATTAAAGCCTTCCACACGAGTTAACAGCTCCAGCCAGGGCGAGTTATTGACCCACATGGCAATATTCTGCTTACCGTCGCTAAAGCCGTCCGGATTATTCTTGGTATCAGGGTTCACTATACCGGGAATACTCCTGTAGCGGTCCAGCAGTTCAAAAAATTTCTTCGTTCTGGGATCATCCGCAAAAACAATTTCACCGGTTTGAGGGTCGGTGCCCGGTACGCCAAGCTGCATAAAAGGCGTGCTGTTCGGAGCGAGAACGAGCCCCCTGTATTGAACCCCTTCACGGTTGACCGTTAAACGCGATGCGATCTCCAGCACTTCGTCCCAGGTCATGTCATCCTCGGGATAAGGCTCTCCGAACAAATCGAAAATATCTTTATTGTAAAACAGCGCCCTTACGCTGTTTTCGACCGGCAGACCATACAGATGTCCTTGTCCGAGAGGATCCAGCGAGCGCAGATTGTCAACGATTCCTTCTTGAAAAATACTTAAGTCGAAATTGGTCTTTTCGATATATTCATCGATCGGCATCAGGAAATCCAGATTTTCAACCAGCTCTTTGCTTGGATTGCCGACGTTAATATCCGGCATTTCTCCTTTGGCTATTAATTCCTGTATAAACTCGGAGCCAACCGGGTTCCCGCTGATCAGCTCCAATTTAATGTTGGGGAATTGCGCCTCGATCTGCTCTTTATACCGGGAATTAAACGTTATTTCGTCTATCCATATTAACATCTTCAGCGTGACGGGATCTCCATGATAAGCCCAGGGCTCTTCAGCAGATTCTCCATTGGATTCTGCGCCCCCTTCTTCACTTGTCTGGTCGGGTTCCCCCGGCTCAGCCACATCTGTGGAACAGGCTGTCATCCATGAAGCAATAAGTATGAGTAGAGCAAATAAGAACAGTGACTTTTTTAAATGCATCTGCATTTATATTAAACCTCCCTTATGAGCTTATTAATTTATGCGCTTACAAATTAATCTGCGCTTGAAACAACCCTATCCCCCCCTTTATTAAAACTGATCGGTCATGATGCTTGAGACGTAGTTTTTCCTAAATATACTAAAAACGGCGTGAATATGGTGTGAAAAATAGCGGGATCATACGTTCCCAAGCGAGGTTCGGTACGACTTCAAAAAAAGAAAACTGCGCAGACAAACCTGCGCAGCTATCCTTTCTGTGCATAATCCCGGCCTAATAATTTTTGACGGTCAGCTGATGAAGACTCTTGAATTCATAGCCCTGCTGCCGGGCCTCATCTATGATCCGACCTAATGCGGCTGCATTGTCGCTGGAGATGGAATGGAGCAGGATGACCGCTCCGGGGTGAAGCTGGGACATCACTTTCTCGTAAGCATAGCCTCCGCCCCGCTGGTCGTTAACATCCCAATCTTTGTACGCGACTGACCAGAACACATTGGTATATCCCAATTCTTTACTGACCCCAAGCATCCGGTCGCTAAAGATTCCCCGGGGCGGGCGTAGAAAGCTCATTTCTTTCTGCTCCGTCAGCTCGGCTACTTTCTCCTTCACCTTATCCAATTCGCTCTGGATCTGCTCCTTGGAAATCCGGGTCATATCGGGATGACTCCAGGAATGGTTGCCAACGACGTGGCCTTCGCTAACCATTCTCTTAACCAAATCCGGCTGATCCTTGACGAAATGACCGGTGACAAAAAAGGCGGCGGGAACCTGCTTCTCCTTTAATATGTCCAAAATCTTGGGCGTAAAGCCATTCTCATATCCATTATCAAAGGTGAGATAGAGCTCTTTCTGTGTCGTATCCCCCAAGAAGATGGCGCCGTGCTTTTGAACAATGTCCTTAAACCCTTCTTGATCGATGGAGGGCAGCTGCCCGTTCTTGCTTTTTTTGAAGCCAAAGTGATGGGCTCCTCCGGGTGACGCCGCCTCTGTCTGCAAGGGAAAGATCATCAGCGTTATTAGAAAGAAAAGTACCGCAATTCGTTTCATTCGTTAAATCACTCCAGTAAAGGTTATTTGAACGTTGGTTTCAGCCTTTATTTTTGTCCGCTTTACCAATATTCATGTACTGGATAGATGTTTAACATGAAAGAGGTGCGTGAAAACCCTATAAAGTACGTATGCCTTCGAAGTTTTCCGTACAAGGCTAGCGGTCAATTTTCCACTCACAATCACTCCCCTCTTTCATCGTTGTCCATTGGAGCAATTGGCGTTGGAGAAAGCCACACGTCGCATCCGGGTCGGTATCGACTCCGTCAAAGACGAGCAAAAGTGCACTAAAATCCCGCCTTTTTCCATAAAGAAGGCAAAAGACGCTCAAATGTGCAGGTTTTTTGGACAATATAGGCCCATTTCGCAAAAATCGCTCCAAAGACCTGCATTTTCGCTTTAGAATAAGGCACCTCGAGGCTTTTTCCCAAAAAGACCTGCAGTATCGCTTTAGAATAAGCCACCGCGCGGCTTTTTCCCAAAAGATCTGCATTTTCGCTTTAGAATAAGCCACCGCGCGGCTTTTTCCCAAAAGATCTGCATTTTCATTTTAGAATAAGCCACCGCGCGGCCTTTTTCCCAAAAGACCTGCAGTTTTACAATATCCTGCAGACAATTTAGATTCCAGCCCAGACATCCTTGGCAAGACGACCTTCCTTCTCCAAGCCCTTCAGCCACTTACGGGCCTCCTCCTCACTGACTTGATGAACATCCCGGTAGGCTTCCTGTATAGCGAGCTCGACCTCAGGAGCCATTCGGCTCCCGTCTCCGCATATATAGAGCCTTCCACCTTGGTCAAGCAAACGGATGATTTCCCGCGAATTCTTCAACATCAGATGCTGGACATAAGTCTTTTCGGCTCCTTCTATTCGAGAAAATGCCGTATGCACGCGCACGATTCCTTCCTGCTCGAACCGTTCCATTTCCTCCCGGTAAATCTGGTCTTTTTCGTTGCGGCAGCCGAAATATAAATGAGCCTCACCCAGCTTGGCGCCTTCCTGCTTCAAAGCGCTGCGGGCTTGCAGAAAACCTCTGAATGGCGCAATCCCGGTTCCCGGACCGACCATAATGACAGGCGTTTCCGGATTTTCCGGCAGTTGAAAACCGGAATCCGGCGAGCTGACGAACAGAACGATGGGCTCCCCGGGCTGACGTGCGGCCAAATAATTCGAGGCCACCCCGCGATATTCGCCGCGCCCGCTCTTGGCCGGTCCGCGTACAACGCCGACGGTAATGCTTGCCTTGTCCGGCTGCATCTTGGGAGAGCTGGAGATGGAATAATACCGCGGTTTAAGCGAGGGCAGCAGCTCGACAAAACGCTCGAACGGCAGCTCGCAGGCCGGATACTGCTCCAACAAATCAAGCATCGTTAAACGTTTGTCCAACACTTCTTCTTTATAGGCTTCCTCCTGCAGGAGGGCCTCCAGCTCCTTCTTATGAGGCGGGCAGACGGTAAATGCCGCAAGCTCACGAAGCTGGGCACGCGTTGCCGCTTCCTGCAGCTCTACACTGTGGCTGAGCAAATCATACACCCGAATCGGACGGTCGAGCGGAAGATGAACGACGCTGCGTCCGCTCGCGCTAATAATAAGATGGTCGCTGGCATTCAGCCCGAACCGCCGAAGCACACGCTCTACCAGCTCAGGCGCGTTCTCAGGGATAACCCCGAGGTGATCCCCTTCCTGGTAAGAGACGCCTTCCGGCAGGGAAATCTCGATATGGCGCGTGCTCCGTTCGCTGTCTTCACTTTGCAGCTCGCGATTTTCCGTTATCGAAGCAAGGAGCGCATCGTAGCTGTCGGCGATCGGGGTTCCTACAAGACCGCTGACGAACCGCATGGTCAGCGTGCTTCGTTCCTGCTGCGGAACGTTGATGTTTTCCAGTCCGAGAGCACTGAGCACTTCCGGCCAGATCTTCCCGCTCCATTCCTCGACCTGCTTCTCGAAATCGCCGCTCGCATCCGCTTCCCCGCGGACAGCCAACCGTGTCGCTCCCTTGGCCGCGAGCTGCTCGTCAATAATCCGGGGAACCTGCTGGTACGTGCTGGCCCAGTTATGGTCTCCGCAGCCGAACACCGCATAGCGTACACCCTCCAGCTCGCCGGGCCCCACTCCTTCAATCCATTGCACAAATTCACGGGCATTGCTTGGCGGCTTCCCATTATAAGATGCCGAGACGATAAAGACCGCCCCCTCTTTGGGCAGCTTGCCTACGCGATCACTCAATGGAGCCACCTCGCTGCGGAAGCCCCAATAACGGGCCGTATCCGCGAGCTCTCGTGCAATGCCCTCCGCCGTGCCCATATTCGATCCGTAAAGCACAAGCAGCGGCGTGTTATGGGCTTCCACCGCAGGCTTTACCTCCTGCTCGCCCTTGTTCCCCGCCGGTGCCGTTGTCTCCGCCGTGGAGAAAGTATAGGAAACCTGCCCGCCCCGGGGGCGAACCCGCAACGTGAAGCCTTCCGGCTTTAACGTCAATGTTTCCTTCACTTTCAACTGATAGTTCGTATGGTCTATAATCTCGAAGTGCTTAAGCACCATTCCCAGTACCAATGTCGCTTCTTGCAGGGCAAACTGCTGCCCGATGCATGCCCGCTGGCCATTCCCGAACGGCTTATAGGCGTCGTAAGGAATTTGGCTCGGATCGGCGAACCGTTCCGGGCGAAACTCTTCGACATCCTCTCCCCATACGGAGGTGTCCCGATGAAGCTTAGGGATCAGCACGTTAACGCTGTCACCTTTTTTCATTGGATATTTCCCGGCCAGCATCGTATCTTCCTTGGCGTACAAGGCGAAAGCAGGAGCGGTTGGCCACAGCCGGAGCGATTCATTCAGAATCATCCGGATATATTTGAGTTCGCGAACCTGAGCATAGCTCGGCACCGGATCGGTTAGAACGCGATCGACTTCCTCATAAGCCTTCTGCAGCTTATCCGGGTTCTTCAGGAGGAAATAAAGAGCAAAGGACAATAGCCCGCTTGTCGTCTCATGCCCGGCAATGAGAAACGTTATGATTTGGTATCGGATGTTCTCATCGTCCAAAGGCTGCCCCGTTTCCGGATCCTTGCCGCTCAGCATATGTGCAAGCAGATCTTCCCCACCTTGATAGCCTTGGGTTTTGCGCTCGGAAATGATTTTATCGACCAGGGAGAACATCGCTTGAATATCATGCTTGTACTGCCGTTTGGTAATTACCATCAGCTTATCCTGAATATCCAGGCGCTGCAGCTGACTCATGGCTTCGCCCAGTGCCCTGGTCATACTTGTAATGAAAGGATGCGGCTGTTCCCGATAGAAGCTGTTGAAACGGTAATTGAACCCACACAGACCGATCGTATCCAGCGTCAATCGGGTCATATCCTCCGGCACATCAACACTCTCATCCGGATTCAGGCGCGCCCATTTCTGAATAAGCTGGAGCGCAATATCGACCATCATGCCGTGATAACCGCGCATGGCCGTTTGACTGAAGCTGGGCAGCAGAATATTGTGCGCCTTATGCCAATTAGGCTCATCCGTTTCACTTGTGAACAATCCGTCCCCGGTGAAGGCGCGGACTTTCTGCAAAGGTGCCCATACTTTCTTATCGAAGCGGGACTCATCGCAAGCATCGGCTACCAACTCATGGCTGGATATAAATAAATCCGACCGCCCGGGCAAATCCATTCTGAAGATAGGCCCATACTGATCCGCCAGCTTGACCAAGGATTGGACCGGACTACCGAGATCCAATAAAGGAAGATTGCCAAGCGGTCCGAACGTTTTGGGTTGTGGAATCATCGTTGTTGTCATATGCATTCTCCTCCTGATAAAGGTTAGTATGGAACTGGTATCCTGGGGGTATACAGCCCTCACAAAAGTGTTAACTTTTACGCAGGGACGGAATGAATATTCATTCCGTTTCGGGCAAAAAGCTTCGCTATTCAATGAACACGAATAGCGTTCCAACAGCATTCTTCAATTTGCGCCAACAAACCGGGCGTTTCTTCCAGTGCTCCGGTCTTCATCATATTAAAAAGCTGGACCATCGCTCCATATACCATAGCGATCAGTGCATTCGAAGGCAGCGGGCAAATCATCCCCTGTTCTTTGCCTTCATCTATAACACCGCGAATTAAATCCAGAAATTGTTCAAACATCTCTCTGCTGCTCTCATTCAGGAACGGGGCATCCGAATGGGAAGCGATGAAAGTTAAAGCTTGACCATGAGCGCCTGCATATTCGCTAATACGGAAGAAAATATGCTTAAAGCGTTCGCGGATCGGCGCCGCAGCCGGAGGCACGTTTGTCATCAAGGTATTGGTAAGCTGCTGGATGCATTCTTGAAACAACGAGTTGACGAGGACTTCCTTGTTCGCAAAATAGCGATAGATGGTGCCGGCTCCCACCTGTGCCTGATCCGCAATCGTAGGCACCGTAGTCCCGTCGTAGCCCCGTTCGGCAAATAGCTCTAATGCAGCCTCCAAAATATCCATTCTTTTGTTTTTTGACATTTGACAGCCTCCCAACTCGCGGAATGAATATTCATTCCTTTCAAAAATAATTTATATGATCCCTGTAAAAATGTCAAGAAGGTCGAACGGCCATAAGGGCCGGATCTATTGATCCGGCCCCGAATAGAGCTATCTCTGTTATTGCGGCCGTTCGATGGAAAACAACTCGCCTAACGTGGAATAATCATTCCCCGCCATTCGGCTAACCGGCCTTAACCCTATGGGGTTGATATAACCATTGTTATAAATATTATCTGATAAATGAAAGCGAACGACTCGAACAATCAGCAAATCGCAAGCAGGAGTTCCGGCCAGGCCCCCAAGCGGAATCGCTTGTTCCAGCGAGCATTCCATTCGGATTTTCGCTTCTTTCACACCCGGTACGGATACAATGTCGCTGTCTACCGGCGTTAAACCGGCCAGGGCCACTTCACTTTCATCCGGGGGCAAGCTTGCCGCCGTTTGATTAACGGCTTCAACATTGGTCTCGTCCACGATGTGCAGGACAAGCTCCCCCCTGTCGATGGCATTCCTCGCCGTATCCTTCATGGCTCCCTTGCTGCGTTGAACTGCTATGGAAAGCATCGGCGGTTGGCTCGAGACGATGTTGAAGAAGCTGAACGGCGCCGCGTTAAGCACCCCATCCCGGGTCATCGTCGTTACGAAAGCAATCGGTCTGGGGATAACACTGCCGATAAGCAGCTTGTAAATCTCCCTCTCATTCCGGCTCTCCGGGTCAATAGCAATCATAACGATTGCTCCTTGAACCAGGCGGCCGCCGCCTCCACCTCGGTCGCCGTAAGCTGATGGCCATAGCGCTCCCAATGAACACTTACTTTCGCACCGGCTTCGCCTAACAATTGCTGCAATTCTTCCGTTTCGGCTGCCGGGCAAATCGGATCGTTGAGGCCGGCGCCAATGAAAACGGGGATTCCCGATAAAACAGGAAGCTTAATCCCTCGCCGCGGAACCATCGGATGATGCAGGATGGCCGCTTGCAGCGCATCCTGATAATGAAACAGCAGACTTCCCGCTATATTAGCACCATTCGAATAACCGACGGCTACTAACCGGCCAGGGTCCACAGAATACTGAGCAGAAGCCTGCTGCAAAAACTGATAAACCTCGCCTGTCCGGAAAATCAGATCCTCCTCATCGAACACCCCTTCCGACAGCCGTCTAAAAAAACGAGGCATTCCGTTCTCCAAAACGTTACCGCGTAAGCTCAACACGGACGATTCCGGAGAAATCATCCTCGCCAGCGGGAGCAAATCGCGTTCGTTACCTCCCGTTCCATGAAACAGTACGAGCGTCGGCGCTTCAGGGTTTGAGCCCTGTTCAAAAAGATGTCTCATTCTTGCTTCCCCTCCATCGCTCTGATTTCAATAGGAGGTAAATTCGCTTCAATTTCAGACCGGTACGGCTCATACCATTCCGGCAGCATTAATTTTTCTCCCAGTGCCGAAGGAGCTTCATCGCGCGCAAAACCCGGGGGATCCGTTGCGATTTCAAAAAGGATTCCGCCTTGTTCACGGAAATAGATCGCATTAAAGTACTGCCGGTCGATAAGCGGAGTCGGTTGATAGCCTTGCTCTTCCGCCAGCACGCGCCAATCCACATGCTCCGCGAAATCTTTGGCACGCCATGCGATATGATGTACCGTCCCGGCTCCCCCCGCCCCCATCGCAATGTCGGAATGCGGAACATCGATGATGTTGCCGAGCTGTCCTGACGCCCGGTACCGGGTATACCCCACATCCTCGCCTATCTTTTTCATGCCGAGGGTTTGTTCCAGTGTCTTTCTCGTTGCGGCCGCATCCGTGCTAAACAGAATGGCTCCGCCAAAGCCTTTGATGGCCTTCTCCGCCGGAATGCCTCCGAACGACCATTCGCTGTTCGGACCTTCCTCCCGTTCGACGAGCTCCAGCCGCAGGCCTTCATTGTCCGAGAATTGAACGTATTCTTCGCCGAAACGGGTTTGCTTCACCGTGGAGATTCCGAAGCTTTTCAAGCGGTTTTCCCAAAATTCCAGCGTTCCCGGCGGGACGACATAAGTGGTAACTCCTACTTGCCCCCCTCCAACCCGACCTCTGCGCGAGTTCGGCCATGGAAAGAAGGTCATGATCGTTCCGGGACTGCCCGCCTGGTCCCCGAAGTAAAGATGATATACCTCGGGGGCGTCGAAGTTGATTGTTTTTTTGACAAGCCGCAGACCCAATACCCCTGCGTAAAAATCGACATTCGCCTGCGGATCTCTGGCAAAAGCAGTTATGTGGTGTATTCCAGCCGTTTGTAACGACATAATTCTCTCTCCTTTTTGTTTGATTTTCTTGAAGTAGGGAGGGGAAGAACGGGTTCCCGCTGCTGCTGTTTGGAATATATTCTCCCCTTACCCCATTCTTAAACACCGAACCAAATTCCGGGACTTGCCGGCTTATTGAAGCAGAAAATCCAAGGAATAAGTGCCTGCGCCGATCATTGCTACGCCAATGAGCACTACCAGCAGCACAAGCGGATATTCGATACCGTCGGCGGTCGACCACAGCCCGTTGCGAGCGTGCACTTTAACAATAGCCCCCAGCATGGTCAACACCAGAAGCGCAGCCGCCAATGGAGTGAGAAAACCTAGGGCGAATAACGCTCCGCCGACCAGTTCCATCAATCCGGCCAATACCGCCATTAACACGCCGGGCTTGATTCCGACCGATTCCATCCAGCCGCCCGTCCCCTTAGGTCCATAACCACCGAACCAGCCAAAAAGCTTCTGTGCCCCGTGTCCGATAAACAATAAACCAATAACCAAACGAATAATCAAAAGTCCTAATGCTGTCATATAAATGACCTCCTAAATTTAATTTGAAATTAATAATCTTGAATTAAAGATATTATGCAAAAAAATATGGCTCCAGTCGTTATAACTTCTTCACCGCCGTAAGCTTATAGACTATAGACCCGCTATCCGGCTTCGGCTCCTTTACCCAGCTTCTTCAGCAGTTCTGTAATCTCTCTTTTTTCATCCATGCTTAGAGCATCCGTCATGGACACAACCACCTCAACATGCTTATCGAAAATATCGGAAAACCATTCCTTGCCTCGCCGGGTCATTTCCGCATAAATGACTCTCCGATCCTTGTCGCAGGGAATTCGCTGCAAGAGTCCTTTGCTTTCAAGCTTGTCGATATTGTAGGTTATACTCCCGCTTGTAACTAAAATCTTCTCGCCAATTTGCTGCAGAGGAATTTTTCCCTTGATATACAATACTTCCAAAATCATAAATTCCGTAGGCGTCAGACCATACTTCTTCATGTCCTGAACCGCCCGCTCCATAATGGTTTTGTAAGCCTTAGACAACACAATGAACAGCTTCAAAGAAACCGAAGTATGCGGATCGAAAGATTGCGGCATCATGCTCCCTCCTTTCATTTATCTCGGATTTGATTATCTTGAATTAAAGATAATTGATTTTAATATAATTGTCAAGGGTTCTCTTTCTGGTTTTTTTGGAGAAACGATAATCGCTTAAAAAGATAGCTTTTCTTGGGACAAAGTTTGTCAACAGCCCTGTGGCTGATCTTTATATACGAATGATTAGTGATAACTTAATTGGACGATTGCTATCCTCTTAAGTGCAGCATAGACGGCTTCATCATATCATTGCAGGGATGTGGAAAAGCCGGCGGGCATAGACTTATAAGAATGAGATCAAGGAGAGGTGACCCATGCGATACCCCTTTTATTATGTTCCCGCGTGTCCTTGCTGCGGCACGTCCGGTTCCCCAGTCCCGGCGCCCCATGGGCTATGGCGCGGTTATTCCCCCTCTGCTCCTGCTTTACCGTACTATCCTTATATTGTCGGTCATCCTATGGTTCCCCTACATGGAGGGTATCGAATTCCGGAGGAACATGCCGGAGGACCGGAGAGCGCGCAAGAACGGCCTCCTCAGCCGCAGTTAATAGACTGGTCCGCCCTTTATCCGAATGAAGTCATCCTGCACGGTCCGGCGGTGAAGAAGATCGCCCTCACCTATGACGATGGGCCGGATGAAACATGGACGCCGCAGGTTCTCGATGTGCTGCGGGATCATAAGGTGAAAGCGGCCTTCTTCTGTGTCGGATGGCGGATTCAGAAATATCCGGATTCTCTGAAACGCATCGTAAGAGAAGGGCATGTCGTCGGGAATCATTCGTGGAATCATCCGGATCTGAGCAAGCTGCCGGTTAACGAGGTGAGGAATGAAATCCTCCGGACCGAGAGCGAAATCAACCGTTTGACCGGAAGGAAAACGGCGCTGCTCCGTCCTCCCTACGGTGCGTTAAGCGATCCGTTGATTAAAACGGCCATGGCCCTGAAATACAAAATAATTCTGTGGAATGTTGACAGTCTTGACTGGTCGGGATTAACGGCGGAGCAGGTCGCCACCAATATTCTTTCGCATGCGCGGCCCGGCGCTATTATCCTGCAGCATAGTGCCATCGGTACAGGAGGAAATCTTCAGAACACCGTCAATGCTCTCCCCTACACTATTGAAACGTTGAGAAAACAAGGGTATTCCTTCGCCTCTCTGCCGGAACTGCTCGGCATCCCTGCTTATAAGGAATAACCCATGGAAGGAGTACTCCCGATTCCCCGGCTTCCCGGACATCCGTTCCTTGGAGATAAGAGTCTCGCAAATACAACCGCATTTCTAAATTGCGCGATGTGATTCCCCTTCAATCAACCCTATCAGATCAATCAATCTTCGCTTCGGGCTTTGGACTGTTATCCCCTCTGCTCAGAATCCAGATACATGGGGTGATCTTTTACCGGTATGTCGTGTTCGTTATCTCATTTATTGGACGAGAGAATCCCGAACCAAAAACTTTGGCCTGTCGGATTTCGAGTCGCTCCTGATTAAAGGGGATACCAGTCAAAAGAGCAGAAATTCAGAACCGAACCACGGAATCACCGAGCCGAGCCGAACCGCACCGAACCGCTAAGCGCCACGTCAGACCGGGCTGGCAGATAGGGATAAAACCGATTGGCAATCCCTTCCATATCCCTGGATACCGCCTGCATCAGCCGCCGTTTCCGCGGCGTTTTCTATATTCGCTTGGAGTGAGGCCGACATGTTTTTTGAACGCCTTGCTGAAATATTTCTCATCGGCGAAGCCGACGGCCTCTGCAACTTCATGCACCCTTAAGGTATGGCCGGACAGCAAGGTCTTGGCTTTGTCCATGCGCAATCGGGTCAAGTAATCCTTGAGATTATGGCCGGTTTCTCTCTTGAAATGCCTGGCAAGCAAATCGGGATGGAGCCTGAACTTGCTGGCCAGCTCCTGCAAAGTGACCGGCGTTCCGTAATGTTCGTCGATATATTCCCGCACCTGCTTGATCACTTTATACCCCGATTCACGTTCGGCAGACACGCGTCCGGCCAGCTCCAAAAGCCGGTTCAGCAAATCGGCTCTTAATCGGGGCAGAGAGAACCACCCGTCTTCCGCCCAATAAACCAGCGGACGGGTGCTCTCCGCTTCCTGCTCTGACAACTGCTCCCGCAGCAAATCCAGCTCCTTCTCCCAAATCGCGATTTGCTTGCGCTGGAGCGTTCCTCCCCCTTGCTCCAGCGAGCTCATCAGGGAGTCGATATGCTGCCGGATAGCATATTCATTTCCGCCCAGAACGGCGGCCTTCAAGTCTCCGCCTTCCGTAAGCGGCCTGCCCTTCATTTCCTCCATATCCGCTCGGGTATATACGTATTCCGTACGGGGCTTCAGCAAATTGCGATGCATGTAAATATCTATAAGCGGGGAACCGATCTCTTGCAGAAAACCGGGAAAAGGCCCTTCCTCGCCAAGAATGATCTCGATCTCCACGCCCAGAATCCTGCGCACAGCGGCACCTATTTTACCTAACCATAGAGACTCGATGCCCGTATCCTTCATCAAGATTTGCACGAAGCCCTCCTCCCCGAGCATGGCAAAGGCAAGCCCCTTCTCCGGGAAACCGATCATTTCGTTGACGATATTCTCCACCGCAAACCTGAGCAAATCGACACGGTCGCGAAATTTCTCCCGCACCCTCTCGGCAGCCGGCTCGAAAGCGATCAGCCCGACCCGGCCCCGAGTTTGTCCGGGAACAAAACCGAATTCGCTTTGCAGGCGGGTTAACAATACGGACCCGTTATCCGGTTGTTTGGCATATTGGGCAAAAGCATGGGCCCAGTAGAGCGGGGTGACTTCGTTCACCCGAATCCGATTCTCGATGCTCTCCAGCCGTTCCCGTTCTTCCTCCCGCCACTCCTCCGCCGCTTTCCGTACTCTCTCCGCAACCTCCTCCGGGTCCACCGGCTTGACCAAATAATCGAAGCCTCCGTATCGGATCGTTTGCTGCATATAATGGTACTCGCTATAAGCGCTGATGACGATCGTTTTGTGAGGATAAGGACAGGTGTCCAGCCATTCCAGCAGCGAAACCCCGTCCTTGCCGGGCATACGCATATCCGTAAGGATGATCTGCGGCCTTTCCCGTTCGATGACAGCTATGGCCTCCTCCCCGTCAGACGCTTCCAAAAGTGTGGCTACTCCTGCTGCGCTCCAATCCACCATCTTCTTCAAGACGGAACGGGCATGCCGTTCATCATCGATCAGCAGCACCTTCATCGTTCATCCCTCCTTCCAGCTCGGATGCATCCGTAATGGCCGGGAGTATCAGCCAAACGGTCAATCCCCCGCCCGGCGTCGGTTCAAGGCGAAGACGAGCCCTTGCCCCGAAATAGAGCTTCAGACGGTTATTCGTATTCGTCAGTCCCATTCCTTTCAGCTCATGTCCGAGATGGTTTTCGTTCAGTCCTTTCTGCAAACGGTTAAGGTCCGTCTCCGTCAGACCGGGACCGTTATCCCGCACCATCAATTGCAGCTCCCCGCTCTCGTGCAAAGCCGCTTCCAGCTGCAGGCTCCCGGCCTTTTTGGAAGCTTGGAAGCCGTGCTTGAAGTAATTTTCGACGATTGGCTGCAGAATCATCTTGGGCACGATGCAGCTTCTGGCCCTATCATCGATCTGTACCTCGACGGACAGCCGTTCTCCGAACCGCTCCTGCTGCAGGTGCAGATAAGCCAGCACATGCTCTATTTCCTTGGACAGCGGAACCAGATTTTCCTCTGTCTCCATGCTGTAACGCATGATGGAGGATAGGGAACGTAGGAGCTTATACACCTCGGGCGCTCCTTTGTCCACCGCCAGCGAGCCTATCGACTGCAGGGCATTATGCAGAAAATGAGGGTTGATCTGCGATTGCAGCACCTTCAACTGATTCGTTCGGTTCTGCAGCTCCAGCCGCTGCTCGCGCATAAGCAAATGCTTGATCGTATGGATCATGGATTGGAAGCGCAAACTTAACAGGCCGATTTCATCCCGGCTCTGCACCCCGAAGTCCACATCCATATCCCCCTTCTCTACACGGCGGATGGTGCGAAGCAGGATGCGAATCGGCGAGGTGATGCGGAAGGTGACGAGCGTCGTCGCGGCAATGACCAGAACGAGCATAATGCAGCCGATGGCAATATTCATCCGGATCATCTTCTGCGCACTCTCGAACATGACCTCGTTCGGTATTCTTTTGACCAAATACAATCCGCCTACGGACTCGGACAGCTTCTCAAAGAAAATCACTCCGTTGAATTCGTCATCGCGCCAATGGAGATAACCGCTATCTGTCGAAGCGTTTTCAACCGCCCTCAGCCATTCTCCCATCCCGGCCGACTCGCCGGATTCATCGGCTTCACCGGATGAGAAGAACACCACCCCGCCCGGCGCCACCAGAAACAACTGCTCCTTGTCCTCATCGTACAGATGCTCGCTTAACTGATGGACCGTCTCTGTACTAAAATCGATCGATAAATAGCCTAGCGGCGTCTTATCCGGGTAATTCGCCAGCAATCGGTGAAGGCTGAACACCATGGATGGATTGTCGACAATCTGTCCGCCGATTCCGTAATGGGTCATGACATGCGGGGGCTCCAGCCAGGAATGACCCCGGGTTGCGGACGCAGGCTCGAACACCGGGTGCTCGCGGATGTCCAGATGCTTGGCGTTAAACACATATTTTTTGGAGACCGAGTACGCCTGCTGCCTTTTGTCCAAATACAAGAAAACCTGCTCAATATCATCATTGAAGTGATACATTGAGGACAGTATTTTTTTGATCGTTTGGATGCTTTCATAATCATTCATCCGGTTTCCCGTCGTCAGCACGTTCATGAAATCCGGATGCTTGTAGACGGAGAGCGTCAGTCGGTCTACTATTTCCAAATAATTCTCGATATTGTTCTTGCCCTGGTACAGAAGGCGCATATTTTCCTGTATGGTTTGCTCCCGCGTCGATTTTACCGTATGGAGATAAGTCAGCAGAATGGAGATACCCGAAGGAATCACCACTACCAGAAGCAAGAGAGCTATTAACTTGTTGCGAATACTCGAACGAAGCATGTCAGATCATCCTTTTCGTAAAACGAGGGAAAACATGCGCCATGTATCCATAGATGGAATGGGCATGTTTTCTCTTGATACAGCCTGATGAAGACCCAGGGGCTCCTTATTTTTTCAACTCATCCCAGGAGGACTGGATTTGCTTCAGCATTTCCTCGTAGCTGTTTTGCTTGCCTACATAGCCTTGCATGGCCGAACTGAACTGATTATCTACCCCTTCAGGCCATTTGGGGAATACCCACGGCAATGTCTTACCGGCTTTGGAGTAATTCATAACATCCTGCGACAAGCCTTTGAGATTGTCGGCTTCGATATGATTATAAGCAGGGATGAACAGAAACTTCTCGGTCATATAGCTCTGTGCCGTTTCATCGGTCACGAGCCAATTCAAGAATTGCTTGGCTTCATCAATATTTTTGGAATCCTTGTTGATGACCCAGTTGAACGGAACTCCGACATGAAGCTTATCCATCGCTTCCGCATCATCGTTAATCGGAATGGGCAGCAGTCCCATATTCATGTCCGGATTGATTTCGAATACTTGCGGCTCCATCCAGTTGCCCTGCTGCATCATCGCGGCCTTGCCGGTGGCAAACAACGATACTTGCGTGTTGTAATCATTGGTCAACGGATTCGGATCGCCGTATTCAATGATCGTGTCGAACAAGTCCTTAAACTGCTGGAAGACCGGATTGTCTGCAAAATGGGCGGACCCGTCATTCAAGCCTTGCAGGAAAGCATCCTGATCCGGCTGATGTGCAAAGGCGACATTCATCAGATGAATTCCGATGACCCACCATTCCCCGAATCCCGTGGCAAACGGAATGTATCCTGCTTCCTTGAGCGTTCTTGCGGCCTCACGCAGCTCGGATAGCGTCTTCGGAGGCTCGATGTTCAACTGCTTGAATATATCTTTGTTATAAACCAATCCATAGCCTTCGATATTGTAAGGCATAGCCAGCAACTTCCCGTCCAGCATCGCACCGGCCTTGGCCGTCTCGAACGCTTTCTCTGCCCATGGCTCCCCGGACAGGTCTACGACCTGATTCTTCCAGGTTTCCAATTGGGACAAGCCTTCCACAACGAAGATGTCTGGACCCTCTCCCCCGGCGAAGCGGGTTTTGAGCAGGGCGCGCCAGTCCGTGCTGCCGCCGATAACCTCCTGCCTTACATTAACATCCGGATGCTGCTCATTATAGACATTAAGCAGCTCTTGAAATTCCTTGTCGATATTGACTTTAAAGTGGAACACGGTAAGCTCCTTCTTCTTGCCGGAGCCCTTCTGTCCTTCCTCTTGCTTGGTGCCGTCCCCCGCGCTATTGTTCGCGCCTCCTGCACATCCGGCGAACAAGGTCCCCATTAGAACCAGGACGACAGCGATTGCCAAATATTTTTTCACCTGCGATCCCCTCTCCTCATCATTATAATCTATGATCATCCCTTGACTGAACCCGCAGCGATCCCTTTAATGATATATTTTTGCAAACTGAGAAACAAAAGGATGATGGGCGCTGCCGACATGGTCAAGGTTGCCATAGCCAAATCCCACTTCTTGGAATATTGGGCAAAAAAGGAATAGAGCGCTATCGGAATGGTGCGCAATTCCCGATCCTGCAGCATCAGCAGAGGCAGCAGGAAGTCATTCCATATCCAAAGGCTGTTCAAGATCAAAGCGGTCACGATCATCGGTTTAAGCAGCGGGAGGACGATG
Source organism: Paenibacillus sp. SAFN-117 (assembly GCF_051966115.1). Classification (NCBI taxonomy): domain Bacteria; kingdom Bacillati; phylum Bacillota; class Bacilli; order Caryophanales; family Paenibacillaceae; genus Paenibacillus; species Paenibacillus sp. SAFN-117. The sequence continues at coordinate 55,917 of NZ_JBQCLK010000034.1, forward strand.
GACCAGAATAACCGCTGATCGCCGCAGCCGTCCACGATCGCCGCCTCTTCGACTTCTAACGGCACGCTTTTGACAAAGCCATGGAACAGGAAGATCGTAAACGAAACTCCGAAGCCGAAATAGATGACGATCAGGCCGGGAATGCTGTTGATCAACCCGATATTTTTGGTCAGTTGGACCAGTGGAATCATAATCGACTGGAACGGGATAACCATCGCCGATATAAACATAATGAACAGGACCGTGCTGACCTTCCCGGGAAAGCGCACCAGCCTCCAGGCCGCCATCGCCCCGATAATCACCATTCCCGTGACACTTAGTGAAGTGACGAGGACGGAATTGAGCAGCACCTTCGGAAAATCTATCGCCTCCCACGATGCCGAGAAGTTTTTGAGTGTAAAAGCTTGCGGCCAAGCTGCCGTATCCACCATAATTTCCCCTAATGTTTTGAAGGAGTTCAGCAGCACAAAATAGAAGGGAACAAGATAAATGATGGCGATCACAATCAACAGTGCTTCGGCAACGAACGTTCGCGGCCGATACCGGGTTTCCATCAATATTCGACCTCCCTCTTCTTGGTAAAGTAAACTTGAGCGGTCGTCACCAGCGCGATGATCAGGAAGAACAGGAAGGCTTTGGCCGTGCCTAGTCCATAACGGTTATATTGGAAAGCTTCCTGATAAATGTTAATGGCTACCGATTCCGTAGATCCATACGGCCCGCCGTTAGTCAGAGCCAGATTCAAATCAAACACTTTGAACGCCCAAGACAAGGTCAGGAACAAACAAACCGTAAAAGCCGGAACAACGAGCGGGAGAATCATTCTGAACAAAATCTGCATGCGATTGGCACCGTCTATTCGCGCCGCCTCCAGCAGGGAATCGTCGATATTTTGCAGAGCCGCCACATAGATAACCATCAGGTATCCCCCGATCTGCCAAACGAACACAATGACCAGACCCCAGAACGCCGTTGATGCATCCCCCAGCCAAGGGAGCTTGAAAAATCCGATTCCGGTGGCCTCCCCAATTGAAGGAAAACCTTTCACGAATATAAACTGCCAGACAAAACCGAGAATCAATCCGCCAATGACATTGGGTAAAAAGAAGGCGGTCCGCAGCATATTTCTCGTTTTGATCGGCCCCGTTAACAGCAACGCAAGAATGAAACCGATCACATTAGATAGCAGGACAGCCGCAACCGTAAAACGGATCGTAAACCAGAATGAAGCAAAAAATTGCTTATCGCTCGTAAATATCTTTTTGAAATTTTCGAAGCCGACCCACTGCACTTCTCCACTGACTCCGTTCCAGGAAGTAAACGAATAGATCATCCCCATCACAAACGGAATGGCGACGATGAGAGCAAAGAATATAAAAGCCGGTCCGACAAACACCAGATGGTTGACGAGCGTTTTCCCTTTTCTGCCGTACCGCATGTTTTCACCTTCCTTTCGACGAAGCATCGATTCCTAGTGTACAAAGAACAGAAAAGCAAATACACGTACAAATCGGGATAAAAAGGTGGAAAAATCCGACTGCTGATGAGCAAGGGAAAGCCGCACGTCGCACCCGGGTCGGAAAAAACACGCCGCAAAGACGAGCAAAAATGCATTAAAATCGTGCCTTTTTCCAAAAAGAAGGCGAAAGACGCTCAAATGTGCAGGTCTTTTTCTCTAAATGGGGCCATTCCGCACAAAACCGCTCCAAGGACCTGCATTATCGTTTTAGAATAAGGCACTGCGCGGCTTTTTCCGAAAAAGACCTGTAGTTTTGCTTGTCTTTTCCCCAATCCGGCGGACGTAACGAGGCTGTCCCAACAGAATTCACAGAAGACGAGAATCTCCGGTGCTGAGCGGTGCAGAAAAATCGAAAACCGGATTATTTAGCACAGCCCCCCGATTAAAAAGGCACTAGCAGCAAAAAACGTCCGGTTTTAAATTAGAACCGAATAAGCTTGTACGCTTAATCTGCAAAAAAATACCCCGCCAAGGTTCATGACCTGACGGGGTATTGTTTACTTTTTATCACTTTGCCGTTTGCGGCTGGATCTGATGATCCGCCAGGCAGCTCCGCGATGCTCACCGGGAGAGGCGCGGGCGATTCCGCCCAGACCCGCTGCTCTCAGCGTTAAGCCGCCCCGCGCTATTCCAGGCCCGCGATCAACGTTTGCACGTCCGCACCAAGCTTAGCCATTGCGGCTTCGGATATTTTGTCCCGATGAGCCGGGTTATTCATATGCTTGAGGAAATCCTCCAGGCTCTTGCTCGCCTGCGGCAGATGCTGCTTGCCTAAATGATGCGCCGCCTGCTTCAGGCTGTTGCGGAGTTGAACGGTAAGCGGCTTAAGGATATCGCCGGCAGAAATATATTCCTCCAGCTGCCAGGCTACCGCTTCCAAAGTTACCGGTTCCGGTACAGCACCTTGCTCATGGGACAGCGGAATAACGAACGCAGCGCCGGGAGCGATATCGTATATATAGCCTTTGCTGAAGTCATTGACATTTGCAAAGGAGCGAATCAATGTAATATCGCCGAGCTTGAGGCTGTACTGATTGCCGCCCAGCCCTTCGATGCCCCTGATCTGATAAGCGGCGTTGCGAACCTGGTCATTCTCGACAAACAGCCACTTGCCGATCAGGTCCTCCGGCTGCATCCCCTCTAAATCCATCGTTACCAGGAGCTCATTGCTGACCGAAAGCTCGCGGGTGAAGTCGGTGACGGTACCGGTCAGCCTGGCCCGGACGGGCTCCGCCTCGGAATCCAGCGGACGGATGGCTGTGCCGTCATGCACATACGCATACTCCTGCTTGCCGTCCATGACCGAGTACAGGCCAAAGAATCCCTGAAACCGGAATTGATCGTCGATAATGTATTCCTGCGAGGAATCCAATGAATAGACGATGTAGTCGGTCCGCCCATTCTCCAGAACGACTTTGACCGCCTGCACCTTACTGCCATCCGCTTCATTCTCTCCTTGTCGCACCTCTGCCTTCTCTATCGATTGAACAAACCGGCTGCCCTTGTAGGGCTCGATAACGGAAGTGAACAAGCTGTCCAGATTAGTGCCGCTGCGGTGGCCTATGAAATAGCGGATTTCCTTCGGATTCCCCGGCTTGTTGTCCGGCGGCAACCCGTCGGCCAGCGCCGCATCATCCAGCGGAGTCAGCATGGTCAGCCGCAGGTGAACGTCCGTATTCGCTCCGGCCCCGCCGCCGTATATATTCCACGTGTCTTTCACATTCCAATCCACACTGAACGGCGCGGTCGGATTCTGAGCCCGGTCCACATCCTTCAGCCAGTGGAAGCCGCTGCCCATATACCCCGGTCCGTCCACATCGTCTACCCGTTGGCCGAACGGCACATCCGGTCCGGCGTAAGTGCCGACATATTGACCGCTCTCATCCGCCTGAGGTATGAGATCGAGTCCTTCCGTCGTCACCTCCCCTTCCATGCTGTGGAAGCTGAAATGATGATCGCTGCCGCCTTGAACTTTAAAGAAATCGACGATATACGAATTGTCGCCATCCACCCGAATCATGGCGGAGGTCCGCCGGAATTGCGATGTCTGCGGATATACCTTGGGTGCCTCCACGTCGATCAACTGCACCCTGCCGCCGTTCAGATCCACATGCTTCGGCAGCGATACGACCTGTGTAGCCATCTTTCTCTTATTAACGACCACCGTATTGTGGCTGATCGTATTGTTCATCCACTGCGCCCGATGCATATCCACCGCATCGGCAAATTTCGGATAACCGAGATCGGGCGCCAGGTCGAGGCCGAATGCGTGAATGCCCAGATTAAGAGTATCCCGGTGCCCGTGTCCGGACGAAACCCCGTAATACATCCACATTCCGCGCTGCGTGTCCACCGGTTCCGGCTGGTCGTCGTCCTGCGGTTCCTGCAGCCTGAGCTCGGTCACTCCCATTTTGTAATTGCTGGCGCCGTCCGTTATTCCGCTGTAGCGGAACGAAATTTGGTGCTTCCCTTCTTCCAGAGTCAACGTGCCCAACAGCTCCAATTCCTTCGAGGAGCCGAAGAAATCGACTTCCTTGACGAATTGATCATCGATGTATACGTTATATCTGGCGTAGGAAGGAGCGCGCCACGGACGCAGCAGCACATCGTATTCGCCGGCCGCCGTCACCGGGAAAGCGAAGGTGATCGAATGTCCGGGCTCATTGGCTTCCAACTGAACCGTCGAGTTCGAATCGAAGAATCGATAGCCTATTGTGCTTTCGATTACTTCCATATCCATGAAGAACAGGCTCTCTCCGTACTGAGGCACGGTCTTGAAGCCGTCACGCAAGCCTGCGTACCCGAAGCCGGACAGGTTGGTGCTTTCCAAATCAAGCGGTCCGATCTCGGCAATCACCGCTTCGATATCCTTGCCGATCTGCTCCGGATTTTCGGTGAACACATCGCCATGAATGCCGGAAGCTCTGTAGTTATTCAAGAAATAGGCCAGTTGGGCAAAGATGGGCTCCCTATACACTTCGTAGGCCCGGATCATCTGTGCCAGATCCAGAACATGCACGGGATTTCCCGCGGCCGCCGTATCCCCGATCGAAGGAGTATACCTCTCCAGCATCGTCAAGGGGTACATGGCCGAGAACATTTTCCGGAATTTCACATTCTGGTACAAGTCCGCTTCCGGATATTTGTCATATCCCTCCAGAATGTTGGCGACCTCCAAAAAGGAGGATATCCACAGACGATTATAACCGGGGGACCCTTCGTTGCCGTGACCGTCCCGGTCTACCGTATTGACGAGTCCGGCCAGAATATTGCCTCCTGTTACCCGGTAAGGGTTCGATAGCAGACCGCCGCTCTGGAAATTGAAGTCCAGCCATTCCTTCGTCTCCGGCAATGTATCATACACCACCGCCGCTAAAGCCAAAGCGCTTTGATGGAAGCCGTTGTTGCCAAAAATATTGGCGTTTTTAACGTTCGGATACACTTCCTTCAAAATTCCGTCCTCGATATTTTTGCGGATTCCCGTGGCCGAATCCTTGAACGAAAGCTTATACTGCTCGCCCTTCTGCTGTAAAAATACGAGAACCTCGTCCATCACCTCGGGATCGTCCATCGCCGGGAAGAAAGCGTCATAGGCCTTGATAAATTCCTTCACCAGTCCCGTTTCCCATATGGAACCGACCGCCTTGCCGCCGGCCCTTCCTCCGTCGGAATGCCAATAGATCGACCGGTCGAACACCCGCAAATCAAGACTGGGGTAGACGTCCGCGATCCGGTCGAGCAGCACGATCCCCGCTTGGGCATACTGCTTTTCCCCGGTGAAGATATATGCATCCCGCAGCGCTTTGATCGCATCCACTACAACTCCGTTGCTATACCACAAATGCCAATGCGTATAGTACGATATAAAGGTGTAGTAATTGCCGTTCTCATCCACCCAGCCGTAGCCGTCGTCGACACCCCAGGTTTCCCCCTTCTCCGGATAAAGCTCATTGACCAAATATTGAGGGTCGGCCAGCTCCCGGCGGAAGATCCCCTGTTCATCCAGTCCGCTCTCATAATAGGACTTGAAATCGTTCGTCGGATACCGGTAGTTCTTACCGTTCTCGTCTACCGCGCTCGGATCGATCAGCTTCCAGGGTTCGTTGAACGGATCCGCCTTATACGGATAATTCCCCCATTTATCGATTTCCTTGCCCGACACCGGGCTGCCTAGCGGCTGATTGACCGCATAGCTTCGCGGCAATGTTTGAGGGGGAACGGATTTCCATAGAAAGTCCCATCCGGCCTCCACATATTTGGCCGCCGCGCTCACCGCTCCCGACCGGTGGCCCTTGGCCCATTCGTATTGCTGCACATTGTTCCTCGCATTGGCCACTTTCTCTTCGGTATAGAAGGTGCTTCTCGTTTTGGAGCTTGTCAATTCTCCTACCTCCACGGTTACCCCGTCAGATTGAGTAACTCCGGCAAAAGTGACATCGACAGTGATCGCTGCCGCCCCTACACCGACTGCCTTGAAAAATCCGCCCTCCGTCTTCTTCAGCAAAACCTGATCATTGCTGCTTGTGAATACAATCTCGGCTTGGGACAGATCAGCCTTCTCCCCGTTATCCAATACCCCTTCCACCGAAGCCTTCACATACTGGGATTGCACCACGTCATCCTTATCCAGCTTGAGCTGCACCCCGGCAAGCCGGCTGTCCGTCACCTCGATCGGCAATTCGGCGCTTACGATTCTGCCCGCCAATGTAACCTGCACCTGAATGACCGCCGTTCCTTTCTTTAATCCGGTGACCTGACCGGTCTCATCGACCCGAATCGTCTGCGGGTCCGAGCTGTGAAAGACCATCTCCGCTCCTGACAAATCCGCGTCGGCGCCATTGCTTAACATGCCGCTGACATGGAGCTGCCTCGTCCCCATTAAGGGAAGCGGCCCCCCGTCCATTCCTAACTCCACGCTTTCCAATAGCGCATTCACCACTTGAATATTCAATGATTGGACAGCCTTAAGCCCGTCAGCCTCCGCCTGAACGTGAATGACGGATGAGCCTTCAGCCAATCCGGTAATTAAACCGCTTTCATCAATACTGGCAATGTGATCATTCTCGCTCGCATAAGAGAACGTTGTCTGATTAACCGGCGTGCCGTCCGATTTATATACCGATGCCTGCACGCTCGTCGTTTCATTCATTAATAATATCTGCTTTGCCGCAGACACACTTAATTGCAGAGAAGGAAGCCCTTCCTGTTCAATCAGTGAAAATTTATATGGATACAAGGAATAATTAGAGCCTTTATCCGCCATCGGATTGCGTCCCGCCACCTGGAAGGTGATGGTGTGCGTCCCTTCGGTCAGATAAACGGTTTTCAAAGGAACGGTCGGTCCGAACATGCTTCCCGGATCATAGAAATCATACCGGCCTATCCTCTCTTCGTCGATGAAGAGGTCGCCATTTCCGGCGGCTTTATAGAGATAGCCTTGAAATTCCAGCAAGTAATAGCCTGTCCGCGGTACATCAAACTCGAAGGAGCGAGACTGGCCGACGGCATCCGCCGCGATCGAGGTGCCGTACAGATCTACTTTGCGGGTGATCGGCTTCTCGTTAATATCCCCGAGCACCCTGAGATTGGAGTCTCCCGAGTAGGCATCGATAAACATGTACGTGTATTCAGCCGGCGGTTCCGCCGCCTCGGCATGGACGAGCAAGGAACCGGCGAATGGGACGGGAAACATCGTGACCGTGAGCATAATGGCCATAATAACAGACAGCTTTGCACGTAATTGTTTGTAGAAATACGAACTCATACATCATCGCCTCCTGTTTATAGATTTTGGACCGACAATCTATCATTGCCCTCCTTCCCCATAATCTTTTCCTCAGAATTTGAAAGCGTTACCAATTTCATCCTAGTCGTTTTTTCGGTTAAAAGAAATGGTAATTTCATGACAAGCATTTGTAATATTTTAACTATTTCATTATCTGCGGACTGGGTTTAAATCCGGTTGGTCCGGGTCGTGCAAAAAAACCTCTGCTCCCGCCATCCATACGGTTCAGAGGTTCTTTATTAGAGCAATCTATTATTAAGCTTCTGCCGTTCGAGTCGGTTTCTACCGGGACTGTCCTCCCGCCGCATCCTTCCTCTCGATGGCCGCCGGTCGTGAATGAATGGCCCGGAAGACTTCGGACGGAAATTTCGGCCTCCGGTCATACGTATACAGGCCGTTAACCTCCTGCTCGACATCATACAATTGAGTGTAGCAGAACCCGAGCATCAGCGGATGGTCCATCAGAACGCTGGTCAGTCCCTCATACCGGGCCAGGAATTCTTCCTCGCTGGCGGGCCGGTTGCCGTACCCCCAGCCATCGTCATTGCCTTTGTTGGGGTTCCACCAGATTCCCCCGTATTCGCTTACGAAGTAGGGCTCCCCGCGGTACTTCTGCCGTTCCGGAAAAGCATTAAAGACCGGGCCGCCCGTCTTCATCGGCTCGTAATGGGCGCGAAAAACTTCCGGGTCCTGCTCATAGTCATGCACATCGAAAATGTCCGTCTCCACATGATAATTCCCGCTTGTATCTATAACCGGGCGTGTCGGATCCAACGCCTTCGTCATTCGGTAGATGCTGCGCAAGGTGGAATCGTCCTGCTTACCCCATTCCGTATCCCAGGTTTCGTTGAACGGGCACCAGCCGATAACAGACGGATGATTGAAGTCCCGTTCCACCGCTTCCAACCATTCGGAAAGCATGGTCGAGAGCCCCTTACCTCCGGAAATGTTAAGGCCCCAATTGCCATACTCGCCCCAGACCAAATATCCGAGCCGGTCGGCCCAGTACAGATACCGCGGCTCGAACAGCTTCTCATGCAATCTGGCGCCGTTAAAGCCCAGTTCAAGCGAAAGCTCGATGTCCCGCCGCAAATCTTCATCCGTTGGGGCGGTGTAAACCCCTTGCGGATAGAAGCCCTGGTCGAGCACCAGCCGCTGGAAGACAGCCCGGCCGTTAATGCGCATGGCATGACTGTCAAGTCGAAGCGTGCGCAGTCCGAAATAGGAGGATACGCTATCCAACTCTTTGCCGGATTCGTCCGATAGCGTCAGCTTCAAGTCATACAGCCTTCCGCAGCCCGGCTCCCATAGCTGGATAGTCGACAGCGGCAGTGTAACGCGGACCGACGGGGAGCTCACTCCGATATCTGCCGCTCCGGCGAAACTTCCTTCATATAGAGCCTCCGCCTTAAGCCGGACCCCGTTCCTCCAACCGTCGACCTGTGCTTCAAAATGAAGACAGCCATTCTCCGGATCGGGATAATAACGCAAGGAGCGAATGCTGATATCGGGAACACATTCCAGCCACACCGTTTGCCAAATGCCCGTTGTCCGCGTGTAATCGCAGCCGTGGGATCGGTAGAGGCAGGATTGCTTGCCGCGGGGCTGCCTGCCTGACCGCGGATCATCCTCCGCACATACCGTCACTACATTAACGCCCGCACGCAATTGTCGGGTAATGTCGAAGGCGAAGGGAGTATATCCGCCGCTATGCTTTCCGACAGATTCCCCGTTAATCCAAACCTCGGCTTCGTAGTCGACCGCGCCGAAATGAATGAGCACCCGCCCCTCCGCCCAGGCGGCAGGGACTTCAAAGGCCCTCTGGTACCAGACGCCAGCCATAAAATCCTTATACTCCACACCGGACAATGAGCTCTCCGGGCAGAACGGCACAAGAATACGGCCGCTCAAAGCATACTCCGGGTTGGTCAAGCCGCGTTCCCGGCCACTTCGTCCATGATCGATTTCGAACCCCCACTCTCCATTCAAGTTCAGCCACTGCTCCCGTTTCAATTGCGGCCGCGGATATTCCGGTCTGGGAATAGCCATTCTGCATCTCTCCCTGTTTTATTTTTTCACTTTCTCATTTTTCACCTTTCCATTTCTAGCCTTTTAGTTCCGAATGTTATCGTTTTCTAGTATTTTTCTTATTTTACCACACTCTCGCATATCCGTCTGTCACAATCATATTTATGCTCCATTTAAAGTCCGTATTTGGCTGATTTATCCGTTTCACGATTTCGTTCAAATAAAAAAAACGCTCCGGCCAAGCAAGCCAAAGCGCTTCGTTGATTAAGTATCTCATTATCCCATTATCTCATTACAGTCTATTTTATTGTTTCATTAATTGGGATTGGCGGTTGAACCACTGAATAAAATTGTCCACTACCGTATCCAGAAACTTAACGGTTGGTTCGTGGGGCAGATTTCCGGCCGCATCGATTTTCTCATGAACGGCACCGACATATACTTCGTTGCCTGGAAGAAGCGGAGAGGATACTCCCGGCGAGAATAAAATATCGCGCAAATGCCCTTGAGCACGAGCCGTGCCCAGCGCCCCCATGGAGGCGCCCATGATCCAGGATGGTTTGCCGATCAGAACTTTGTCCCCGCGGGATAACCAGTCAATCGCATTCTTCAGTACACCGGAAATGGAGTAGTTATACTCGGGAGTGACCCATAGGACCGCATCGGCTTCCGCGACCTTGCCGCGAAATTGTTTGACTTCCGACGGAGGGTCATTTTCTATGTCTTCACTGAACATAGGAAGATCCTTGATGTTCAGAACCTCTATGTCCATTTTCGCTTGGTATCTTTTCTGCACATATTCCGCCAGCTTTCGGTTGTAGGACTCCTTACGAATGCTGCCGACAATCGCGACTATTTTCATGTGCAATGCCTCCTGTAGTATGGTTCGTTAGTTCAGATGATTTCCTGGCCTATGTGTGCCGGATTTTCTTTAGAAGCCAACTGTTGATATTTCCATTATATGAAAATGGTATGCACTTTCAAAGCCCGGATTAGGAGAGCCGATATCCGTTTCCTTTCCATTACCCTTTCACGATCCTTTAGCTCCAGTACCGTTTTATTCCGGGATATTGCCTCCAACCAAGCGATCTCCGGCGTTACCTGCCGGGTCTGTCTTATAATCATCTTCATCGGCGTGAATGATGATGGATTTGCCCCGCAAGGAATAGGCGCCGCTCTTTTCCAACGTCGCAGCTTTGAGCAGTAAGTCGGCCTCGGCGGTGCCATCCGATTTCACCTCAAGATTAGGCATGTCACCGAGATGATGGCCATCGGGATTGGAATGCCCGTGCTTCTTCCCGTCCGGATTGAAATGTCCGCCAGCCGTCTTGAAATCGAATGGAACGAAAGCTTTCTCGTGAATATGGAAGCCATGCTTGCCCGGAGCCAGCCCGGATACCTTAAGCTGCAAGCGCACCCCGTCCGGCTCCTGTGTCAAGATGGCCGAACCGACTTCTTTGCCGCGGGTATCGTACAGTTTAACAAGCGGTTCATCTGCCGAAACCGGCTGGGCTGTCTCAACCGCATTGATTTTCCATACATAAGCTAAGGACACCACGCCGAACAAAATCGTCCCAAGCATTAAAACAGCGATTAAATGTTTTTGGTTGAATGGTTTTCGCTTCAAAATAGTACCTCCTTCGAGATCATGTCTAGTTCATTCCATACTTCCCGATTATTACCAGAATGTCGGAATTTTATTAGACAATGTCATCTGAAGGCGGCGATATTAGCATCAAAATAATCCGGTTGTCCCCAAGCTCCTTACCTCGACAAACTTCCTCCACTGGCCGAATTCTTGATCGCGCAGAAAAATAATCTATATTTTTCTCTGCAGGTGTAACAAAACGATAGTAAACTGGCACTAATAATTATAAGCTTGTTCAACCAGTCGTTTATAGGGAATCAGGGAGCGAACGATGGTTTTTTGCAACAAGCAGATAGGGCATTAAAGAAGCTCAGCGACGAAGAGGTGTGTGCATGTATGATCACATAAAACAGATATATCTCGTTTATTATCACGAGCTGTATCGGTTTGTGGCAAAGCATTGCCGGAATCCGGACCATATTGATGACATTGTTCAGAATACGTTCGTGGAAGCTATGAAAAGCCTCGAAACGTATAAGAGCCGCTCCTCCATCAAAACCTGGCTGTTCGGCATAGCAAAGCATCAACTGTATAGGCATTTCAGAAAAAATAAGATGCAAGTCGATCTGGATGCCCTGGAAGGCGCGGCATGGGCCACGCATAATGACTTCAGCGACAAGCTGCTGGCAGAGCAAATCCTGGCAACGATTAATGATTTAGAGCCTCCTCACAACGAAATCATGCGATTAAGGCTGATCGACGGACTATCCTTCAAGGAAATCGCTCTTAGGATAGGAAGAACGGAAAATTATTGCCGGGTCAACTATTACCGCACCAAAGAAAAGCTCAGGAAGGAGTACGCTTATGAAAACCTGTAATTTGGTCAAAGACTTAATTCCTTTGTATGTAGAAGAGCTGGCTAACGAAGATAGTGCGGAACTGGTAAAAAATCATATTACGGAATGTGCGGAATGCAGAAGCTATTATGAAATGATCAAGCAGGATTATGAGGAACAGAAAGCAATCCAGCCGGATGACAAACAGTTGGATAGATTAATGGGGCAGCTTGCGGGGTATCAGCAGAAGATCAAGCTGGCCGGAGTGATGATGGCCATGCTTATGTCCAGTATTATTCATGGCGCCGGGGTTCAGTTTTTGTCTACGATCCCTTTCCTGATCCTCGTCCCTTTTGTTTGCAGACTGTATTATGGCAAATCGTGGCCGATTCTGTTATCTTCCATCGGATTTGGAATCATAGGTGGATTATTAAGCGAGAACCACTCCTCCAGTTATATTCCTTTCTTCACAGTGATGACTTTCCTTACATCCATCACCGGCGTCCTTGCTGCCGTATTGATCAAAAGCAAAATTGGGAAAATATGGAGAACCGTTTTTTGGATCATATCTGCCGCCCTGTTGTTCGCAAGCTGTATGGCCTTCTTTTCTCTAAGCGGCAACCCTGTCGGCTATGTCCAAGCGATGGTCAAAAGCAAGGATTACGTAAATAAGACCTATGAAGAAGGGGTGTTGAGCTTCAAGGGAGTTGTGTTTAACTTCAAAGACAAACGGCACTATGGACAATTTGAGTATGTATTGAATGGAGTCCGGCAGACTGCGACAATCGGCTTTGATCCTGATGGGCAGGTCGATGACTACTATAAATACGTGCTGGAGTCGCTATTCTTGTACGAAAGAAGCGCAGACATGAAGACCGAAATAACCGCCGCGATCGACTTCTCTCCCGTGGCAATCGATGCAAAGCCGGCATCGGAGCTTAACATAACAGAAGATGAAATCAACGACCGATACTATCATCTTTCATATGATCCCGAGAGGCGGAACAAAGCGACAGCCCTTAGAAGAAGCGAAAGCGCGAAGTTGAGCTATGTAATTTCCTTCGGCCCCTTCAGCGAAGAGTACGATAAATTGTCCAAGGAACAATTTATCGATAAAGCGGCGGCCATCCTGAACACTTTGCAGGCACGCCAGGTTCCATTTTACAGCATCCAGGTTAAAGCGCTGGATCCAAGCGGCAGTCATCTGCAAAGCATCAGCTTCAGCAGCTCTTCATCAATTCAACAATTAAAGGACAGTTATACAACGCAAGGGTACGACATTTATAAAAAATAAATCAGCACGAAATCTACACCATCCCGTGAACCTTCATAACACGCGACGGATGGACAGTTAGGATGTTCAAGGGAGGATGCAGCTTTACAGCATCCTCCCTGTTCTTCTTCTCCCATCTTCTCTATCTTTCTCTTCCCGTCTTCTCAATCTTCTCTTGTCTCTAACCTCTATCTTTCTTTTCTCATCTTCTCAATCTTCTCTTGCCCCTGACCCTCCATCTTTCTTTTCCCATCTTCTCAATTTTCTCTTGTCCCTAACCCTCAACCTTTCTTTTCTCATCTTTTCTATCTTCCCTTGTACCTGACCCTCTATCTTTCTTTTCCCGTCTTCTCAATCTTCTCTTGTCCCTAACCTCTATCTTTCTTTTCCCATCTTCTCTATCTTCCCTTGTACCTGACCCTCTACCTTTCTTTTCCCGTCTTCTCAATCTTCTCTTGTCCCTAACCTCTATCTTTCTTTTCCCATCTTCTCAATCTTCTCTTGTCCCTAACCTCTATCTTTCTTTTCCCATCTTCTCAATTTTCTCTTGTCCCTAACCCTTTATCTTCCTCTTACCGTACTCCTCATAAACTCCTATTCGCCCCATCTTGCCTTGGTTTCTGTCAACTCCGAATCTGGTATTATTCTTCAGAGATGACATAATGCAGATACTTATCCCAATCAGCCTTCTTGCATTCCAGAGTCAATTTGGTTCCTTCCTGCTCGTATTCGGTGGCAAGTACATGCGCCTTTTCATTGAAATAAGAAACAAGCTGGCCCTGATCATATGGAATCAGCATGACACAGGAGACGTAATCTTTAAAAATATGACTACCGATCAATCCGACCAGTTCTTCTATGCCTATTCTCTGTTTAGCGGATAAATACACCGCCTCCGCCTGCACGTCGGGAACCTTTTTTTGCGTTAAATCGGCTTTATTGTAGGCATAAATTGTCGGGACGTCCTTTACGCCTATTTGCTTTAAGGTTTCATTAGTTATATTTATTAACTGCTCGTAGTAAGGGTTGGAGTAATCCACCACGTGAATGAGCAAGTCGGCTTCGGCGGCCTCTTCCAGCGTAGAACGAAAGGCTTTGACCAGATGATGCGGCAGCTTGCTCACAAATCCGACCGTATCCGTCAGCAAGAAAGATTTATTATCCTGAAGGGTAATGTTGCGAATTGAAGTATCCAGAGTGGCAAACAGCATATCCTTCTCAAAAACCTGTTTATTCTCGGCAGAAGGGCTAAACAACTCCACCATGGCATTCATAATCGTCGACTTCCCGGCATTGGTATAGCCTACCAACGAAACAACCGGAATTTCATTTTTGCGGCGCTGCTTCCGTTGGGTTTGTCGATGAGCGACAAGCGATTCCAATTCTTTGTTAAGAGCGGATATTCTCTCCTCAATCCTTCTGCGGTCCAGCTCCAGCTTAGTTTCTCCGGCCCCCCTGTTTCTCGTTCCTACTCCCCCGCTCTGCCTTCCCAACGAATTTCTTAATCCGATGAGGCGGGGAAGCATATACGATAATTGGGCAACCTCTACCTGCAGCTGTGCTTCTTTCGTCTTCGCACGTTCTGCAAAAATGTCCAATATAAGCAAAGTCCGGTCAATCACCTTGCAATCAAGATCTGCTTCCAAATTACGAATTTGCGATGGGGAGAGTTCATCGTTAAAAATCACCATGTTGGCGTCCTTCTCCGCAATCAGAGAAAGCACATCTTGAATTTTCCCGGTCCCAATGTAATGGGAAGGGTTCACACGAGTTAAATTTTGGGTCAGTTCCCCCACTACCTCCACGTGGCATGCGGCCGCCAGATTGGCCAATTCCTGCATGGAATACTCAAAATCGGTATGTTGATTAAGGTTAACGCCGACCAAAACGGCTTTCTGTATAAGTTCCATATAAGTTTCCTCCGAAATCATCATGAGCCATCAGCTTCATTATTATAAAACTACTCCTTTATTTTATCAAAGAACATTCATCCCATTCGGGAATGAATAGTTATATTTGTTTTTGGGCAGCCTCATACCCGTTTTTTTGTTAGGCTTCCTTGAAACCACCGTCACGAAATATCTCTCTTGTTCCTCTGTTTGTTCCTCTGTTTTCCTCCCTCCTCTCACCTAAAATCTCTTTCTAGAACCTTTGACTGTCATTATCTCTCTGCAGTCCCTCTGATTGTTATCCCATTCGCTCAGTCTTTATCTGCAACTTCGTCATCTCTATCCCCTCTTTTGGTTGTTATCCCGTTTACTCAGGACCTGTTAGGCCATCATTATCTCTCTCCAGTCCCTCTGATTGTTATCCCGTTTACTCAGTTTCTGTTTAGCCGTCATTATCTCTCTCTAGTCCCTCTGACTGTTATCCCGTTTACTCAGTTTCTGTTTGGCCGTCATTATCTCTCTCTAGTCCCTCTGACTGTTA